>MFGM01000026.1 GCA_001778275.1 Candidatus Falkowbacteria bacterium RIFOXYC2_FULL_48_21 | reverse complement strand
CGAATTCCTCTGCCATAGATTTCTTGCAGTTACTTCTTAATTTATAAACGTGAGATCAGCCAAGGCAATAAGGTTAGCGCTTATAGGCCACGACTTAATCTGACAGTATTATAGCAAACTTTAACTACTTTGTCAAGGTGGTGTTACAGATGTACAGATTAAAGGTACAGATAATACAGATTATTGAAATAGTTTAGCAGTATTACGCTCATCCAAGTGTAGTTGATCTGTACAATCTGTATGTTTATCTGTACATCTGTAATCTTAAGCGGCTTTCTTGGCTTTTTCATCCAAGCGAACTTTGTGGCGTTTGCTGATGTTGGTGACGCTGACTTTTTTGGCGGTGATAATTCCCTTGGTCACCAATAAATTGTGAACCGAAGCGGACGGCTTGGCGCCTTTGCTGATCCAGAACTTAATCTTTTCCGCGTTCAGCGTGGACTCTTTGGATCGGGGATTGTAGTTGCCCAGATTTTCCAAATAAGTGCCCCAAGGATCCTTGTGGCTATCCACGGCGATGAGCCGGAAATAGGGCATGTTCTTTTTACCGATTTTGGCGAATTTGAGTACGAGCATAGTGGTAATGTAGTTACAGTGTAAAAATGTGTTGGATAAGTTTGTGCGTTAACAATGTTATTTGTGTTGTCAGCGTTTCCGCAAAACCACGCGAAACTAAACGCGAAACAACGCGACATCACACAAACATTAAGTAAAATAATTTTTAACCGTTAGATTTTTAAGGGAGATAACGGGGATAAAGGCGATATGTTGAAACAGTTACATTGCCAATGATAGCTCTTAAATTTGACTAAGTCAAGGCGTGGACAAGTCGCTTGAAATTCGGGAAACGTTGTGCTAACATCCGCCTATGTTTGCGTGTTAATGGTCTTTTGGCCGACTTGACAAAGATTCGGAAGTGTGCTATGATGGCTGGTTGCTTTAAAACGCGGATAGCTAAATGAGAATAGGCTATTTTTTGTCTAATTTAGATAGAAAACACCTATCCTTATCATAGCCTACAATATAAACCTTATGAACTTGAATCTAATTGTGCGCCTTGAATCCATTCCGAACAAAATCAAAACCGGATTGGTTATTGTGCTTGTCGCCTTTGCGATGAACATGGTTTTGCCGCAGACAGCGCAGGCCGGCTTTTGGTTCAATTTCTTGAGCGGCGGAGCCGAGCCGGTTCTCGCCAGCGCCGAGCCGGTGAACGATTTGTTAACTGCCAAATTCATTGCTTATGAAAATAAACAAGCGGAACTTAAAGTTAAAAATTCGCTCAAAACTTATTCCGTCGTGGCGACGGCTTATTCGAGCGAAGTGGCGCAGACGGATGACACGCCGTGTATCACGGCTAGCGGCTACAATGTTTGCAATCATGGTCGTGAGGACATCATTGCTGCCAACTTTTTACCGTTGGGCGCTAAAGTGAGAATGCCGGATCTTTACGGCGACAAAATTTTCACCGTGGAAGACCGTATGAACCAGCGCTACACGTACCGCATCGACTTTTGGAAAATTTCTCGCAATGACGCGATCACGTTCGGTAAACGGTTGGTGAAGGTGGAGGTGGTGGAATATTAAACGTCTTGCGCAGATGCAACGGTTATGGTTTTGGAAATGTTTCCGCAAAACTGCGCACAACCTTACGCGAAACCACGCAATCATAAATTACAGATAACAAAAAAGCGGCCGGATAATGGCGCTTTTTTGTTTTTCTTTACAGTCGCGGAAAAATTTGATACCATTTACTTGCGTAAAATTCTCGGCAAGTGGTATGTGGCCTGATCGCCAAGTGGTAAGGCAACGGTTTGCAAAACCGTCATCGTGGGTTCAAATCCCGCTCAGGCCTCCAAAAGATACTCATTTTACAGTGGGTATTTTTTGTTGGGACGAATGCATGAAATATTATTGTATTGATAATTCGTACATTCGCACCATTCGCTCGCCTCGATTCGACATCGGGTCGAAGCGGGTAAATTCGTATATAAAAAATCCCCGAACCGTGTGGGTTCGGGGAGGAGTTTTATAGCCGCCCAGCGTCTATCGGCGCTGTCGCCGAATGGCAAGTGAAATCGTTGTTTCCTGTTAAATTTAGCAAAAATGGCAAAAAATCGATTTTGCTAAATTTGAATAAATTTGTTCATTTGGCGACAGTCCCCTATCAGTTGCAGTACCTTTTTGCCGAAGTCGGTGATGTGGTAGACGGAGAATCGGCCGCGAACGGTGCGTTGAGCCAATTTGTGCTTGGCCATCTTTGTCAGGATTTTTCTCGTTGTCGTATAGGAAACGATGTCGCCATTTGCTGATAGGAGGAGCTGTTCCTCCGCCAATGATTGATACGTTGTTGGCCCATTGACAAGCGCGCGAAGCGCGGCAACATGGAGGCAATCGTCAACGAACCGTCGGGTTTTCCATGGAATACTTTGCAGTGGGTCGATATCCGACAGCAGCTCGAGTGTCGCGATAACCGCGTTGCAACGTTGCAGGTCGGTGTTGATGTCTTTTGTCAGGAAAATTCCTTGCAGAGTTCTGCGTAGAGCGTTGAGTGGCTGAACAACCCCCTCTTTTTCACTGGGATGCAAGATCGTTTCAAGGGATTGTCTTACCAGCCGAACTTCAAGAGTGGTCATCTTGCGCCAGTCAATCGTTTGTCCTAAAGCGACTTTCGTCAGCAATTGCTGGTGTTCCCGCAGGTCTTTGACGGAATAATAAAGCATGGCAAATCCTCCTGTTTGTTGTGTCTAAAGAACGAACAAGCCATTATTACATACAAAAATCAGCTTGTCAATAGTGGCCGCTTCTTCTATAATGCAATAAGAGAAGGTTACAGATGTACAGATTAATTATTGCGATTATCTGTATTATCTGTACGCCGCTAATCTGTACATCTGTAACCATCCGCCATTTTTTTGTGGTTATCTGTACGTCGCTAATCTGTACATCTGTAACCATCTCCTATCCCTAAAATTTTTTATGGAGTATTTATACAAGGAAGAGACCGATAAAATAATCGGCATACATTACGAAGTCTACAACACCATGGGTTGGGGTTATAGAGAATCTCATTACGAAAAGGCGATCATGGATGAGGCGCATCGACAGGGGATCCCGTGTAAACAACAAATACTCACGCCGTTATATTACAAAAATAAATCAATCGGCTATAATCGGTGCGATTTGAAGTTTTATGATAAGATAATTGTTGAACTGAAGGTCGGTGATCGTTTGACAAAGCAAGACTTTGATCAACTTAACGAATATTTAAAGGAGCATGACGTTAAGATTGGTTTGTTGATTTTATTTTCCGCTAAGGGCGTTGTCCCGCGACGGTTGGCGAATGTTCCAAATGAAGATATTCAAGGTACAGATAACCAGAATGTTACAGAGGAGAGGGCTGCACAGGAGAATGTTACAGGCGAGAGAACCACACAGGAGAATGTTACAGGCGAGAGAACCACACAGGAGAATGTTACAGGCGAGAGAACCACACAGGAGAATGTTACAGATGTACAGATTAAAGGTACCGATAATACAGATTAATTAATTGTGATTATCTGTATTATCTGTACGCCGCTAATCTGTACATCTGTAACCATCCCCTATGTCTAAACTGAAAAAGTTCATAATCGTCGACGGCAACGCCATCCTCCACCGCGCGTGGCACGCCATCCCGCCGATGCTGACGAAGGACGGCCAGCAAACGAACGCGGCCTACGGTTTTATATCCACTTTTTTTAAGGCGATGAAAGAGTTCAATCCGGAATTCGTGGCCGTGTGTTTCGACCGCAAAGAAAAAACGTTCCGGCATGAAGAGTTCAAGGAGTACAAGGCGCAACGCGAGAAACAACCGGATGAGTTGTATGCGCAAATTCCGATGGTAAAGGAAGTGCTGGAGGCGATGAACGTGAAAATTTTTGAAAAAGCCGGATTCGAAGCGGACGACGTAATCGGTACGCTTTGCGACAAACGGCAGGTGAACCGAGATGACGTGCTGTCAATTATAGTGACCGGCGATATGGACACGCTCCAGCTCGTTGACGCGAACACAGAAGTCTTCACTTTGCGCAAGGGCATGAGCGATACAGTCGTTTATAACGAAAAGGCGGTGCAAGAAAAGTTTGAGGGTTTGGTGCCGGCGCAAATGATTGATTACAAAGGTCTGCGCGGTGATCCGTCCGACAATATTCCGGGCGTGCCTGGCATTGGTGAGAAGACGGCGCTTGGCCTCATGAAAGAGTTTGGTTCGATTGAGAATTTGTACAAGAAGATTGAGCCAAGAGAATACAAAAATATAAAAGTGACGGAGCGTATTTATAATTTATTAAAAGATAATAAAGACAAGGCGCTGCAGGGCAAAATGTTGTCCACGATCGTGCGTGATGTGCCGCTCGAGTTTGATTTGGACGAATGCTCGCTCAAGCCGTACGATAAAACCAAGGTGTTCGAGGTGTTTCAGACGCTTGAATTTAAAAGTTTGCTTAATCGTTTGCCGTACTTCGAGAACGCAGGCGCAAGTCCAGAGTCCGGAGTTAAAAGTCAAAAGTCCGAAGGCGCAGAAGAGAAAAGGGCGCGAGTGGACGCGGAGATTGAGAAAAAACACACGGACAACGGACACGAATATATTCACGTGAAAGACGAGAAAGAATTTGAGAGAATTTTGGATGAATTAAAAAAGCAAAAAGAATTTGTTTTCGATACGGAGACGGATAACCTCAACGTGTTTCGCGCCAAGTTGCTCGGCATAAGTTTTTGCTGGGAAAAGGGCAAGGCGGTTTATGTCGAGGCGCAGGCGAAGTTTTTGGAGAAGCTAAAACCAATCCTTGAGGATGACAAAATAAAAAAGATCGGCCATAATTTAAAATTCGATGTAAAGATTTTGCGGTTGGCCGGGATTGAAGTGAAAAATTTATATTTCGATACCATGATCGCGTCTTATTTGCTCAACCCCGGCACGCGGGCGCACAAGCTGGATGATTTGGTCTTTCGCGAGCTTGGTTATCAGATGACGAAGATTACGGATTTAATTGGCAAGAAAGGACAAGGTCAAATCACGCTCGGCTTGGTTGATAATAAAAAAGTTTCCGATTATTCATGCGAAGACGCGGACTACACTTGGCGGTTGGTTGAGATTTTGGAAAAGAAGTTGCAGGAAGATAAGCTGTGGGATTTGTTCGTTAACATTGAAATGCCGCTGGTGGAAGTTTTGGTTGAAATGGAGTTGAACGGGATCAAGATTGACGTTGATTTTCTGAATAAAATGGGAAAGAAGGTTGGGGATCGGATAAAGGCGCTCGAAAAATCGATTCATGAAATGGCGAAAGTGGATTTCAACATCGCGTCGCCAAAACAGCTGAAGGAGGTTTTGTTTGAAAAGTTGAAGTTGAGCGTTGAGGGTATTGGTAAAACAAAAACCGGTCTGTCCACGGCCGCGGACGAATTGGAAAAGTTGCGCGGTTTGCATCCGATTATTGAATTACTTGAAGAATACCGTGAGCTAACAAAGCTGTTGTCAACATATATAGAAGCTTTGCCAGCCATCGTCGAGGCGGACGGCCGCGTTCATACGGAGTTTAATCAAACGGTGACGGCCACCGGCCGTTTGTCGTCTTCAAACCCGAATTTGCAAAATATTCCTATTCGTACCGAGCTGGGTCAAGAAATTCGCAAGGCGTTTATCGCTGAGCCGGGCAATCAATTGATTTCCGCCGACTATTCGCAAGTTGAATTGCGCGTGATCGCTTGTTTGGCCAAGGACAAGAATATGATGGCCGTGTTTGAGCGCGGAGAAGATATTCACAAGGTTACGGCTGCGAAAATTTACGGCGTGCCGTTAGAAAAAGTCACCAAAGAAATGCGCAGCGCGGCCAAGGAGGTGAACTTCGGCGTTCTTTACGGCATGGGCGCGTGGGGTCTCGCGGCGCGCAAGAAGATTTCGCGCGAACAAGCGCGCGAGTTTATTGAAAAGTATTTTGAAAATTTCAAAGACGTAAAAAAATATATTGACCAGATGAAAGACGACGCGCGGCGCGACGGATTTGTGCAAACATTGTTCGGCCGGCGGCGCTATTTGCCGGAGATCAATTCAGGCGTTCAACAAGTACGCGCCGGCGCCGAGCGCATGGCCATCAATATGCCGATTCAGGGCACGGCGGCGGATTTGATGAAGATTGCGATGATTGAGGTGGTGGGGGGGTTAAAAGTCCAAAGTCCAAAGTCTAAAGTCTTGTTGCAAGTTCATGACGAATTAGTTATCGAGGTTCCGAAAGACGAGGTGGCGGCAGTGGCGAAAGTGGTGGACGAAAAAATGGAAAAAATTCATAAGTTGTGCGTGCCGATCAAGGTGGATACGGAGGCGGGGGAGAATTGGGGGGAGATGGACATGGTGGGATAGGTGGTAGGTTGTAGGGAGTAGGGAGTAGAAATTAGGTTGTCAAATCAATGAGTAAAAAAGAGCCCCGCGTTGCGGGGTTCTTGAGTTGAGAAAAATGGCGGATGACAGACGTCTCGGAGTCGCTATTGCGACAAGTGCACCTGCGTCTTCCGCCGCATTATTGCCAGTGCGACCACAACTGGTTGGCTCATGCGAGGCGCTTATGGCTTTTTCCAGAAGCCGCTGTGCACGCGCGTGGTGCTTTTGGTGAAGTGTGTGGTCGCCTCGCGAACGCTGGCAACGGACGCTTCGAGTGTGAATGCGTGTTGATCGTCAGAGGGAAAGCCCATGTCTTCCGCCAGCTTTTTGCCGTCAATGCCGATGCCGTAAGCGAAAAGTTCGAATCCAAGATCGAGCGCTATCTTTGCCCACTTTTGCGTTTTTTTCGGATAAGGCTCTTCCGGGTAGGTCGGTTTATTCGACAGATTGTCGTCTCCGTCGCTGATTACGCCGACAAAGACTTTGAGATTCTTCGGATCGTTCATCCGGTGAAGCGTGCAGAACAACTTCAACGTCTCGTGCACGGTTCGCCACTGCAATGTTCCGCCGTCAGCAAGATATGCTTCCAGTGGTTGCACGGTGGCGGCGGGAGAGACCGGAATTTCGATCTTGGCGTTGTCGGCAAAAGTAATCACCGTGACGAATTGCTCGCGCCCGTCGGGCTGATTTTTGATGGCGGTCAGATGGTCATTGACGCATTTCTGCGGCGTGTCGCCATACTTTGCCATTGATCCGGAACGGTCGAGGATCATGACGGAAAGCGTTTTAGGCTTGCCGTCATCGAGGCACATTTGGCCGGAAACATCCATCGGTACCAGTTGGTTGACTGCGGCTACGGATTCGGGTGAGACATCATGTGTTGATTTGCCATTCGCCATTTTTTGCCTCCTTGTTAAAGAATGTGATTATTATTTTTTCCATTGCCAATCGACATTTTCCCCCTCGACCTCCGTGGCCAGCCGCCTGTAGGCTTGCGCCAACTGTTTCACCGCGGCCGGTTCATCGGTTTTGGCTAGCTCCATGGCTTGCTTCCTCGCTTCTTCCATTTTCGCGTACAGATTCCGAAAACGCGGCGTTTGTTCGTAATATTCGCGAAAAGTCAGCTTTGTGTTGAAGAGCAGTTTGATGACTTCGTCCATCAAGTTGGTCTGGTACGTGTTCAATTTCGGGAAAGAATGTTCAGTCATGTTTTTCTCCTTTTTGATTGTTAAGGATCGGAAAAACCGAAAATTGATTGAAATGGCACTTTATCAGGCTGTTTAGAAAATGTCAATGGTGTTCGCTCATTATGGCAGACTTCGCGCGGGTAGGCACGTATCCCGCCAAAGCGGGGTAAACATTTTTCAACGAACGAGCACGCGGCGTCCGCCGCGTGCTCGTTCGTTCCCCAAGAGTTCTCCCCGCTTTAGCGGGATACCTGCGATTAACTCGTAAATCGTGACAACAATGTTCGTGGCGACGCGCTACCGTTTCCCCGTTTTCTATGTTTATGCTAAGATAATTCTGTTATGGTGGAAATAAAAGCAAAACAAATCTACCTGTGGTACGGTGAAAACGATTTTGAAATCCACGAAAAAGTGATGGTCTGGACACGCCAGTTTGAGAAAAAGCATGGTCGGCTGAATTTTTTTGTATTTGATTTGCGCGAAGCGGGCGCGAAGGAAAAAATCGCCGTTGATTTGAAAAACGCGTTGCAAGTAAATTCGCTCTTTGGCATGAACAAGCTGATCGTGCTGAAAAATTTTCTCAGCGCGAGCGCCAAGTTGGAGGATGAAACAAAAAAGATGACTGTCGCGGCCATTGAAAAAAATAATAGCGGTTTCTTTTTGTTGTTTTGCCAAGCTGATAAACCGGACGAGCGTGGTGTCATCTTCAAGGCGTTGAAAGCGCTGGCGGTGAAGGACGAGGCGGAAATCAAGCGCTTCGAAGCACCGCGGCCGTATGAATTGAAAAAATGGATTGAGGCCAGAGCGAAAAAGCTTGACGCGTTTGTCGCGCCCGGCGCGGCGGACGCGCTCGCGGCGGCGGTGGGCAATGACTTGTGGCAGATTGATCGCGAATTGAATAAGTTGGCGCATTTTCGCCTGGATCAGCCGATCACCACGGACGATGTGAAGCTGATGGTACGCGGCAAATACAATGACGTTATTTTTGATCTGACGGACACGATCAGCGCGCGGGACAAAAAGCGGACGTTGAAGCTTTTTCAAGATCAAATCGATAGCGGGGCGGAAGATATGTATTTGTTAACGATGCTGATCCGCCAGTTTCGTATCTTTTGGCAGATTCTGGAGGCGAAGCAAGCCGGCGCGTTGGACGAGGCGGCGTTGGCAGCCGAGCTGGGTTTGCATCCTTATGTCGTGAAGAAAAGTTTGCAGTACGCGAACAATTTTACGTTGCCGCAAGTGAAGAAAATTTATCGCAAGCTTTTGGATTGCGAGGTGGGGATTAAGATGAGGAATGTGGGCTTTGAGGTGATGTTTGATATGCTGGTCGCGGAGTTGTAAGGCGATGTTCGCGAAGCGCAAGTCCAGAGTCTAGAGTTGAAAGTCAAAAGTCCAGAGTCGCAAGTAAGAGATGTAAATGATAAGGTTTGGACGAATAAATAAAAAACGCCGTGGCGAATAGGCCGGGCGTTTTTGTTTGGGTGATGTTAGCCGGCGCGGTCGAGGAATGCTTGATCCGCCTCGTCAATGGCTTCATTCAGCCGGCGATAGTCGGCTTCGGTGAGATGCTTCTTTCTTTCCGATGGAGTACCGTGCCCGACGCGCGAGAAAAAGCGGCGCGCTTCCGGCTCGAGCTTGGCCGTGTCGATGGTAAAGGGTTTGAGCAATTATTTGGTTGACCTTTTCGGCAGTTTTGTCATGGCGAGCCTCCTGCTTTTGTTTTGGTTGGTTCTTCTTCTTTGATAATCTTTGCTATTGTTCGCGCCAGAACAGCGCATTTGTCCGGCGCTGTTGACCGATTCGCTTTGGCAAAGGCGCGATCCATGCGCCGTTTTGTTTTGAGAAATTCCGGATGTCGTCGGCCATATTGCTCCTCTGTCAGCCTGGTTCGAAAAAGTTTCTTGAATAGACGATCCGCAAATTCCGCATTGGTTAAATTTAGAGTGTCATCGGATTTTGGCATTTGGTTGCTCCTGTCGGTGGTGAATGGTTTGTTGCGTTAGTCCAATCCGCAGATTCCCATCTGAAGCCGAACACTTACCTTTGGATATTAGCAAGTTCTTAGCTAAATGTCAACACTGTGCACACTGCTGATACCTGGTGGATTGTTGGGAACAGTTGTCAAAATAACTTTGCTAATTTTGAAGCTAATGAATCAATCTTGGCTAAAATTAGTCAGCCGCTATTGACAAAACATTAAAAATTTGCTATACTACTTGGTTATTTAGCTACGATGCTTGTCTAGCTAAATGGACAGTGAGCCATGGCTTGCCATGAGTTCACAGATGATAGGGTAAAACACAGGTACACAATACTTTGTTTATCTGCAAGCCGCCTTTGGTGTTGGACCGAGGGTGGTTGGAGGTAAAGAACACGAATAGTCGCAGAGAATGCGAATGACGCGAATAACCACTTTTCGTCTTAGGGAGATGAAGCCAACTGTTTGGCTTTATATCGCTGGGGCGAAACCATTTGGTCTGCGCTTGACAGCGATTAACATTTTTTTGGAGGAACCACCTCGAAGGAAGTAGTGCCCGGTTGGTTTGTCGAGTTTCAGATGGCTGTGTTGCGCAATCTGCCACGGGATATTCCGGCAGATGTCGCGGCCGGTTGGAGTAACAACGGTGCTGCGCTGAAGTCAGCGTTGCGCTTGGCGCTGACGCCGCCCAAGGCCGGTTTGCCGGCGTGGAAGGAACCGCAGATGTTCTGTGGCAAGCCGTATCCATATCCGGCGCATCGGTAAGGAGGCACGTGATGTGCAAAAAAAGCGGACGCGAAATCGTCTGCATCCACTGCGGCCGCAAGCACGCATCGCCGAAGCAAGTGGCGAAGTGTAAGAAGCTGCAGGGGCGGAGGAAGGTTCGTTAACAACCCTAATTGTATCTCATTTCTTGCCTTTGGTTAATACCATGTATTGCGTGTGACCCAAACTCACCGGCTGGTACCGTTCCGTCTATGGTCGCCTTGCCGATGGCAGGTGGCCGGAGTGGAATGAGCGGACGAAGCAACGGCGGTATGGACGTTGTTAAAGAAGAAACAATCAACAACCCCAAGGAGGTGCCACATGGCACAGGCAAAGAAGAAGGACAGATTTAACAGCGAGGGTTTCCCGATCCATTACGAGAGTGGCTACCTGCGGGTTTACACGAACCCGTCGGGCGAGCTCTTCGTCGAGGACGTCCGGTCGGGCGTCAAGATGCGATTGAATCCGGCCCGTCCCGATGGACTCGAGTTTACGACGAACGGGCGCGTTCAACCCGTCGTTGTCACCGGCACGATCGGCTGGTGGGTCACGCCACGCGGCTGATCACCAACCCACCGGCGGGAAACCCGCTTCGGTGGGTTTTCTGTTTTTGTGGGGTTTTCTATCCAAAAACGCCGGATGTCATTCCGACGTTTTTCGTTTATAAAAATTTTGACTCAATTTTTTCACCCCACTTTTCTGTCCGCCATAACACTTGCGAAGGCGGAAGTGGGATACGCATCCATGCGTGTGGCGCACGTGGGGCGTGTTGGTGTTGCGCGGCGCGATTGCGGCGGCTGTGTGAATACGACGCGCGAGCAATCGTATCCGGCTTCCTCCTACGCATTCGCTTCGGAGGACAGGAAAGCCGGGTGAAATTTTTTAAATTTTAGATTTTGAATTTGAAATTTGTTTTGTGTTTTGAATTTTGTGCTTTGGATTTTATTGTTTCACCACCCCATCCGTCTTCGCATGCCCATCCTGTTCGAGCGCGCTCGTAATAATATTTTTCGTTTTGATAATAATGTTGTTCGTCACCGTATCCTTCGCCGACAACGTTGTGTTGCCGGTGAGCTTGATAATCTGTCCGGCATCCTTGGCCGTAGGCGTGACTTCAATCGTGAAACTGCCGTGCGCTTCTTTGATCGCTTCGGGAAGACGATTGATCGCCCACGTTACCTTGCGCGTGGATTCATCAAAGGAAATGTCGCCGACGTTGACGTATTTGTCGCCGGTGAATTTGACATTGTCGGGCAGAGCGGCGCTGATGGAAATGTTTTCCATTTCATGAATATCGTTCGAAAGATCCCAGAAAACTTTCAGCTTGGTCGGTTGGCCGACCCGGAACGGAATCGGCCCCTCCCCGATCGGCGTGCCATCGTCAAAATAGTAAAGCGCCTTGGCGCCGATATTGATGTTGGAATCAAGCGTGAGAATGATTTTACCACTTTGCACCGGCAGGGGCTCGGCGCCGTCCTTGCTCGGGAAAATAATTTCCGCTTGCGCTTCGAGCGTGGCCAAGCCCAGCTTGGCAATATTGTCAGCGGTAAAATCGATAATCGTCTTAATCGGAATAATCAAATCTACCGCAGCGGATTTGCCTTTGGCCAGACTGCCAAGGGCAGTGATCTGCTTTTTGTCCCAAACGATTTGTTTGGATGTCTCCGTCTTGCTAATCTTGCCGAATTGCTTGTCCTCAATCTTGTTCCAATTCAAAATATCCACCTCTCCGCTCGTCAGAACCAATCGCATTTCCAAATCCTTAAATGCATCAGTCCCATTGTTTTTGCACGCGAGTGAAAAGGCCAGCGCATTGCCAAGCTCAATGTTCTTGTTGTCCGCCGAACCGTTGACAAATAAACTCAATCCGATCGGCTGATCAATGATATTGATCGTGAACACTTCACTTTTAACGGCGAAGAATTGATCGTTCGCACCGGGCAAAAGCATAGTGAACATGAAATTTTTCACGCGGTCCTCCGCGTTCTTGATATCCATGCCCGAAGGAAAACTGCCCTCAATATTTATTTCTTTACTTTCCGAAGAGTTGGCCAAATTGCCGACCAGCCAAACATTGCTGTCCTCGACCGGCGCCGGATTGGCTGACTTATAAACGAATTTTTCCGGATATGTCATTTGTAACTTCACGTTTTCAAACGGAAAATTGCCTTTGTTTTTTAATTTCAACTTGATATTTAACTTTTGTCCCAAGGTGACGTTCGCCGGTCGGCTTGAAATCAAATCAACGTCCGGCAGTTCGACAATACTGCTGCAGTTCGCGCTTTTGGAAAAAGTGGAATGAAAATTGCTCGGCTCAAAGCTTAGCATGGCCGATAAAGTTTGCGCTTCGGCCGGATCATCGATGATTTTGCCCGTCAAAATGACTTCCCGTTCCGCCAAAGCCAAAATGTCGCCAATCAAAAGTTCATGACCGTTCATGTCGGGCGCGCTTTTTTCGAGAATAAAGCCGGGCGGATATTGGATAGTGAGACGACTGTCGAAAAGGTCAATCTCGCCGGCGTTTTGATACTTGATGACGTAATTAAACGTTTCGTTTATTTTAACTTTTTCCGGCGCGGTGATGGTCAGTTGCAAATTTTCCTGATTGAACACTTTGTGCGCGTCAAAATAAAAAAAGCCGGCCACAGCGGCGGCGGCGAAACTAAATAAAATAATCGCTGAAAAAATGAAGAATTTTTTGCGGCGCGCGCCGCGATTTTCTTCGATCAAGCGCTTTAGCGACAGATCATACTTTGGCTTTTCCGCCGGTTTTTCATTTTCGCCATCGTCAAGCCCCTCGTCAGCCTCCTCGGCATAAAGATCAATCAAATCCTTCAGCGGATCAGCCTTTTCCGCCGGCAGTTTGTGTCTTTTGAATTTGAAATTATCTGACTGGGGCATAACAGCAATGATTTATTGTTTTGCGCGCCCTAATAAAAGTTGTCATGCTGAGCTTGCTCGCCTCGCTATCGCTCCGTCGAAGCGGGTCGAAGCACGCCCATGTTTATAAAGCGCGCGCCCATGCAAACAGTCTCTCATTCATCCTTCGACCCCTCGGCAAGCTCGGTGCAGGCTCCGTTCGTCCACCACGAACAATATAAATACGTGGGGTTTGGGGGCAGCTTGGTGAGCTCGCCTCGATTAGACATCGTGTCGAAGCGGGCTCGTGGGCAACACCATGTGCATTTCCAGCACGTTGGCGAATAAGCGCCCCCAAAACTTTTGGTTACTTTTGGTTACAAAAGTAACTCAAGCCGGAGGCACGAAATGCAGCCATCGCCATAATGCAACAAAAGAGCTATTCAATAATAAACGCCATAAGCTCATCCTGCTTGTCCGCCGGAGTAAAGGCAATCTTATGCGCATCGGCTTTCAACGTGCCGGGATAAATCCATGACGGCGTTTTGCCGGTCGGCAAGTTTATTTCAGTGGTAAAAACACTGTTTTGTTCGCCGGACTGGCGCTGAATCAGTAGCGAGTGAAACGCGCGCGGTTCGCCGGCGGAGAAGAAACGTAACTTTGTATTATCCGTCAATAGAAGTTTAAAGGGTAAGCGATATTTGAAGATAACCGTTTTTTCTTCGCCCGGATCCACTTGAATCCAGTTACCAAAAACGGTTTTGTTGAACTCACGATTCATGTACGTACCGGTATCCGGCTCAACGTAAACACCACCCTGCACCGCCACAAGGTCGGCATCGTTCTTCCACGTGTCCGCCGGCTTTTCAAACGCTTCGGCCGGCACTTCGTCAAAGTTCTGCGCGCTGATGAGCTGACTGCCTTCCGGCACGTAGGCACGAACAAAGTCCAGATTGGAAACCTTGCCAAACGCGTCAGTTGTTTTGCCGGTGTGTTTACGGGTAATGGAAAGCGTATTAACAATCTCACCGTTGTCATAGATATCGGAAACCAAGTTGATTTTTTGTTCGATAAAAGCGTCCGTTTTGCCGCCACCGATATTGGCGTTTATCACAGCCAAATAATCGCGCGAGGTGTCAATAATTTGACCGGTCCAACCGTAGGTGGCAAATTTTTCTTGGAACGCCGGGTCGCTGAAATAGAACTGCACCTCTTTTTGCCGTAAGCCGGTTTTCAACGTTTCCGCCAGCTTCAAAGTGTCTTCCCCGCGCAAGGCGAATATTTTTTCAATCAATTTCGGCGCGATTTCACCCAGAATTTTTTTTGGTTTGTTGTCGCCGACCGTTTTTTCCGTATCAATAGACCTTTGCAACTCATCGACAAAGTTAGCCGACGTTAACGTTTGGCCGACGACCGGTAAATCAATCGGACCGGTGATTTTCAATATGGCCGGGATGAGCGACGCGTTCACGGCAATTACCCCGTCCACCGTGGGGCCGCCGGCTTGCTCGTAAAACCACTTTATTTTTTGAGCCGAAGCGGCAAAATCCGGAAACCAGTTCGCGTCCTGCATTTCCCAGCGCGGATTGATTATGTGCAGTTGATACGGCGAGACAACGCCGGCGAGTTGCGATCCTTGCATGTCGTACGTGCCGCCTTCGGGAATTTCAATTTTCTTGATCGCGCCGCGGTCAATATCAACGAGCGCGAAACTGCCGAGAAAGCCGCCCGTCGGCCGGATTTCATTATTGTTTTGAAAAACAAAAAGGTAGCGGCGCTTATATTCGCTGCCTAGAATTTGTTTTAACGTTTTGGTAAAACTGGCCAGTTCTTTCAAGTCGGCGTTTATCACGGCCATGCCTTGCTGCGCTTGGGCAAACGCGGTTTGCTTGTCAGCCGGAATGGCCGTTAAGTTGATTTTTTGTAAATTGTTGTTCAACTCGTTCAGGCGCGGTGTTAGCTTATCGAGCTTGGTTTCCGCCAACGCCAATTTGTCGGTCAACGTACTATTGGTGTTCGTTTTGAAAATTTTCAGGACTTGGCTCACATCAAGCCCGATGTCGGCCGCGGCTTTTCCCGCCGAAAGCAAATATTCGGCATCGGCCAGAGTGGCGCCGTTATTTGGCACCAAGCGCAGGATGGCGCGCAGGGCTGAACCGATATTGTTGATCTCTTCGGTTGCCTGCGACAAATTCTGTCCGGCCGAGGCAAAACGCGCGCCGGCGTTGTCGGTGTTATCGGCGGCCAATTCAGAACCGGCGACCTTCAAGTCTTGGTACGCGGAATTGGCATAGTTGACGATCTGATCTTGTGTTTTTCGCAACTCATAATAATTGCCAAACGCTTTTATCGGCAAAACCACCAAACAACAAATTATCGCGTACGTTATGAGCGACCGATGCCAATGATATGGCAAGCTTAAATGATAAAACCACGGCGCAGTGGTGAACTGTTTATGCAATTCACCCGTTTTTTTATGCGCCATCGGCAACAAAGCATCCACATGTTCTTCGTGTTCGGCCAAAACAATTCTTTCTTGTTCCGCTCCCACGGCTTCTCCGACCGCTAAAATCAAATTTTTCGCCTCGGCTCGCGGCAAGTCAACTTCGATTCGCGCTTCCAATTTGGTTATTTGCGCGGGAGTGGCCGGGTGATGCAGTTTGTGGAAAAAGTTTTCAATCCTTTCGCGCGCTTGCTCTTTTTTGCGTTTCTTTTCGATGAAATCGGTCAAATCCAAAATATACGGCGAGTGGCCATGATGCTTCACATCGCTTTTGACAATGATTTCCGCGTGATGATGCGCCAGTGGTTTCTGAACAATGCTCTCATGTGTCGGCAAGATTCGAGACAGCTCTCGCAATAAGTCATTTTCCAGCTTTTTTTCCGCTTCGCGCGGTGGATGAGCGCTCACGATTTCATCGATTTCATGTTGCAACAAACCGAAAGTGAGCGGCTCACGGCTTGGTAGAGCGTGATGAACAACCGCGGACGACCGGCGGGGAATGGCTTTTCGTTTTGATTTTGGTTTGTGGGAAGACATAAACTTACGACAAATAGAACGAGGTGGTAAAAGGGGAAAGCAGACGATTTGCCAAGTTAACAATAGTAAATTTCTTTTATAAATTTCTCCTCAATTTCTTCCAAATTTTAATTAGTTTCTTTATAAGCATGCAATGTTTCAACAGCGCACTTTTTCCACCGAAATCGCGTGGCGTTATTCTTGCCGCGGAAGATAAGATCCTCGCGCGTACCAGGCTCGATCAGAGCGCGATAAATTTGCGCGGTCATTTCGTCAACATTGCGTGGGTCGAAGAATAGCGCGCTGTCGCCCAACACTTCCGGCATGGACGAAGTTTTTGTCGAGACCACCGGGCAGCCGCAAGCTTGCGCTTCAATCGCGATTAACCCAAATCCTTCGATATAAGATGGTAATACAAATAAGTCAGCACCACTATAAATGATTGGAAGTTCATTATTCTCCACATAACCGAGAGTGATGATGTCGTTTTTGAACGGCGACGCGTTGATTTCTTTTCGCACATTCGTGTAATGCAAATCCTCGCGACCGCCGACCACCAGTTGATGCTCGATTTTATAAGTTTTCTTCAAGTTTGTAAAGGCGCGCACCAGCGCTTCGATATTTTTGTGACTGCGCCAAACACCAACGTATAAAATATACGGTTTGGTGATGCCGAATTTCTTTTTGACTTCACTAATTATACCACTATTTTTAATAATCGTGAAACGTTCGTCCACACCCTCGTAAATCACGCTGATTTTTTCCGCGGCCACGTTAAAATGTTTGACCATGTCGAGCTTGGTACTGTTCGAAACGGCAATCACGCGACTCGCCTTCCCTACCGTGGCGCGAAAAACAGAGCGATACGCCCAATTTCGCCAGCCGGACTTGGCCTTGTGCCCGGGAAAAGTGAACGGCGTCAGATCGTGGATGGTGCAGACGGACTTTTTTGGAAAAAGAATCGGCGCGTTGAAATGCGGATAATGGATCAGGTCGAACTTAGCTTTCATAAACTCAAACGGCAACTTCACTTGCTCGGCGTACGAGTAATGTTTTGACGTTACCAACACTTTTTTAACGCGTTCGTTTGGCGGCACGAACCGCGAAAACCACGGCTCGCGCATGAACATGATGTATTCGTTTTCATTATCCAACTTGAAAAGCTCATCAGTCATACGTTGGATATATGTACCGATGCCGGTGAATTGTTCGGAGCCGTACATTCTACTGTCAATCGCAATACGCATAGGTTACAGATTTACAGATAAGCTGCGTACAGATAATACAGATTAATAAGTTAGGAAATTAGTAACTGTTCCGGGAGAATAGTCAGAGACTGCGGCTATAGATACTTGAGCAAAATATTGACAATGATGCCCTTCTTGTTGAATGCGGTCAAATCAACCACTTCTTCCCAAACGTGTTTCTTGGTATTAATTCTGCCTGACGGAGCGGTGCGATGACAGGCCGATTTATTGATTTGTCGATGACTGGCACGTTTTGATGCTGACATAATGGCGGTATTATTTCAAATTCTGCCAGACAAGGTTCCACACCGACTTCAACGTCTTCGCGATCGCTTCGTCCTCAATAATGACCGCGGCGTATGGTTTACGAAAAGAAATCAGGGAAACTTTGTTGCTGTAGATATTTATCTCCGTTTCAAAATCAATTTCCGGCACCAGACGCGTTTCGCGGAGCTGTTCCTTGTCTTTGGACTGAACCACGCGGCCCATTTTCCCATCTTTCGCAATGCAATAAAAACGACAATTATTTTTCACGCGGTTTTCCGCGGTCGGCCACAAAAAACTTTCCGGCAGAGCCTCAAACATTTTTTCATAATCGCTAAATCCATAAATCGGCTGATTCGGCACGGCGTAATCGTTGTAAACCTGCTTCAATCCGTCCAGCCCCTGATAAAAGCGCACTTTCGGCTTCTTGGCCGGCCGGTTGAAAATGCTCAAAATCTCCGGTAACGACTTTTTCACCTCGTTCACGCGTTGTTCCGCGCGTTTCACCACGGCTTCCGGATTTTCCGGCACCAACAACAACTTTTTTCCTTCTTTCACTTCGGTCACGAGACCGAGGTCTTTTATTTCTTCGAGAAAATTATAGATGCTCGTGCGTTTGACCTTCGACTTCTGCGCCAATTCTTGAATCGTGGCCGAACCTAACTCTAAACAGGCAAGATATACTTTGGCTTGCTTTTCTTGGATGCCGAGGTTTTGGAGGGTGGTTAATAACGTCATAGACATGGGGCGCCCACGGATGAATCGCGTGGGCTAGGGGCGCATTATTGGAAACCTCATGAATGAGGTTATGCCCTGAACTCGATTTATCGGGTTTTTGTAATTCTACATTGAGCCCACGCGAATCATCCGTGGGCGAACAATGAGGCGATTGTTACACCGTGGTGGACGGAGTGGCAGACGGAGGTGTTTCATTTGAATCTTCCGACACCGTTTCAAAAATATCAATCAAATCATTGTCGGCGTGATGTTGTTTTTGATTGGCAATATACTTTGTAACCGCGGGCAATTGTTCCGCCGACAATGTCAAAATGCCATAGCCCGTTTGCCAGTAAAAATTATTTTCGCAAAAAAATTTATTCACATAATGCGAAGAGCATCCCTTGATATCATGCATGAAATCGGCAGGGGCGAGTTGCGGCGGTAGTTCCGCCAGCAAATGAACGTGATCGCTAACCATATTCAACGCGATAGATCGCGCGCCCAGATTGACGATTTTGGTTTGAACGCTTTCATTGACCAGCGCCTCGATTTTCGTCGTGATAATCGGCGCGCGATGTTTTGTCGTCCAGATGACATGATGGTAAAGCTTGTGAAACGAATGGGGCATAAGGGTATGGTTAACAAATCTTACGGCTACCTTGGACGCTCACCGATATGGGTCGCCCATGGAAAAGATATTGCGAACACGCTTTGGCTACCTTGGGCGCTCACCGATATGGGGCGCCCATGGATGAATCGCATGGGCTCCGGGAACATTATGGGAAACCTCATGAATGAGGTTCTACCGTTAACCCGCTTCAGCGGGTTTTTGTAATTCTCCAT
>MFGM01000025.1 GCA_001778275.1 Candidatus Falkowbacteria bacterium RIFOXYC2_FULL_48_21 | reverse complement strand
TTTTTCATGCTATAATAACAGTGTAGAGACATGATCCGCGTATCAATTCTCTACTTTGTTCATTCGCTCTTTCGGAACTACAATCGAATTGGGAAATTCACTCTACACCAACCCTTACTCTTTCTGTACCCAACAAATCTCCGTCCCCTCCTCTTTCGCTTTCCAAGCTTCGGAGGATGATAGCGCAAAACAAAAACAAAAACGAAAAAATCCATCCAGGGATCCAGCAATGGTTATCCCAAGAAAGGGTAAGAACCGGTGTCCACATCGCCTCTTCAATCAGTGCCTATCCGAGAATAGCGCCTCCTATAAGCTATTTTCAGCGGCCAACTGTCGAGGTGCGAGCGCGAGCTCGCCACATATTAAATTTTAATAGGGCGTACAGTTCGCGCTCTTTTTTTTGTCCCGACTTGGTGGGAACAAAAAATTCCTCCGTAGCGCCGCCCTAGAGGGACGTAGGAAAATCACCCCTTGAAAAACCGCCCAATTTCTTCACCGTTTTTCAACCTTTTATCATCCGTTATTTATTAAAAGACCGTGGAATTTTCCACGGTCTCGCTATTTTTGCCCCAAACTACCGGCATACCTACGTTACCCCCTTGCTCGATCTCCTTTTCCGGAGAGGAAGCAACGATGCCACGTACTCCCAGAAATCAAATCGGCGCGATCGCCTCAACTTTTCCGCCTTCCTCTGCTCGACTAGCGCCACCCAACGATCCTCCTCGTTCACCGCCGGCCGATACTTAACGAACAATACGCACTGGTTCTCATCAGTGATTTCAGGAATGGCCTGCTCCGTCTTTATCTGTTCTTTCATTTCGCCCTCCTCAAATAACTTAACGATGGTAACTTGTTCTCATCCTTTTGTCAACACCCTCCACCCTATTGACACAAACTGTCAACATACCGCATAATAATAGGGATTTCCGCGCTATTGAAATTTCCCTTGAAGCGTTATATAATCTCAATGTTACCGAACAAGCAAACATATGAACAAAAAAGATCTCCAAGAAATACAAAAAAAACTGCTGGAAGAAAAGTCCAACCTGGAGGCCGAGCTTTCCAAAATTGCCAAAAAGAATCCGCGCAACAAAGAAGACTACCAAGCGGAGTTCGAGGAAATCGGCCATGATGAATCAGACAGCTCGCAAGAAGTGGCGAAGTACGGTTTAAATTTGACTTTGGAAAAGACGCTAGAAAAATCACTGCATGACGTGGGCAAAGCGCTCGACCGCATCAAAAAGAGCGGCTACGGTATTTGCAAATATTGCCATCAAGAAATCGATGTTAAACGCTTAAAGGCCAGACCGACCTCCAGCGCTTGCATTTCATGTAAGACAAAGTTAAAAACTTTATAATGCCTCGCACTTTTTATTTCATATCCGTCGGTTCAGGGATGGCCGCCTTTGCCCTTGATCAAATCGCAAAACTTTTTGCCATAGGAAAAATCCCGGAAAGCGGGATTTTTCTAATCAATAAAAGCTGGCTGACCTTCAGGCTGGCGCTAACGACAAATGCGGACCTGGCCTTTGGCCTGTCTGTCGGTTGGCCATTGAAATACGGCCTGATTTTCATTACCCTCGCCATCATCTATGCCCTGGCAAAAAAATTAATTACCGGGCAGAATCAAACGCTCCTTATCGCGATGTCCGTCCTCGCCGGCGCGGCCATTTCTAACCTCTTCGATCGGGTGCTGCGTGGCGGAGTAATTGATTTTTTGTCAATATCAATATACAATCTTCATTGGCCGACGTTCAACTTGGCCGATGTGTTTATAACCGCTACCGTGATCTTACTCATCATAAAGTGGCCTCGCACTTCGGTGCCGGGCAAGCCATAATAAATATGCGCATTTTAATTATCATAACAAGCGCCATTTTTCTAGGCTCTCTCGGAATGACAGCCATGGCGCTTGCCTCGCTTGACGCGAGTCAAGGCGGGCAAGACAAAGTCACTGATATTTATGTTTTTTCCCAACAAGGCTGTCCTTACTGCGCCAAAACCTTATCTTTGCTCGAAGAGCTGAAAAGCAAAGATTATCCGGAGTTGAAAATCCACGAATACGACATGAAAAATCATCCTGAATACTTCAACAAATTTACTGAATTTACCAAAGCCTATAACGCGGACATAAACAAAGTGCCGACCACGTTTATCAACAAAGCGGCCATCTCCGGCTTCCGCGAATCAGACTTGCGCCAGATGGTGGAGTACTGCCACTTACCGGTGAACACGTGCGTTGATCCGGCCAAGTTCGTGCAAGAAAAATTAAGCCAGCCAACGCCCGTCACGGAAGAAAAACCGTTCACCAACACGGCGCGGCCGGAAGTGATTGGCTGGATTTTAATCGGCGGCATTGTTGTCGGCGGCGCAATAGTCATATTTAATAAAATGATTTAACCGATAAATAAAAGGTCTCGCCGTTAGCGACGCCTTTTTGTTTTGACACGTTTCGCCTTATAGCATAAAATAGTAGCAACCTAAATCAGTCACCCATGTTAATCCCAATCGTTGACGATTAACACGGTTAACTCGATTAACACTCTTGCCGCTCCGCTATGTTTACTAAAGTCAACTCCTGCGCCAACATCGGCCTTAACTGTGAGCTCGTCGAAGTGGAAACCGATCAAATGAAAACCGATCAGTTCGCTTTTCTCATTGTCGGCCTGCCGGACGCGGCCATCCAAGAAGCAAAAGAACGCGTGCGGCTGGCTCTGCGCAACAGCGGCTTCCGCGGACTAGGCTACAAGACGGTCGTGAATCTGGCGCCGGCCGATCTGCACAAAGAAGGTCCGGGCTTTGACTTGCCTATCGCTGTTTCCATTTTGCAAACCACGGAACAGCTTGATCTTATCGATCTGAAAGACTCGTTATTCGTGGGCGAGCTGGCGCTAAATGGTGAAACGCGGCACACAAGCGGTATTTTGCCGATTGCCATATTTACCAAAGAGCACGGCTACAAAAACTTGTATATTCCGGAAACAAATGCGGCCGAAGCGGCCTTGATTTCGGAAATAAATATCTTTCCGGTAAAAAACCTTTTTCAATTGATCGCGCACCTGAAAAAAATCGAATCCATCGAACCGCTAAAAAACTCCGGCATGTTTCATTCTGAATTGGCGCCGACCTTTTCCGCGGACATGGCGCACGTGCACGGGCAAGAGCAAGCCAAGCGCGCGCTCGAGATCGCGGCCGCCGGTTGCCACAACGTGCTCATGAGCGGACCGCCCGGATCGGGCAAAACTCTGTTGGCAAGAACCATTCCGTCCATTCTGCCGCCGATGCAAGAAGAGGAAATTTTGGAAGTGACAAAAATATATTCCGTGGCCGGACTGTTGCCAAAAGATCGGCCGATTATAACCAACCGCCCGTTCCGTTCACCGCATCACACCAGTTCCGGCGTCGCTCTCGTCGGTGGCGGCAAAATGCCGAAGCCGGGTGAAATCAGCCTGGCGCATCGCGGCATTCTTTTCCTCGACGAATTTCCCGAATTCCCCCGCCCGGTGCTGGAAAATCTGCGCCAGCCGCTCGAGGACGGCGTGATTTCCATTTCCCGCGCGCAAGGCACGCTCACTTTTCCGGCGCGCTTCACGTTGATTGCCAGCCAAAATCCATGCCCGTGCGGCTATGCCACGGACACGGAAAAAAGATGCACCTGCACGCCGATGCAAATTTTGAAATATCAAAAAAAAGTTTCCGGTCCGATCATTGATCGCATTGATTTGCATATTGAAGTACCGCGCGTAAACTTCGAGAAGTTACAGGGCGGCGCCCCGGCCGAACCGTCCGGCGTTATTCGCGAGAGAATCAGCCGCGTGCATGACATTCAGCGAAAAAGATTCAAAGACTCCGGTATTAAATACAACGCCGAGATGCGACCGCAAGACATCAAACAATTTTGCCAAGTGGATCAGGCATCGCTCGACCTGCTGCGCAACGCGGTCAGTCAACTGCACCTATCCGCCCGTTCCTATCACCGCATTTTGAAACTCGGCCGCACTATTGCGGATTTGGAAAATTGTGATAACATCCAATCGCGCCATATTGCCGAAGCGTTGCAATATCGGCCGAAGGAGAATTAGTCCAAAGTGCAAAGTCAAAATTACAAAAAATAATAAAAGACCCACATACCAATAGGCTTTTATTTTTATCGCGATTAACCGCCCGTTTCAACCGACAACTCTCCTCTTCATGCGCCCTGCGTTATAACCTTCGACTTTGCACTTTGGCCTTTTAACTGGCGACCTGCGTTACTTAACGTACGACAACGGATTCTTCTTCACACCATTAACAATCACTTCAAAATGCAAGTGCGGCCCAGTGGACCAGCCGGTCGAACCCATAGCCATGATGGTTTGACCCTTGACCACTTCATCGCCCTTTTCAACATAAAGCTTGCTCGCGTGACCATAGCGCGTGCGCATACCGTTGCCGTGATCGATGAGGATGCTATTGCCATAACCGGTTGCCCAGCCGGCAAAAATTACGGTACCGGACTCGGCCGCATACTCCGGCGTGCCGACCGGCCCGGCGATGTCTACGCCTGTGTGCCGCCAGCTGAAGTATTGTGAAATCCGCCGCACTCCGGCCGGCCAAAGCAGGCCGCTGTCTGAAATCAAACCGGTCGGCGGAATAAATAGTTTGGTGATGGAAGAAACCTGCGGCACATTATTTTTCGCTTTTGGCGCCACGTAGGGCACGATCTTGCGGCCACCCGGAATCACCAGCTGTTGCGCGATTTTGATATCATGGCCATCAAATAAATTATTCGCCGCAATAATCGCGCTTTCGTCCACTTTGTATTTTTTGGCGATTGAGCCCACTGTTTCATTCTTCACCACCTTGTGGACCACGCCACTTGCAGGCAAGATTTCCAGTTTGTCGCCCGGACGAATCACGCTACGCGCGGTCAGACCGTTTTGCCACAAAATCGTTTCGATTGAAACATTGAATTTACCGGCGATGGCGTAAAGGTTTTCTCCCGCTTGCACCGTGTAAACGGTAATGCCCTGTCGGGCGCTCTCGACCGGCTGCTCCACGTCGGCCGGATTGAACGGGGAAATAATCCCCGGCTTTGTCACCGCCGCACCGCCTTCGATAATCGTGGAAAAATCCAATCCAATATCGATGCCCCCTACCGTCCCGCTTACCGGCTTCGGCCCGAGTATGGCCCCCTGCCCCAGATAACTTAAAATTTTTTCACCCGCCGAGAAATCCGGCAGCTCCTCGGTCAACTCTTCAATCTCTTCCCGCGAAACAATCGCGTAAATAATCGTCTGTTCGCCAAAATTTTCCTCGCGCAAATCCTGCGCCATGAGATTGTTTAACACAATGCCGAGACCGACAAACACGATCAGAATATGCACCAAATAAGATTTGCTTAAGAAAAAAAACACCTTGCTTTTCGCCGGTGCGTAAATACCGCGCGCCTTGAACCTCAAAATAAAAATGGCGCGATAAACCGGAAAAAAAACATGCCCAAAACAAAATCGGTTCACACCTTGAAAAGCGCGCCCCAAAAAGCCCAGCCGAACGGCTAAAATCCCTCCTAACCCGGTCAAGCCGCGCAACGTTCCGGCTGAAAATTTTATCAATATTCGCTTTATTTGCATAAAGGTTTGCTCTACCAAAATAGCAAATTTTGAACAACGCGTCAATCGGAGGTTACAGATGTACAGATAACTGTGCAGATAGTACAGATAAGCCTAATTAGCTTAAACTATTTTACTAATCTGTATTATCTGTACCTTTAATCCGTACATCTGTAACCATCCCCGCAACCATTCCTTGCTTTTTCCTAACAAATAGGGTAGTATAAAAAAGCGCAAACTCTACTAAAAATAAAATTGCTCTTTTATGTCAAACCGACACTTGGCTCGCACGATTGCGCTACAAACTTTATTTGAATGGGATTTCAAGGGACACAGAAAATCAGACCTGGACGAAATAATTCAATACAACTACAAAGCGTTCGCCCCGGAATTCGGTGATCACTCTTTTACCGATAAAATCATCCGCGGGGTGACCGACCACCTCGATGAAATTGACGAGTATATAAAAAAATTTGCGCCCGAATGGCCGCTCGAACAAATAACCAACGTTGACCGCAACATTTTGCGCATCGGCGTTTATGAGTTGGTTTTTGATCCGGATATTCCGTCAAAGGTAGCCATCAACGAGGCGATCGAAGTGGCGAAAAATTTCGGCGGCGAATCATCCGGCAAGTTCGTCAACGGCGTGCTTGGTTCCATTTTTAAAAACATCGGGCCGGCGCAAAAGTCGGAAGACAAAGAGATGAAAACAGTGGCGAGCGACAATCAACCGGAAAAAACGCCGGAGGCAACAGAACAAGAATAGTAAAATTTGAAAGAAATTTGAGAGAAATTAAAAAGAAATTTATTCAACGTTGTGAAAATAAATTTCTTCTCAATTTCTTCTCAATTTCTTCTCAATTTCTTTCAATATGGAAAAACAGTTGAAGGCTGTCGAAAAAACCATCGGCATTAAGTTCAAAAACAAAAAAATGCTCGAACAGGCTTTTGTGCACCGTTCTTATCTAAACGAACATCCAAACTTTGAGCTGGATCACAACGAACGCTTGGAATTTCTCGGCGACGCGGTGCTGGAATTGGTCGTGACCGAATATTTGTACAATAATTTTCCCAATCCTGAAGGCGAATTAACAAACTGGCGCGCCAGTCTGGTGAACAGCCGAATGCTGGCGAAGATCGGCAACGATATCGCTTTTGAAGATTGCCTGTACTTAAGCAAGGGAGAAGCGAAGGACACGGGCAAGGCGCGGCAGTTCATTCTCGCAAACGCCATGGAGGCGCTGATTGGCGCGATTTACCTTGATCAAGGCTGGGAAATGGCCAAATATTTTATCGAACGCTTTGTTCTGTCGCAACTGGCGGAAGTTTTGCAGAGCAAATCATATCTTGACCCGAAAAGCCGTTTTCAGGAGCTGGCTCAAGAAAAAGCCGGCGTCACGCCGGTGTATAAAGTATTGGGTGAATCCGGACCTGATCACGCGAAAACTTTTGAAATCGGTTTATTCCTTGGCTCTGAAATGATCGCCAAGGGATCTGGCCTTAGCAAGCAAGAAGCGCAAGAGGATGCGGCGAGGAATGGGCTTGAGGCGAAGGGATGGTTGAAGTAAATCTTAATCGGGTTAATCACTACAAGTAACGATTAACTTGGTTAACACTGTTTTGCGCAGCCGTAGTTCAATGGATAGAATGTCTGGCGGAGTTTATCCCGCATGAAGTGCGCCCATAGCTCAATGGATAGAGTACTTGGCTTCGGACCAAGGGGTTGCAGGTTCGACTCCTGCTGGGCGCATTTTCTGCGGGAGACCAGAAGGTTGCCCCGCTCGGGCGGGGTCGGCTCGCACCAATCAATATTAAAATTACCCATACAAAAAAACTTCGACAACTGTCGAAGTTTTTTGGTGGACCTGATCGGACTCGAACCGACGACCTCCTCCATGCCATGGAGGCGCTCTACCAAACTAAGCTACAGGCCCGGAACTAGACGCTCCGCGTCAGTTCCGGGCAAGCCCGAAATCCAAACGCGAATATTTTAACGCTCCGCGTCAGTTCCGGGCAAGCCCGAAATCCAAACGCGAAATTTTAACGCTCCGCGGGGCAAGCCCCGTTATCTACGTGAAGGAAATGGATTAAAGTGGGAGCAAGAGGACTCGAACCTCCGACCGTTTGCTTAAGAGGCAACTGCTCTACCGACTGAGCTATGCTCCCAAAAAGAATAGAAAGGAAAGAAGAACTTGGTACATGGTTTATGGATGCTGGGACTGTCGCCAAATGAACAAATTTATTCAAATTTAGCAAAATCGATTTTTTGCAATTTTTGCTAAATTTAACAGGAAACAACGATTCCACTTGCCATTCGGCGACAGCGCCATGCCTGATTAGACGCTGGAACATGAAATTGGAAATACTGTTCCCGCACCCCTTAATTATCGAAACCTGCCCCATTGCCACACACCGATTTCCCATCTTTGAAAGGCAATAACAATAATAGCAGAAAAATAATTTTTGTAAAGCATCGTAATCTCGCTTTCTAGACTTATCGTCCGTGCCGGGAAAAAATCGCAGCTGCCAAAAACGATAAGAATCTTCTCACCGCGCTTGATTTTCTAATAGCCAACATCGAAATGGAATAGAGCCATCGCCGGCGCGCCAAGGCACAGTCCGGGCTTGCGTTTTTTATTTTTTTGAATTGTGATAGAATAAACTTACCCATGAAGCAGACACTGCGTGTCACTTCACGGCAGGCCATAATTAAGCTTAGCGTTAGAATTTAACACCCTGCCACCCACGAAAGACAAAATCTCTTCTCCCGAAAAGGGCGCGGAGTAAAGCCAACAACAATATGACCGAAAAACTAACACCACGTGACATCTATTTGCGTAATGTAGAAAGAGAACATTACGATGCGGACGCCGTTGAACATGGGGCGGAATTTGGCATGACCGGTGGTCAACTCCTCTTGTTGTTTACACCCGAGCAAATTGAACACGCCAGACGGGAAATGGCATCAGCATTCGAAGAAACAAAAACGAAAAAAACAATCTCCCAAAAACCGCAACGGGAGTTGCTAACAACGGTGCGCATTTCGTTGAAAGACGCTGATGTGGAAATACCGAACCAGCCACTATGCACGTTTGAGGCATTGCTCAAAAGTGCAGCTATCGTCGAAAAAGAATACCCAAAATTAATCGCCGACCTGCCGGACGGCGAACCATGGAAATATCCCAAAACGGCGCATGCCATATTAACGACTAGTATCGGAGCAAAAGCGTTAGCTCAAATACAACAACAATTACCGGAAGAAAACTTCTACTTGTTACTGTTCATTATGGGTAATCACGACTTGGGGAGAGTGATGGACGCAAAGAAAAGACGCGGGCTTGCCATGCCAGCAGAATATAACCTCACGCCGAACCACGGAGCAGCCTCGGCTCAACTACTCAAAGACTGGAACGCTCTTTCCCAATTTCCTCAAGACACGCAAACGATTATCAGCTATGCCCTTCTCCACCACGCCGACAAGCGCACTCCGGAGCTGACACCCAATGCTTCAAATATAGAAAAAACCCAACATGCTTTTGTCTGTTTTGTCCGCGATATAGATAAGCTAAGTTTATTTGTAAATAAAACCGATCAATATCTCTCTGACGAAAAAACCAAAGCCGAACAAGTGCAGGTAAACCGCCTGAACGGGGAGCAAGGCACGATAGAACCGCTTGCATTACTGGACGCCTTTACCCAATACAAATCTATAGACAGAACTCAATGCAAATCCTATGAAGCGTTCATGCTCCAGTTCTTAGCTTGGATTTACGATGTAAACGTGAAATCCGTATTGGAGCAGATAGTTCAATCTGGCGCGGTGGAACAACTATTATCTTATTTTCAATGTCATCTTCCGGAAACCCAATATCAAGCGATTCTTAACGCCACCATGAAGTATTTAGAAAATCAAGGATTAAAGAAGGTCGCATGAAACACCACATCGCCATCGCCGGCAATATCGGCGCGGGAAAAACCAATCTGGCTAAAAAACTGGCCGAACATTTTGATTGGGAATTATTTCAGGAACCGTTTCA
>MFGM01000024.1 GCA_001778275.1 Candidatus Falkowbacteria bacterium RIFOXYC2_FULL_48_21 | reverse complement strand
GGAAATGACTGAGGCGGACTTTTCGGAAACCAATTCCCTACCTTCTGACCTGCTCGGCGTGATTGAAGAATTGATCGTCAGTATTCCGACAGTTGAAATCACGGCTATTTTTCACGAACACGCCGGAGTTAAATCTTGCCTGCTGAAATCCGAGCGCGGCCTGAATCTGCGCGAACTTCTCCGCGAGCACAATCCGTCAGGAAACAAAAGCGTGGTGCGGTTTGATCTGACCGAGTCGACAATGAACGTGCTGGAAAAAATCAAACAACTAATCTGATAAACATTTCTCAAACTTCAAGAACGCTCCCATGATACAGTGCATGGGAGCGCTTTATTGTCTGCAATTTCAATAACGAAAAAATCCAGCCCTGTGGCTGGATTTCATGATTCAGTTATTGTCCAAAATCAGCCCTGTCGGTACCTCTCCTCCCTCAACCGGCGCCACCCGCCTATCCGATGGCGCGAAGGTGCCGGTGAACAAGCAGTCATTCCCGATACTTCCACGGAATGAACCCGACACCAGCACCCAGCCTTTGGCCTCGAGAGAAGCGGCACCGCGCCGGAAATTGGTAAACGAGTAATTATGACTTCCTGCGGCTGACAAATAATACTTTCCGTCAATCACCGAACCCATCGTGTAACCGTCATCCATCTTGTCCACGACGTACGCCTGCGTTTTTTCTGATGGTGCTCCTGCCACATCGACCGTCGGCTCTTCCGGCGGCGGGGGTGGCGACTGCTCCTTTCGGCCACAGTTCGAGAAAGCAAAACAGAAAAACCCGGCCAACAAAATACCAATCAATCTTTTCATCTTGTCCTCCTTTGTTCGTTTAACTTTCACAAACCCATTTCATCATTCGCCAACAAGGCCAAATCAACCACAAGAACATCGTCCGGATACTTTTGCACCAGCATCGTGCGAAGATCGGAACCGGCCGAACCGTCAAGAATCTTCGTCGCGCGGTGCGTGTAAGCGTCGATAAAATCGCACACGGAAATGACAGCGGAAATTTCGAGCACCTTCTTGATCGTGGCCATGCTCCAATCTTTGGGAAAATCTTCGAGCGTCAACCCATAGCCCGCCTTGTAAAGATTGTGATGCAGTCCGGCGCACAGTGCTGTGAACGCATGCAATCCGCGCAAAGCGCGAAATCCGGCTATGGCGTGTTCTTTCACATGCGCATATTCTTCCGCTGAAATGTTATGCCCGTCGAACAGCGATGCCGGCAAAACCAGCTTGCCCGTGTCGTGGAGAAGGCCGGCGAAAAACGCGGCTTTCGCATCCATTTTCGTCATACGAGCCACTTGCTCGGCCAAGAGCGCCACGCGTTCACAGTGCTCGCGCGTGTCGCCGTGATTGATCCCGATCAGCGCCAGAAAAAACTTCGCTGTTTGCGACAACCCGCCGCGCGGATTGTACAATTCGATTTTCGCGTTGATCATTGCCATCAGTTCTTCTTTGGTCACCATGATTATTCCTCCTTTTTAATCTCACAATTGTAAGGAACGCGGAAAAAGCAGGTTAGCACGGGGGGAATATTTTGTCAATGGTTAATTTAAAATTAAACAAAAAAACTAAATTACTTTAGTCTTTTCTGGTGGGCGGCACAAGAGTCGAACTTGTGACCTTCTCGACGTCAACGAGACGCTCTAACCAACTGAGCTAGCCGCCCTTAAATTTTCTAACTAACCCCAAAGTAAAGAAACCTTAACTGCCGCGCCCTCCGAAGCCCTGAGATAATCGAAGGGCGAAGGAGGGAGCTAGCCGCCCAAAGCATTTGCATTATAGACTAAATAATAATTTTTTCAAATGCGCCCAGATGGACTCTCCGCCGGAGGACGGATGCGTCCTTTGGCGCAGAACCATCGACCCCGGCCTTCTTATAATTTACCATGAAGTAATGCGAGCGTTTACTTCATGGTGCGCCCAGATGGACTCGAACCATCGACCCCGGCTTTATAAGAGCCGTGCTCTCACCAGCTGAGCTATGGGCGCAAACGGGTACAAAACACTTCTTCCTGTAGATAATAAATTAGCTGCCTGCAAAAACAATATCAGATACACAATTATTTGTCGAGCCGTTAGCAATGTTATTATCGTTGCACTTTGAATGACTAAATCATAGCAAAACATGGAACAAAACAGGTTTTTTTGTTAAAAATACCAGTTTTCTTGCTAAAATTGAACAACAACCATTGACTTTTTATTTTATTTATGCTATACTCCAAAGTTAGTACCTGAAAGCTTTTTCATTAGAAATAGCCTCGGGTTTGAACTTTGACAATTAAAAAATAAAAATAGGGGGATGAAATGGACTTCGCGCGGAACCTGGAGATTCAGGGCAACTTTGTGCGTTTTCAAATCAAAGTTGCCGGGGTTTGGATCTGGCAACTCACCCACTACCGGGCGCACCTCGACGAGGTGGAGGCCGCGTTCAGACTGATGAAGTTCGGAACAAGGGAATTTCTCAACAAACACTGTTTCCGCATCGGCAAGGAGTACCTTGTCAGAGTCGGATGCATGAAGGGCGAGTTTGACGAGCACCGCGATCACCGCGGTGAACGCAAGAAGGATGAGTGCGCGGACACGCTCGTGGCCAAGGCGCTCGGTTGTAAAGCAGACGCGGCCTTGAAGTACACGAAGGCCAACGACTGCGACGGCAAGGAACAAGAAAACGGACTGGCCTCCACGCTGTGGATGCTGGAACGTATGTTCCCGCACCGCCAGATCGAAGTCATCAACTGGGGTCTCACCGCCCTCAAGGCCAAAGACATGGCCGCGCCGGACAGCGACAACTTCTCGGTTGACGAAATCGCGAAGTACGTCGCAAAGAAGCTGCCGAAACACGCGGACGCGTGGTGTCGGTTGCTGGCCGAAGGCCGCGCCGCGCAAGCGGTCGCGTTCAAGGCGGCCGTAGAGCAGATCAAGACGGAAGGAAAAATATTGGTCATCCCCGGCCCGAAAGGAGACAAGGAGAAGGAGCGCAAACTGCGCTTGCTTGTTATCGAGTCGGACAACCCGGAGATTCCGCGCGCCGGGCGATTCAAGGATAGTGGCGCGAACGCGGATATCACACTCATCCGCAATTCACGAGGTCAGGTTGTGATCTCGCCTAACCAACGTGCCAACATGAAGCTCTACAACCTCGCGCGCATTCTGCGCTCCGAGGAAAAAAAGTTGCGTGGCAACGCCCACTTTGACAAGTGGTGGGAACTGTCGGATGAAGGACCGGGGCAAGACGGCATCTGGTTCTTTGCCCACTATGGGCAGTTCCTGATGAATGGGAGCCTCACGGCTCCGGCCACCGATCCCACCAGAATCAAGCTCGACCAGATCGTCGAGTACATCAAAATTGCCGTGCGACCGGGAACGTTCGAGCCGTCGAGCGCCAAAGCCTGTCGCCTCGGCATCTGCACCCACTCGACCTCACCCTGTCCGTGGTACGGATGGGGTCTGCGGTGGTGTCAGGCAATCCGCAAAGACGTTCATCAAACCGACGAGTAAATTTGATCTTTCACGAAAAGAAGGCCAGCCCTCGCGCTGGCCTCTTTTTTTTAATTAAATCCGAATTATTACACAAACAAAGTTAGAACAGGCGCAGAGTTAATCCGAATTATTAATTCAAAAAGGCAAAAACCGTATTGCTAATTGTTTTATTGTTTCTATGCTTCTATGCTTAAATTATTTCCAAAGAAAAAAGGGGCTCATCGCCCCTCATGTTGTTATGGTTGCTCGTCGATGTTGAACGGCCCGCTTTTCACCGCGCCGTCCTTGTAATTGTACGTGTAAAACCCGGAGAATGAACCGTCTTCTTCCACCGTGCCGGAGCTTAACAGCAATGAATACAATTCATTATCGCAGGTGAGAACAAGTTTCTTCGTTTGCATCGTGCCGGAGCACTCCGCCATTTCCAAAGGCACGCTCAACTCGAGAATTCCGAGCAAATACGACACCGTCTGATCCAACTGCAAATCGTAGACAGTGAAGTTCATCGTGTCCGAATCAAGCACGCTAAGCTTCCACTCGCCCGTCAAATCGTAAAGCGGATAATACAAGCACTTCCCGATCGCCGGCTCATAATACTGATCGGCCGGACAAAAGGAAATGCACTTTTCCGTTTCCGCGTCCCATTTGTATCCGGGCGGACAGCCCGGAACGTCCGGCGCGTCCGTTTGATCAACGTCATCGACATCCAACGCGCCCTCATCAGCCGCGTCAATTACATCCGGCTTATCCGGTTGTTCATCTGCGTGGTCATCCGTACCTTCATCCGCGAGCTGATCAACACTATCCGCGCCCAATTCGCCGTCAACGTCAGTATCCGCGACATCAACGCCTTGATCTTCAACAGCATCAACCGCGTCCTTGCTCTCATCCGTCTTTTCATCCAAACGACTATCATCAGTCGCTTCCGTTTCGGCGGACAAGTCAGCGCCATCAACTTCTGACAAACCATCCGGCGGCTTCCACATTTCTGGCGTATTCAAACAGCCGAGCGTCAATACCGTCAAGGCGAAAAAAACCACCGATTCTTTCATGTATACCTCATCAGTTTAAATGAACAATCAACAAAAGACTATAGTATAATAATGAGAATTTGTCAATATTCAACGTAAAACAACGCTAATTTAGCATATATACTCCAAGCTTTTTATCGGCCGCTCTCCGACAAAAAGCAAGTACTTGCGCAACGCTTGAAACAAGTAATCATTTTCGTTCGAGGTGATTTTCACGCTGGCGTGCGCTGGCACACGACTTAATTTCAAAAAAACACCGGTTAATTTTTCACTTTTCTTTGCCTTCAAAATATCATAACCAAGCACCGCCAACATTTTGATTATAAACAAATTTAAAAACAATTTTTTTGATCCGACTCCGTCCACGTTTGCTATACGCTCAAAAAATCGTATCGCCAATCGCCACAATCGTTCATCTTTTTCTTCATGCGAAAACTTATCCAAAAGTTCGGTAAAACAATTCCAAAACTGATAATCGATTTCATCTCGCATCGGCCAAAAACACCGCACACAAGCGTGCGTGATTCTTTTTTGCAGCCGGCCGGCAACAAAAATAAAGTCAATGATTCCCGGCGCGGCCAAATGCCCGGCCAGCTTACTTTTGATCTTACGGGCGCCAACGGCTAGCGCTTCCACTCGGCCGAAGTTTTCCGTAAAAATTGAAAAAAGCAGGTCATCTTCCCGCCAATTTCTTTTTTTCAAAACGATTCCCACTGTTTTGTAAAACTTGTCCATATTCAAAGCCGATCAAAATATGATTGCAAAATAATCGCCGCGGCCACATCGTCGTCGCCTTGTTTTTTCTTCGCAAAGGAAAAATCTCGCTTGAGCTTTTGGGCCATTTTGGTACTCATTCTTTCGTCTTCAAACTCCACCGCCGCGCCGAGGCCGCTGATCGCGTCGACAAATGTTTGCCAAGCCTGCTTCATCGCCACGTCACCGCCCAAACTCACCGGCCGACCTATGATAATTTTCTGCACCTCATTTTCCGTAACAATTCGCTTCAATTCGCTCAATTCTCTCAATTCGCTTCCTCTCTCTATCTTCAAAACGCCAAAAGGACTGGCCACTTTCACTTCGTCGTCGCCGATGGCCAACCCGATTTTTTTGAGACCCCAGTCGATTCCCAAATAATTCATATATCATGTATCACACAAAGACAGGTGTGAAGAAAGTTAATTGAAGTTAATAACAGCTAGTTAATGTTGATTTTACGATCACAAAAATCCGATAATTTATTCAACTTCAACCAGCTCTCTTAGTTTGGCGCGTAATTGCAGGCCAATATCTTTAAGTTTTTCAAATTCTCCTTCCTGGTAGTTTAAGGAATCTTCTTCGTGGATGGGGACATTTCGCGAATCATTTATCCGTTCGAATCCTTGAGCACTGATTCTTGCCGCTGGAGAATCTAAGAAATGGTCGTGTTCGCCAAGATAAACAGTCATTTTTCCTTTCAAAACTTTTGGTGTCAAATAGAAGCGTTTCTCTAAAAAGTCCAAAAAATCAGCAAACTTTTTCCCGGTAAAGCCGAAAGTGAGAAACATGGATGATTCTTTGCTATCGTAATTTTTTGAACCAAGGTCGAAGTTGTCCAATCCGGCAAATTTCCTCGCAAATGTTTGTAATAAGCTCGAATAAATTTCTGATAAAAATTTGAATTCTGACTCCGGACTGGAACCAATGCTTGATAAACCAGCCTTTATCGCACCATCAACCTCCACAACAAGCGCTTCTTTTTTCTTACGGTATTCCTCTAGTGAAACGAGGTTGTTTGGTGGTTTTTGTTCTTTCATAATGGTTTAGGTAGTTGAATAAGTCGCCAACAATTAGGTTTACATTGCATCGTAGATATGATCTTTTTCTTCATCAGAAATCTTCCTATTTAGTGGATAAATAATATATTCAAAGTTATGATTGGGTAGTTCCTTTTGAAAATTTGGGTTTCTTATTCCGACAAACAGCCATAACGGTGTTTCATGTTTGCACGTTGATGTTGAAACGACCACGGCGTTTTCACCAAGTATCGAGGAGGCGTCAAACGTATACCAGCTAAAAGTCTTGATCATGGTCGGTTTTTCTATGACAGCAAACCTATTTCGAATATATGGCCGTAATCGCTCATGTAATGTTTCAAAGGACTCACCTGGGCGTTGTTGAATTTGTTGAGATTGCGTAAATACTCGTAAATCAAAGTCAGTGTCGGGTATTCTACTATCAATTGAAGGTAAATTTTTCAATTTTTCTTTCATAGAGCAATTCTTCTAGATTTTTTTGCCTGACTATCAACTAACCTTCATTAACTCTTATTAACTTTCTTCAAGCTGTCGCGATTTCGCAGCCATGCTCCGTAACGATGACCGTATGCTCATAGTGCGCGCACAGACTGCCGTCCAGCATCACCACCGCCCAGCCATCGTCCTCGGTTTTTATGCGCCAGTCACCGGCGCTAACCATGGGCTCGAAGGCGAGCACCATTCCCTCCTTTAAAATAAAGCTTGCGCCTTCAACGTAATAATTAGCAATCGCCGGCTCTTCATGCACTGCGTGCCCCACGCCATGTCCGACCAAGTCGCGCACCACGGAAAAATTTTCTTTTTCCACGTATTCTTGCACGCGCTTGGCAATTTGATTCAGGTCGGCTCCCGGCTTCACCTGTTTGATCCAAATAGCTAGCGCTCTCTGTGTTACCTTCATCAACCGCCTCGCCTCGGCACTGACACGGCCGATCGGCATAGTGATGGCCATGTCGGTAAACAAACCGGTTTTTCCCGGATAACACATGCCAATATCAATACTAAGCAGGTCGCCGCTTTTCAACGCGTAATCACTAGGGATAGCATGGACCAGCTGTTCGTTGACAGAAGTGCACAAAGCGGCCGGGAAAGGCGTTTCATCGCCATAGCCTTTGAATGACGGCTCACCGCCAACCTTGGCGATCAAATCTTCCGCCCGCTTATTCAGATCGGCCGTGGTCACGCCAACGCGCGCGTGCTCTTTCAGCTCACGCATAATCTCGGCGAGAATCTTGCCGCCTGCCTTGATCCGGGTAATTTCTTCCGGGCTTTTTAAGAATGCCATTATGTTATTTTCTTTACAATTTTTATAATACTAGCCGATACGGCCGCGATTGACTGCGCGCCTTTAACAGAAAAAAACTTAAAAATCGGTCTTTGCCGAAAAAACTTAACAATCGGCCAAGTTTCCTTTTGATATACTTTTATTCTCGTTTTCACCACGGCGCGCGTCGCGTCACTGCGAAACTTGAGTGGCCGGCGACACTTATCGCATCTTTGCGTCAAGCGCGGCGGCCGAAACTTCACATGATAGACCTTGCCGCATTTATCGCAACTCATTCGGCCACTGACGCGCCGATAAACCTCCCGCATCGGCAGGCCGATCTCAATCGCCACCGGCAAAAACCGCCCCGGCGCAAGCTGAAAAAATCGCTCCAATAATTTGGCCTGCACCAAGGTGCGCGGGAATCCGTCAAGAATTACGTTCCGTCGCGTTTTTTGTATCCGGCCGATCACCGCCTCCATGACAATATCGTCCGGCACGAACAACCCTTTATCCATAAGCGGGGTTATTCGCTGACCAATCGCAGTGCCACGCGCCATTTCATTGCGGAATATCGCGCCCGTGGAATAGCTGACAAAACCAAACTTCTCACACAGCATGTCCGCCTGCGTACCCTTGCCAGATCCGGGCGGTCCAATTAGAATAAAGACTAAACGCATAAATAATGAATTCGGTCTCAAGTTATAACTTTATTAATCAATCACCGATGGGCTTCCTTAGCCTATTGCCTTATTCCGCCCTGTTATAATTATAACAAAAGGCTGGAAAAATTCCAGCCCTTTGTTTATTCAAGTAATTCTTGTGTGCTAAACAGACTAAAAACCTTCGTATTCTCTCATCGTCAGCTGTGATTCGACTTGCTTCAACGTCTCTATCGCCACACTGACAACGATGAGGATACTGGTACCACCGATTACCATGGATTGCATACCGGAAAAGCCTTGAAACAGCATCGGCATAACAGCAATCAACCCCAGAAACAACGCGCCGGTCAATGTAATACGGCTAATGGTATTTTGCAAATATCCAGCCGTTTGTTCTCCCGGACGAATGCCCGGAATAAAGCCGCCGTTCTTTTGCAAGTTCTCCGCGATTTGATGCGGGTGAAAAATAACGGCCGTGTAAAAATAAGTAAAACCAAAAACTAACAAAAAATATGTAACACCATAAAAAAATTGATTTTGAAACAGCGAAATCACGCTTTGGCCAAAATTACGAATCAGCATCGAGTCGGCACGCAATAAAAACTGTGCCACCATCGGTGGGAACAAAATAATGGAAATGGCAAAAATGATCGGAATCACCCCGGCCGTATTGACGCGAATCGGCAAATGCGTGTTGGTTCCGCCATACATGCGCATACCGCGAATACGTTTGGCGTAAGAAACCGGAATGTTGCGTTGACCTTCCGTAATCACTACCACTCCGGCGATGGTTATAACCGCAATCAAGGTAAAAACCAGCAAATTGATCACTTGTTCCTGATTGAAGTTCACAATCACTTCCTGGATGGCGCTCGGAATGCGCGACACGATACCGGCAAAGATGAGCAAAGAAATGCCATTGCCAACTTTCTTTTCCGTAATCAATTCGCCGAGCCACATAAGAAAAATCGTGCCGGCCGTAACCGTAATCAACATGGCGGACATATTGAACCAATCCAAGTTTTCAATAATCGGCTGCGCCGATTGCCGCAAGATAACCACCATGCCATATGCCTGCAAAATAGCAAGCGGCACCGTTGCGATGCGGGTGTAAAAATTAATTTTTTTTCGGCCGGCCTCTTCTTTCATCATTTCTTCAATCTTTGGAATAATCATGCCGAGCAATTGAAAAATAATTGACGAGGTAATATACGGCGCCACGCCCATCATGACAACGGAAAAATTCTGCATGCCGCCGCCGGAAAAAATATTCATCAGGCCAAGCACCTGGTTGGAATTAAAAAAATCTCGCAAGTTTTCCACGTTGATGCCGGGAATCGGAATATGCGCGGCCACGCGAAAAACCACGAGCATGGACAAAACAAACAAGATCTTATTACGTAACTCTTTCAGACTCCATATTTGAACAAGTTTTTTCCACATAAG
>MFGM01000023.1 GCA_001778275.1 Candidatus Falkowbacteria bacterium RIFOXYC2_FULL_48_21 | reverse complement strand
TTTTGGCGGAGGAGGGGTTGAAGAAGGCGATTGAGCAGTATAATAAGAGAAAGCCGTAATTGAGTAATTAAGTAATTGTCGTGAAGAAATAAGGCTCAAAAACGAAGAAACAAAGAAGGCAACCAGTTTTAATTATAAGAATAAAAAACAATATGGCAATAGAAGAAAAGGTGAGAAAAATTATCGAAAAAATTAAGCCGGCGTTGCAAGCGGATGGCGGTGACATTGAGTTTGTGCAAGTTACGCCCGAGGGCGTTGTTATGGTCCGGTTGCAGGGCCATTGCGCGCACTGTCCCATGTCGCAAATCACATTGAAGCAGGGAGTGGAGGTGGCGATTAAAGAGGAAATCCCGGAGATTAAGGAAGTGGTGGCGATTTAATAGCACGAGTCCAAAGTCCAAAGGTAAAAGTCCAAAGTTAAAATAAATGGTTATGAATAATATTTATTTTGATAATAGCGCCACAACAAAGATCGATCCGCGCGTGCTTGAGAAAATGATGCCGTATTTAACGGAGGTTTTTGGCAATCCGGGTTCGATTCACTCGGCCGGGCAGGCCGCTCTTTCGGCGGTGGACGAGGCGCGCGCCAAAGTGGCTGATTTTTTTCATTGCGCGCCCGCGGAAGTTGTTTTTACGTCCGGTGCCACGGAAAGCAATAATCTCGCTATTCAGGGCGTGGTGGATTTTTTTGTCGGCCAAGGTAAAAAAATTCATATTATTACTTCGGCCATCGAGCACCCATCCGTTTTGGAGGTGTTCAAAGAATTACAAAAAATGAAGAAAGCGGAAGTCGATTTTATCGAGGTGGATCAGTTCGGCGTGTTGAAGCTGGATCAGTTGAAAAAAAAGATAAAGGCCAATACGGTTTTGATATCCCTCATGTATGCGAATAATGAAGTCGGTTCAATTCAGCCGATCAGCGCGGTGCGCGATGTGATTTTAGCGGAACGGACAAAGCGAGAGGCCAAGGCGTTGCCTTTGTATTTTCACATTGATGCCGTACAGGCGGCAAACTATTTGCCGTGCGATGTGAACGGGCTCGGCGTTGATTTGATGACCATTTCCGGCCATAAAATTTATGCGCCAAAGGGAGTGGGCGCTCTTTATCTTCGCAAAGGGGTGAAGGTGAAACCGCAAGGTTTTGGCGGTCATTATGAATATGGTTTACGTCCGGGAACGTTGAACGTGGCCGGCATAGTGGCTCTCGGCGCGGCGGTGGATTTGATAATGCAACACGGGAAAACAGATATTCAGAAATTAAAAACGATCAAAGAGAAATTAATAAATGAAATCGATAAGGTTGAAGACGCGCGTTTCAACGGTCAAATCGAAACGCAATTGCCAAACATTATCAATGTCAGTTTTTTGAATGCGGAAGGCGAAAGCTTGCTTATGATGCTCGATCTTGAAGGCATAGCCATATCCACCGGTTCGGCTTGCTCTTCCGGCTCACTGGAACCATCGCACGTTTTGACGGCCATGGGCATCAAGCCTGAATGGTCACACGGCAGCGTGCGCATTTCTCTCGGCCGGTTCAATACGTCGCACGAAGTGGCGCCGTTTGTCGGTGCCCTCCGCGCCGCCGTGGATAAGTTGCGCAAGATGGCGCCGTAAAATCGATTAAAAAATCAACGCCGTAGTGATAGAATCATATTCTGTCACTACGGCGTTGATTTTTTTTAAGTGTTCACACGTGATTGTTTGGAAATATTGATCAGAATGCCAACGGCCGCCAGCATGATGGCGAGCGCTGACCCGCCAGCACTGACAAAGGGGAGCGGAATGCCGGTCATGGGTAGGATGCCGACCATGGCCGCTACGTTGAATAGTGCTTGAAACGTGATCCAGCTGACGATGCCAATGGCGACCAGTCGACCAAATTGATCCGGTGCGTTTTTTGCCACCTTGAAGCCGCGCCACATAAAGGCGACGTAGAGTCCGATGAGGGCCAGACAGAAAATAAGGCCAAGTTCTTCCGCGTAAATTGCGAAAATCGAATCACCGGTCACTTCCGGCAGATATTGAAATTTTTGTCGAGACATACCGAATCCGCGCCCGAATAATCCGCCGGATCCGATGGCCAAAAGTGCTTGGCTGATTTGGTAGCCAATGCCTTGCGGATCCAGTTCCGGGTGCAAAAAAATCGTTAGACGAGCAGCGCGATAAGGTGACTTCAGGATCAATAAATAAATTGCGCCTGTGCCGGCGAGCAATAATGCGGCGACGTGGTTTAGCTTGGCGCCGGAGGCGAAAAAGACGGCTACGCACATGAAGATAATAATCGCGAGGGTGCCCATGTCGGGTTGTAGTAACATCAAGCCGGAAATAAGGCCAAGTAAAAAAATGAATGGCAAAAATCCGAAATATAAATCCTTGACGCCGTGGGCGCCGCGTTTTTCCAGCCAGGTCGCCAGATACAAAAGAAAGGTCAATTTAACCAGCTCGGATGGTTGAAAGGAAAAGGTGCCGATATTGATCCAGCTTTTGGCTGTGCCGTAATCGGCGCTGATACCGGGTATAAAGACGATAATTAAAAGGATAATGGAAATTGCCAGCAGGGGCATGATTAATTTTTTCCAGAATTGATAGTTCACTTTGACCAAAATCAAAAGTAAAACAATGCCGGGTAAAAGTCCATGTAGCAGTTGGCGTTTGATAAAGTGATAGCTGTCACCAAATTTCTGAAAACCAAGCGCTGTACTGGCGGAAAAGAGTGTAATAAGTCCGAGAAAAAGTAAAAGGCAGAAAACGAAAATCAGTACCCAGTCCGGTGCGTGCGATGCGGAATTTTTGTTGAACTGGCGAATCATGTTAGCGAAGCTGTTTGACGATTTTTTTGAATTGTTGTCCTCGGTCAAATTCGTTGATGAACATACCAAAGCTGGCGCAGCCGGGAGAGAGGAGAACGGTGTCGCCGGGCAGGCTGATGCCGTAGGCGTGTTTTACGGCGACCTCAAGGTTGTTGAATCGGCCAACGATCAGGTTGCTACCGCCGTATTTTTTTATCTTTTTTTCCAATTCATCCGTGGCCGTGCCTTCGAGCAATAGTACGGCGCGCGCTTTCTTTATGATTGCGCGAGCGAATTCGGTCAGATTTAAATTTTTCGTCGCGCCGCCGGCCAACAAAATGATCGGCCGATTGACGGCGTTCAGGGCGAGCCGTCCGGAAACGGGCGTGGTGCTGGTGGTGTCGTTGATAAAAGCGATATCATTAACCATCGTCACGAGTTCTAGCCGGTGCTCCAATCCGGCGAATTCACATAATGATTCGTGTAGCTGTTCTTTTTTGAAGTCAAAAATTTTTCCGACGGCCATGGCGGCGGCGATGTTTTCCAGGTTGTGTTCGCCAATCAGTTTCGGTCGCCATGATTTCGGTACGTCGGTTTTGTAAAAGCTGGTGACGCGCGAGCGGATTTCTTCTCGAATATTGCGGGTGTAGTTGTTCTCCGCGTTGATTACACAATAATCGGTTTTCTTTTGAGAGGCGAAGATTAACTTTTTATCATCAATATACTCGCGCATGGTTTTGTAACTGTTCAGGTGGTCGGGAAAAACATTGGTGAAAACGGCGACGTGCGGAGAGATTTTTTTAGCGCCAAAGCCTTGTAGCTGCCAGCTGGAAAGTTCGAGCACGACTAAGTCGTTTTTTGTAACTTTGTCTATCAGCGGCAAGGTGGCTTCGCCCTGCAGGTTGCCGGCCAAATACACTTTACGTTTATCGTTTTCCCATATCCTTTTCAGCATGTGGCCGATCAGGGTGGTGGTGGTGCTTTTGCCACGCGTGCCTGTTACGCCGATGATCGGGCAAGGACAGTATTCGGCAAAGAGCGATTCGTCCATGTCCACCGAGATTTTATGTTTTGCGGCCAAATGTAAGTAGGGCGACTTTTTGGGAATGCCGGCGTTACGAATGATGAGATCAGCGGCTAGAATGTCCGATTCTTTGTGTCCGCCAAGAGAGTATTTTATCGAATAGGGTTGGAGTTGATCAACGGTGCTTTTTAATTGTTCTTTTGTTTTGAGGTCGGTGACGGTGACGTCGGCGCCTTTTTCCGCAAAAAAAATCGCGTCCTTGAGTCCGCGGCCGAGTAAGCCGAGGCCGAGGATGAGGATTTTTTTGTTTTGAAAATTAGGAAAGCGTTTAATCATACTTAATACTTGCGAGATGAATCACCACGTCCCTCGTCTAGTACCAGCCTTTGTCCATTAAGAATACAATAACTCCGGCGGTGGCCGTAATGGCGGAAATGAGCCAAAACCGCATCACCACTTTGGTTTCAGGCCAGCCAATGGCTTGAAAATGATGATGAATCGGTGCAGATAAAAATATTTTTTTGCCGCGCAGTTTTTTTGACATGACTTGGATAATGACGGACAGCGATTCCACCACGAACAAGAAACCGATGATTGGCAGCAGTAGCGCGGTGTTCGTGAGCATGGCGATGATGCCGACGGTAATGCCGAGGCTCATGGCGCCGGTGTCGCCGAGAAAAAATCGAGCCGGATTGATGTTGAACCAGAGAAACGCGACCAGCGTGCCCATGATCGCGCCGCAAAGCGCGGCCAATTCGAACTTGCCTTGCGTGAAGCAAATCGCGCCAAGCGCGGCAAAGGTGGTGGCCAGCGTGCCGCCGGCCAGCCCGTCGAGGCCGTCGATTTCATTAACGGAAAAGGCGGTGGCTACGATAACAAAAGTAAAAATTGGAATATACCAAAGACCAACGGCAAAGTTGCCGACAAACGGTACATGAAAAATATCCCAGTCCAATTTGAAATAAAACCATAACGCGCCGGCCAAAGCAATTAACGTGTACAGAATTATTCTATAGGTCATGCCAAATCCGCCGCCTTTTGGGCCGATGCGGCGCACGCCGAGATAGTCGTCGAGTAGGCCGATAAGCGCGCCTACGACCATGGCGCCTAGGGGAAGAAGCGTTTGTTCACGCGTTAGGAAGTTTAGTCCGCCGAAGAATTGGCCGGGGAACAGTGTTTCAAAAAGGGAAAAAAGCAGTGCCAAGAATAGTACCGGTACCCAGATTAAAAGTCCGCCCATGGTTGGCGTGCCGGCCTTGCTCGCGTGCATGGACGCGAAGATCGGCGCGGAAGCGGCATCGCGGATTTGTTTGCCCATTTTGTATTTGTAAAGAAAGTGAGTCAGGAGAGGGGCGCTAAAAAAAGCGATTAAAAAGGTGCTGATACTTAGAACGCCGATTTTGAATACCAAAGCTGTTTCCATAGGCCGGAAAGAATTTGTTTGTTAAATATTGATTAAAATTGTGAGCATGGTGGCAATCAGGAGGAATACTTGGACGAAAACCGCGGCGAACGACAGAAAATAGCTGATAATTTCCTTTTTGTCATAAAGCACGATCGCCAAAACCAAGTTGATAATCAGAATAATAAGGCCGATTGTCGGCCAAATGAAAATACGCTGCCAACTGCCAAAAAGATCAATCCCTGTATAAATATTATAATGCAATGGAATATAGGATTGTTCTTGTGGCAGAGAATAAACGGCCGGGTAAAATTTAAAATAGATTAAAAGCCAAATGGCCAAGTTGACCATCGCGGCCGCGCCGAGCGGTATGCTCAACAGCTTGTTTTTCCACGCCGGCGTGCTTTTGAAGCGGTTGAAAAATTGATAAAAATGGATTAGCATGGTTGTGATTCAGATGAATTATGACGAAAATATCGCAAATTGATTATAGCAGGTAAAATGACTTTGGTGAAGTGATTTGTCAAGCTTGAGCTGGAGGCTAATTTATGTTATCCTGCTTTTAACTTCCGAGTAAACAGTTTTTGTGAAAAAGTACCACATAATAACATTCGGCTGTCAAATGAATGTTAGCGACTCTGAACGAGTGGCCGCGGTTTTTGAACACTTAAATTATTCAGCCGTTAAAGACGCTGATGACGCCGACGTAATCGTTATCAATGCCTGTTCCGTGCGCCAGACAGCGATTGATCGCATCTGGGGATTAACGCGCGATTTGAATAAATTACGTGCGTCTAAAGGAGTGAAACTTATCCTGACCGGCTGCGTTTTGCCGGAGGATGGTACGAAGATGACGGCGCGGTTTGATTTGATTTTTGAAATTAAAAAGTTGGGCGAGCTGGAAAAGTTTTTGCAGCAGAAGCAAGAATTTACCGGCGAAGATTATTTTGCCACCACGCCGTTATCCGATGCGCCGTTCAGTCGCTTCGTGCCAATCATGACCGGCTGTGATAATTATTGCAGTTATTGCGCCGTGCCATTCGTTCGCGGACGGGAACAAAGTCGGCCGGTGAAAGACGTTTTGGCCGAAATCAAGGCGTTGGTGCAATCCGGCGCCAAGGAAATTTGCCTGCTTGGCCAGAACGTGAATTCGTATAATCCGGCGGACAAGGAAAGTTTTGCCGCGGCCAATCCGTTTCATCACGCCTTTGCGAAGTTGTTGTGGGAAGTAAATCGGCTTGACGGTATCGAAAGGATCAACTTTGCGGCCAGTCATCCAAAAGATGTTTCCGATGAGCTGATCGAAGCGTTGAAATTACCCAAGCAATTAAATTATTTGCATTTGGCCGTGCAATCCGGTGACGATGAAGTGTTGGCGCGGATGAATCGGAAATATACGGCGGCTGATTATGAAAAGATAATTCAGAAGATTCGAACGGCGCGGCCGGAGATGGCCATCGGTACTGACATTATCGTCGGTTTTCCGGGCGAAACGCGCACGCAGTTTGAAAACACTTTGCGTTTGTATGAGCGCGTGCGCTTTGATATCGCCTATCTCTCCATGTATTCCCCGAGAGCGGGCACGGCCGCAGCCAAGCTGGTTGATGACGTGCCGCATGAGGAGAAGAAACGGCGTTGGCGCGAGTTGCAAGATTTAATGGAAAAAATCGTTTTGGAAAAAAATCAAAAGTATCTTGGTCGGGCGGTGGAAGTGTTGATTGACAAAGTTGAAAAGGCTTTTGTCGAAGGCAATAGCCGAGAAATGAAACGAGTTCGCGTTTATGGCGATTCGCGTTTGAATACAGGGGATGTGGTGTCGGTCGAAATTGAAGAAGCGATGATGTGGATTTTAGCGGGAAAGACGGTCGATTAAAGATTCATTGGATAAAAAATCTCACGCGTTAATCTCGTGAGATTTTTGTTTGGTCAATTATTCAGTCGGTTTGCCGTCATACTCCGGGCCGTCCGCTTCCGCTTCGGCCTTGGTGGCGCGGACAATGCCATCTTGGTGGTGCGCCGGGGAATAGATGGTGTAAAGTTTGAGCGCTGTGGTGGTGGAAGTGTTGATCACGTTGTGTTCGGCGCCGGCGGGAACCACGATGGCCGATCCGTCTTTGACGGCGTATTCATTGCCGTCAATCAGGCATTTCCCTTCGCCTTTTTCAAAGCGGAAAAACTGATCATTGTCCGTGTGCGTTTCCATGCCGATTTCTTCGCTTGGCGCGAGGCTCATGAGCACCAGTTGGCTGTGGCGGCCGGTATAAAGTACGTGGCGAAAATCGTTGTTGGCGATGGTGTCTTGCTCGATGTTGGAGTGAAAGCCTTGCATAGTTTGTGTTATTAAATGTTACAGAATTGATTGCCAAAGTCCGTGCAGATTGCAGTATGCTCTGGCGGAAGCAGTCTCGCCGGTAACGGTAAACATCGCTTCCGGCGCGTCTCCCGGCCGTAGAAATTTTTTAATGGCAGAACCGTCGACGACAATTTCAATCCATTCGATGAAGTGTTTTTCTTCCATCGGGTGCGGTTGTGAACCGATTTTTATTTTGTATCCGTCGGCCGTTTTTTCGATCACTGGCACGTGTTTTTCCTGGCTGGCGTCGGTGGTGTTGGCAGTCAGCAGTTCCATCGGCTGGCCGCAACAAACCAACTGTCCAACGCCGGTGTGTATCACCTCGATAATGTTGCCGCAGACATTGCAACGATAAATTTGTTTTTGTTCAGTCATATTTACTTATTGTTAGTGTCTATGTATGATGTTTTAGTCGTAATATAATTATAACAGATGAACAAGGAATAGCCAAAATATTTATGGCGTCTAAACGCAAAATCATCGTTGTACTTGGTCCCACAGCCGGCGGCAAGTCCGGGGTGGCTTTGGCGTTGGCGAAGAAGTTGGGCGGTTTTTTGATTTCCGCTGATTCTCGGCAGGTGTTCAAGCACATGGATATTGGTACGAACAAGGATAAAGGGGATTGGCGAGACGGGATTTTTTACTTAACTGGCGCGCTTCGACCCTTCGACAAGCTCAGGGCAGGCGAAGCTCAGCGTGACAAATGCTACATAAGAGAATATATGATTGACGTGGTTGAACCGGACGAGCCGTTCAGCGTGGGGGATTGGGTTGAAAGCGTCAAAAAGATATTGAAAAAGGAAAAAGACCAAGCGATCGTGGTCGGCGGGACGGGCTTGTATGTTTCGGCGTTAACGGAAGGGTATGAATTGCCGGGAAAGTTTGACGCGAAATTGCGCGCGCGACTTGAAAAGCAAGTGGCGAAATACGGCTGGCCGTATTTAATAAACAAGATGAAGAAGTTTGATCCGAATATTGAAAAAAAAATTGATGTAAAAAATCCGCGGCGGGTAATTCGGGCGGCGGAAATTGTTTTGCAAACGAAAAAATCGTTGAAGCAAGGTAAGGGCGAGTCGCAATTTGAATTTTTGAAAATCGGCCTGGATGTGCCGAGAGAAAAGTTATATGAAAAAATTAACGCGCGTGTTGATGCAATGGTAAAAGAGGGTTTGATTGATGAAGTGAAAAGGTTGTTGGCGCAAGGTTATAAAAAAGATTCCAGCGCCATGAGCGGTATCGGCTACCGGCAAATCGGGCTGTCCTTAAACGGCGAGATAACGCTGGCGCAAGCGGTGGAACTCGTTAAGCGTGACACGCGGCGATACGCGAAGCGGCAGATGACGTGGTTTAGACGTGATGGAAGTATTCGGTGGGTGAAAAATAGCGCGGAGGCGCAGGCGTTGGTCGAAAAGTTTGTCCGTGATTTAAGCACAAAACTCAAAACCCAAAACTCAAAATAAATTCAAAAATTAAAATCTAAAATTCCAAGAACGATGCCTGGAATTTTAAAATTTGAACTTTAGATTTATTTTGGATTTTGGGTTTTGTGCTTTGAGTTTTTGATAATAAAAAGTCCCTGCGGCTGGAGAACCGCAGGGAGTGCAGAGGAAGGAGGGCCGGAGGGAGGTGTTTCTTGCGTCGCCGGTAAAAGCGTGAGCAGCGGCTCGAGAAAGCGCTTTTGTTTCGGCGACGTGAATGAACAGATGGTAGTAACCTTTAGAACTCGACTCATTCGAGCCTTGTTCCGGGAACCTTGTTGGAAAGTCGCGTCAGGCTGCGTCTTGTCCATGCTTGCGCATATCTGTGTCGCATTGCGTCATCAGAAACAAGGAGTTACCGTGATCCCAAAAAAGCAATATAGCACATTTAGATCAACTTGTGACGACATTGTAGCCAGTAGGTAAATTTTGTCAATAGTTAGAATCCTTAATTTTGAATGTAATGTTTAATTTTAGCTATTATTTTTATTTGCCCTATTGACTTTTTTATTTGAATATGATATATTGAAGTAGTTTGAACAGTTCATTTTGAATTACAATTTAACTGAATTGGAGGATATCATGAAGAACACGATTGCGACGATGGTTGCAGTGTTGTGCGTGGCGCTGGTAGGTTGCGAGATTGACGAGCGTTACTGCTATGACGACTATGATTGCTACGCAGACGAAGTCTGCGGAGCGGACAACTACTGCTACCAAGTGTCGTCTGGGTACTACTCGTCCGGCTACTACGGCTGTCAGTCGGACTACGAGTGCGCGGCGGGGTACTACTGCGCGTGGGACGGGGTGTGCTACGAAGATCTGTGCTACTCCAACTACGACTGTCCGTCCGGTACGTACTGCGAAAGCGATGGGTACTGCTACGCGGATGGCTGCCAGTCGGACTATGATTGTCCGAGCGGGACATTCTGCTGGACGGACGGCTTCTGTTACGAGGCCGGCTGTTCCTCCGACTGGGATTGTGATGCAGGCTACGGCTGCGGCAATGACGGCGTTTGCTACGCGAACGTGGCGGTCGGTTGCCAGTCAGATTACGACTGCCTCGACGGCTTCTACTGCAGTCCGGACGGCAACTGCTACGATGCGGTCGACGGTTGCGCCGCGAACGGCTGCGCGTCCGGTTTCTACTGCGGCACAGACGGTAACTGCTATCAGGAAGAAGTGCCGGACGAGTGTTACTCCAGTGCGTCGTGCCCCGAAGGGTACGTGTGCACCGTGGAGCACAAGTGCTACAAGTTGTAGCCGCTTATGCTTCGATCCAAACGAAAGCGCCAACCCACACGGGGAGGCGCTTTTCAATTAAAAACAATTGTTCATTATTCCAATGGGTGAGGACACCGCCGAAGGCGGTGGACGAACCCGCCTGGCAAGCTTGCCAAGCCAGTCAAGGCGGGCGGGCGACAAGCCTTTGAAGTTAGTGAGGGTTGGTAGTTTGATATTTCTAACGGGGTGAGTGGCCACGCGAAGCTGGCCACGAACCCCACCCTCCGGTAGGAGAAACCCCCTCCCGTGAGTGAGGTACGAACGAGCGGGAGGGGGAAGGGGGTGGGTGTGACTAATCTTTTACGAAGTGAAAATTATTTTAAGTGTTCGCGCAACAAATCTTCCGCCACTTTTGGATCGGCTTTTCCTTTGGTTTCCTTCATCACCGCTCCAATGAAATATTTGATCAGCGGCTCCTTGCCCGCGCGATATTCGACCGCTTGATTCGGATTTTCCGCAATTACTTTTTTAATCACCGCGCCAAGATCATCATCCGCGCCCATTTGCCCCAAATCTTTGTCATCCATGACGTGCGACGGGTCGGCGCCGGACACGATCATTTCATTGAGAATAATTTGCGCGGCCGCGCTGTTGATTTTGTTTTGGTAAACGAGGGTGATGAATTCGGCAAAGTTTTCCGGCGTGACTTTGTTCGCCATGAGAGGAATGTTCTTTTCCGCCAGCAACGGCAAAAACTTGTTTACCAGCCAGCCGGCCGTTAACTTGATAACCTTTTTCTTGTTGCGTTCCCAAATTTCTTCTTCCGTACCGGACGTGTCCACCGTGGCCAGCCAATTTTTCAATTCGGAAATAACTTGCTCGGCATAGCCGGCTAGCTCTCGTGTTTCAGTCAGGATTTTCGTTTCATCTCCGCTAAAGCCGTACATAGCCATAAACCGTTGTCGCTTGGCTTGGGGCAGTTCGTGAAGCAGAGCGCGGGTTTGTTCAATTTGCTTTTCGGTGAAGGTGAGCGGTGGCAGATCCGGCTCGGGAAAATATCGATAGTCGTGCGCTTCCTCCTTGGATCGTTGCGAAAATGTTTCTTGTTTGCCGTCGTTCCATCCGCGCGTTTCCTGTGTTGTCGGCGGTTTGCCTTCTTGCCAAAGAACGGTTTGCCGTTCGATTTCAAAAGCGAGTGCGCGTTCAAGAGCGCGGAAAGAGTTGATGTTTTTAATTTCCGTTTTTGGATAAAGATTCTGGTCGCCTTCCGGTCGCAATGAAATGTTGGCGTCGCAACGCAGTTCGCCCTTTTCCATGTTGGCATCGGAAATGTCGAGGTAGCGCATGATGAGCTGGAGTTCTTGGCCAAAAGTCTTCGCTTCTTGCGGCGAGGCCATGTTTGGGCCGGTGACAATTTCAATGAGCGGCGTACCGCCGCGGTTGAAATCAATCAAGGACGCTTCGGGCGTGTGAATGGATTTGGCTGAATCCTCTTCCATGTGCAGGCGAACAATGCCGATGCGTTTCATTTGTTTGTCGTCGTCGAGACGAGCGGCCAGTCCGTCTCTGGCTCCGAAGTTAATCGCTAGCCAGCCATGCTCGGCCAGCGGTTTGTCAAACTGGGAAATCTGATAGCCCTTTGGCAGGTCGGGATAAAAATAATTTTTGCGGTCAAATTTGGTGAACGCGTTTATTTTGCAATTCACAGCCAGCGCCGCGCGCATGGCCATGTTTACCGCTTCGGCGTTCACGACCGGCAAGGTGCCGGGATGGCCGAGGCAGATGGGACAGACATTTTTGTTTGGTTCATCCGCGTTTGAATCGTTCAAACAGGCGCAAAACATTTTGGATTTGGTTTTGAGCTGGACGTGGAATTCGAGGCCGATTATTGTTTCGAGACGCATAAGGAAGATTTAAACGCATTAGATTAAGGGCAAAGGGCCCGCTTCGACTCCGAAGCGAGGCGAGTAAAAACAAGGGTAAAGTTAAAAAAATCAAAATAAAAAATACATATTACTATTTTAGTTTAGCATATTTGTCGTCAAAATAAAAGACAGCGGGTGAGCGCTGTCTGTGGTTTGGGTTCCGTAGGGAAATGATTTCGGTTGTCTTTTATTCCGGTGGCAGGCCGTACTTCTCCACGAGTTTGTGATAGCAGATGCGACATGTCGGTTCAAATGCATCGCCGGGTAGCTGATTGCCATCGCGCAAATCATTCCAAAATCGGGGTGGCAGCCAGCTGTTGTTGGCGTTTGGATTGCCACATTTGATGCACGTGGCTAGTTCTTTGCTTACGCGTTCCGCGTCCACCATGATTCCGGGAACCGGGCCGAATCCACGATTGCGAAAATCCTTGTCCAGTCCCATGACAATGACGCGTTTGCGATGTTTGTAGGCAAGCTCGTGGCAAACGTCGATCAGGGCTGAGGAAAAAAATTGCGCCTCTTCGAAGGCCGTGGTGGTGATTTTCGGGGTAATGTAAATAAAGGCGGTTTCAGGACGATTCCACGGAATTTCAATAGCCGGGTGTTTTTTGCCGCTGCGGCTGACCAGTTGATCTTTTGTGTTGACCTTTTCGCCGTTGTGGCAGATGACAACATCGCGCCGTCCTCGGTCGGGGGTAAAAATCAGGACGTTGCGACGCTTTGAATACATTTCTCTGTCAATGCGTTTGCTTCCTTCGTCGCTTTTGCCGGAAAAAACGCACCCAACGATGACTTCAATTGATCCGTCCAGGTCGCTCAAACGTCTTCCCATGAAGTGCCTCCATGTTAAAGATCCAAGACTTCGCTCACTTTTTGCCAAATATTTTGGGCAACAAGTTCAATGGAATTGTCCGCCGGCACGATGGCCCAGTTTGGTCTGATTTTTGCCAGCGTCAGATAGCCGGTGCGGACTTTGGTGTGAAATTCAAGCGCCTCGGAATCAAGGCGGTCGTTTTTGATTTTGTCTTTGATGCGGGCGAGTCCTTGTTCCGGCGCGATGTCGAGAAGCACAGTTAAATCAGGCTCGAGGCCGCCAGTGGCGAAGTCGTTGATTTTCTTCACTTCATCAAGATTAAAAAGGCCGCGGCCAAAGTGTTGGTAGGCCAAAGTTGAGCCGAAAAAGCGATCGGAAATCACCACATCGCCACGTTCCAGATGGGGGACAATCTCGCGTTTGACGTGTTGGGCGCGAGATGCGAGAAATAAAAACAGTTCCGTTTCCGGACACATGTCGCGGTTGGCCGGATCTTTCAAAACTTTTCTGATTTGTTCGGAGATCGGACAGTTCGTGCCGCCCGGTTCGCGGGTCTTGAATACGTTGAAGCCGTTTTCAAGCAGCTTTTTTTCCAGCAGTTCAATCTGCGTGGATTTGCCGGTGCCTTCGCCGCCTTCGAAGACTATAAATTTTCCGTGGTAGTTTTGCATAGTGATAATATTGAGAAGAAATTTGAAAGAAATAGAAAAGAATTATTAAAGAATTTGGAAAGAATTAGATTAGAATTGGAGAGAAATATGACTATTTGGCAGACTGGTTCTTTTTCTGGTAAGTAGTATTGATGAAATTGTTGAGATGAAAATGAACTTGTTCGTTTTTGGCAATGAAATCGTCGAATTGTTCTTTGGATATTTTCCCGCGTTCGAATAACAGCATTGCCCAGTGCTTTGATTCCATGAGAGAGGCACGAGCATTATAATAAAATTTTATTCGATCCAAGTAATGGAATCGGCCGTATCCTTCGACAATGTTTGCCGCGTTTGAATCAACTGCCTCAATAAACTGGTCGCCCATGAGTTTCTTGTCTTTCCAGTCAAGTGGTTCGTGCATTTGCCATGCCAAGGCGCTTAATTCTCTTGATATTTTGTAAACGTAAAGATCCTCGAATTTTGTATAAGTACACTTTTTCTCTATATTTTCTTGCATATTTTGAGTATTTTGGTCAATCATTCCTTCTAAATTCTCCTCAAAAAATTCTTTCAAATTCCGCAATTCTTTCCAAATTCTCCTCCAACAATTCTCTCAAATTTCTTCTCAATTTTACCGAGAATGGTATCGAGCTGTTTGTAAATAAATTTCTTAGTTTTGGTATTCAAAACAGTAAAATCAGCCATCGCAATCGGCCCGCCTTTTTCGATTTTTTCAATCTCGGCGAAATCGCGCGCTTGCGCTTGTTCAATGGTGGCGGGGCGGTTGCGGAGATCTTTGTCGTTTGATGCGAGGGTGCGTTTTTCGAGGCGCGCGTAACGAACGGCCGGTGGCGCGTAAACGGCGATGACGCTCAAGCGGTCGCCGTAATATTTTTTCAATTCCTTGTATTCGCTCCAAGAATAGAGGCCGTCGGCCACCAAATTGTTTTCGGCTAAAATTTTGTCGAACTTCGGAATGTTCAAAATCGCCATGGCGGCCATGCCGTGTTTTTGCCGGACTTCTTCGCGAATCGGGCGTTCGTTTTCTTCCGTTGGCGCGAGGCCGCGCTCCTTCACAATATCAAGCACGATTTGTCCGAAGCGAGCAAAGCCCCAGCCTTTTGATATCAAATAATCAGCGACTAAACTTTTTCCGGAACCCGTCATGCCGACGAGCGCGATGATTTTATTCATATGAAAATTTTATTTTTATTGGGCATCGCGAAGGGCCCAGAACCAGACCTCCCGTTGGTCGTTCGATTCTGGGCAAGCAAAGATCCAAGGGCAAAGGGCAGGAGAAAATTTAAAAATTAAAAGAAAAATCGAAATATATATAATCAGTGCTTGAGTT
>MFGM01000022.1 GCA_001778275.1 Candidatus Falkowbacteria bacterium RIFOXYC2_FULL_48_21 | reverse complement strand
TGGGTGATTGTCGTGATCGGAGCTATTGCGCTCATCCGTTGGCTGGTGAATCAAGCGTCGTCCAAGTCCGGCGGAGACGCAAAAACGCCCTTGCAAATTTTGCAGGAACGTTATGCCAAGGGTGAGATTGACAAAAAGGAATTTGACGAAAAAAAACAGGCTTTGATTTGAGAAAGTCTATCGCGAGAATGATAGAGATTTCGGCCAATAGATTTTTTGGTAGTGTGTTTTAGGTTGGTAATGAAAATAATTATCAAAAATAATATGGGTATTGTCTCCGCTTTCATGGAAAATGATCATGCTTATCTTGACCGGCTTTGGGCGGTGTTTTTGAATGAGCGAAAAAACTTGGCGCGTTCATCCGGTCGGTTGGCTCGGTTCAAGCGTCGGCTAAAGCTGCACGTGCGATTGGAAGATGAATTTTTATTTCCGCGCTTGACCGATTATTGCGGCTTGGCCAAGAATACAGGCCTTACCGGTATGGCGCGGCGCGACCACGCGGTGATTTTGAAGTTGCTGGGGTTGGTGGAAAAGGCGTATCGTGATCGTCGGTTCGAAAAGGTTATGCTGGCGGGCGGTAATTTGGATCGTGCCCTGAAAAAACATCGGAATCGAGAAGGAGCCATTCAGTATCCCGTGTCCGATCGGTTTATTCACCGGAGCGAATGGCGTAGAATGTTGATTAAAGTGTACGGTCGAGCGATTAATCAAAAAATGATATAAAAAACTTGCGGACGAAGTCGCAGTTTTTTTGAAAGTTGTCCGAACTATTCAATCGTGACGATTTTATATTCCATCAGCCTGTTTGCCAACTGGACGGAAATTTTGTCGCCAACTTTTTTTCCTAGCAAGGCTTGCCCGATGGGTGAGTGGCGAGAAATAACGCCGGAGGCGGGATTGGTTTCGGTGGAGCCGAGGATTTGATAAACTCTTTTGGCGCCGTTAACCAACACGGTGACAAAACTGCCGACCGCTACCGCGCCGTTGTTTACGTGCGGTCGAATAAGTTCGGCGTGCGCCAGTTGATCTTGAAATTCTAAAATCCGTTGATTGATGCCGCGCAAGCGGCCTTTGGCCATTTGGTAAGCCGCGTTTTCGGAAAAGTCGCCCATTTCCGCCAGCCGTTGGACTTCTTTCGCGGCCGCCGGCTGAATGGACTGCAAATGATCCAGCTTTTTTTTCAACTCATCATACTTCGCTTGCGTCATGAGCGGATCGTTGGCGCGCTGATTGTTTTTTTCGCCTCGGCGAGTGGGGATGCGCATAGGAGATTATTATGTTGCCATTATAGTCGCATTTGAATTATTTTTCAATTATGATATTATAATATCAAATGAAAAACACTAAAAAATTCGGCATTGCTCGCATTTTGATTATCCCGCAAAAAAATAAATTTGAAGCGGTTTGTTTGGATTTTGACCTTATTGAAGAGGCACAAACCTTGCGCGAGGCGAAAAAGCTGATTGAGGCGGCTGTTCGCGGTTACGTTGTGAATATTTGCAAGAATGGTCTTGATGATTCATTGTTAAATCGGCCGGCGGCAAAAAAGTATTGGAAAATGTTTGAACAATATCAGAAATTTGCCAGTAATCGCAGTCGATCGTTGTCGAGCGCAAATAAGAGAATAAAAAATTCCGTATTTTTGTCAATGCCGATTGAGATGTTTGCGCCCAGTATTTGTTCCCTGTAATTTATGACGCGGCTGAAAAATTGGTCATTTAAGGATCACGCGCGATTTCTGGAAGATTATGGGTTCATATTGGGCCACGTGGAAGGCTCCCATTTTTATTATAACGGCCGAATTAATGGCAGTCACAGAGTGGTTCAGGTGATTCATGGCCAGAAAGAAAGAATGTCTCAATCCGACAAGACCATGAAGATGTCGGTTAGACATTCCGGCATTCCGAAGGATTATTACCAGCAATGGAAAACGCAAAAGGTCGTTCATGTGGAAATAATCAGCTGACAAAAATAAAATTAATGGCTCAATTTAGCTAAATTTCACCAAGGGCCATTGACAAGAAAATTTTTGTATGCTATAATGCCCTTGTTAAATAGACGCCGCACGACCAACCTAGTCGAGTTCAAGTCAGCGACAGTTCTAATTTAACGTTTATTTACTAAACGTTCTTACTATGGAAACCGGAACTATCGCCAGACTTACAGACAAAGGGTTTGGCTTTATTGCTCGCGAAGGTGAACAGAAGGATCTCTTCTTTCATTCCAACGAGCTTGTCGGCGTTACATTTGCTGAACTTCATGAAGGTGACAAAGTTACTTTCGAAGTCGGCGAGAGCCCGAAGGGCCCTAACGCTATCAAGGTTAGCCGAATTTAATAATTCGTCTATATAACAAAAGCGTCCTGCGCAAGCGGGGCGTTTTTGTTGGCTGCGGCTGGAAATTCACCAGAAGAAATGCTAGACTGATAGCATAAGCCAAGAGTGTATGAGCAAGGTTTATCTGTTTCGTGAATTTGATCGACTGACTGCGGCCGCGGCATTGTTGCTGGCGAAGGCTTTTGATCCCAAAAAAGAGTTACTGGTGAAAATGCACTTTGGTGAGCCGGGAAATAAGGCGGCGTTAACGCCGGACGATATCGCGCCGATCATCGGCGCGTTGAATCAGCTCGCTATTCGGCCGACACTGTTTGACACGCCGGTGGCGTACAATTCTCCGCGGAACAGTGTTGAGGGTTATAGAAAAGTGGTTAAACAGCGCGGCTACAATGAGTTGGCGCCATGTATTATTTCCGATGATTTCGTTGAGATCGAGGCCAAAGACTTCGTGGTGCAAGCGGCAAAGCCGTTGGCCGAAGCGGAACAGGTTTTAGTTATCTCGCATGTGAAAGGACACTATTGTTCCGGTTTTGGCGGTGCGATCAAGAATCTGGCTATGGGCGGAGTGACAAAGAAAACCAAGTCCGTTGAACACACCCTCGGCAAGCCGAAATGGGTTGACGATTGTGAAGGTTGCGGCCTTTGCGCCAAACAGTGTCCGTCCAAGGCTATTAAAATGATGGACGGGAAAGCCGTGATTAACCTTGAAAAGTGTTGGGGCTGTTCTATCTGTGAAGTTAATTGCCCCAGTCTCGCGCCCCAAGTGGCGCTTTTCGACGATCTCCTCGGTCAAGCCGCGGTCGCGGTGATTCACAAGATGTCGCCGAAAACCTATTATATAAACATTATCAAAAACGTAGCCAAATTTTGCGATTGCGATGCTGATGGTGGCGCCATCGTGGCGCGTGATGTGGGTATGCTTTTTTCCGATGATCCCGTGGCTATCGATTGCGCCAGTATTGACTTGATTAACCAGGCCGAGGGAAAAGATGTATTTAAAGAAGCGAATTTCAAAGATCCGAAATTGCAGGTGGATTTCGCGGCGAAATATTTAGGGCAAAAGCAAAAAGATTATTTATTACAATAAAAAGATTATGTGGAAAAAAATCGGCTTAATTTTACTTTTCATCGCTTTAAATGTGGTCTTTTTCGCGTGGCTGAATAAGAACGATTCGCCGCGCGCCGTTGACATCAAAATTGAAGCGCCACAAGCTAATGCCGTTGTAAAGAATTTGAGTGAAATTCGTGGCAAGGCCAAGGGCACTTGGTATTTTGAAGGTAGCTTCCCGGTCAAGGTTGTTGACGCTAACGGAATCGAAATCGGTGGCGGCTTGGCCATGGCGCTTGGCGATTGGATGACGGAGGAATACGTCGACTTCAAGGGGACAGTGGAGTTTGCCGAGCCGGAAACAGGCACCGGCGTGATGGAGTTTCGCCGCGACAACCCGTCCGGATTGCCGGAGCATGACAAAAAAATAAAAGTACCGATTAAGTTTGAAAAACCGAAAACCATGGCCGTGCGCGTTTATTTCGGTAACAAAATAAAAAATCCGACGGTGGAAGATTGTACCTTGGCTTATCAGTTGGAGCGAAAGGTTGAGCCGACCATGGCCATCGCCAGAGCGGCGATTAACGAGTTGCTAAAAGGGCCGACGGCGGAGGAGCAAAAGGATGGTTATTATTCCAGTATCAATCCCGGCGTGACGTTGCTAAGTATAAAGATTGAGGATGGCACAGCGTACGTGGATTTTGATAAGAAACTTGAGGAGGCGGTCGGCGGATCTTGTCGTACCGCGGCCATTCGCAGTGAGATTACGAATACGTTGAAGCAATTTTATTCGGTGAAGAGTGTGGTGATTTCGGTGGAGGGGAGAATTGAAGATGCGTTGCAACCATAAGGGGAAGAGCCGAAATTGAAAAATTGGGAAATTGAGAAATTAAGAAATTGTGCGCCGTAGGACGCACTCGTCCTCCGGCGAGGGAAATTTAGAAATTAGGTAATTAAGTAATTTAGTAATTAGGTAATTTTTGAAATATGACGAATGTAAAAACGTTGACGAAAAGGATAATTGAATTTCGTGATGCGAGGGAGTGGAAAAAGTTTCATCGACCGAAAGATGTGGCCATTGCTTTGGTTCTTGAGGCGGCGGAAGTGATTGAGCATTTTCAGTGGAAGAGCGAGGCAGAGACGAAAAAATATTTGCGAACCAATAAAGCGCACGTGGCGGAGGAGCTGGCTGACGTGCTTTATTGCGTTTTGCTCATGAGTCATGATTTGGGTATTGATATCTTGGACGCGCTGGATCGCAAGATGGATCAAAACGAGAAGAAATACCCCGTGGAAAAAGCCAAGGGAAATGCCAAAAAATATACTGAATTTCAGGAAATGTTTTGAAGCGAAATGTTGCGTCGTTTTTTTGTAGCGTTTTTTGATTAAATTTAAAAGCTATCCGTTGTAACGGATAGCTTTTTACTTGACAAGGCGATGATCGATTGAGATATTACAAGCGAGGGGCAAGCGGCCGGGAAATCGAAAAATCGGTAAGGATTTCCTTTTTAACCGTCTTCTTTGTTAGATATGACTAATGCGGAACGTTTTATAGAGGCGTATGATAAATGGGCGGATGCGATTTTTCGATTCGCTTATTTTCGCGTATATAACCGAGAATCGGCCAAAGAGTTGATGCAGGAAGCGTTTTGTCGGGCATGGCAGTACATGGTTGATGGCAAAGAAATCGATAATTTGCGCGCCTTGTTGTATCAAATCGCGCGTAATCTAATAATTGATCAATCGCGAAAGAAACAGGCCGTATCTTTGGATCAAATGAAAGAAAAGGGTTTTGAACCGTCAAATATATTGGACAATATTGAGAAAAGCTTGGATCACGAGATGGAATGGCGTGCGACCATGGCCGGGCTTGGCCGGCTGGAGCCGGAATACCGCGAAGCGGTGGAGTTGCGTTATGTGGCCGGACTGCGCCCGCGTGAGATTGCTAAGATTACCGGGCAAAACGTGAACGTGGTGTCCGTCCGAATCAATCGCGGCGTGCAAAAGATTAAACAATATCTAGCCGAAGACAAGAAATAAATTTATGCTTTGGAATTATTGGCGAAAATTAAATCGTAGCGCTGTTAAGCTGCGTTTGTCGAAAACGGAAAAAGCATTCTGTCGTTTGACAGTGGCCGATTATATGTCAAGTCATCCGGTAAGAATCAGCGAACCCATCCGTCAACTATATTGGCAAAAGCAAATAATCCTGACATTTAAATCATTTTTAACCCCTAAATTTATGATTCCAGTCATTTTGATTCTCGCCGTGGCGTTGTCCGGCGGTACGGCCGCGGCCGCGCAAAGCGCACTGCCGGGTGAGGCTTTGTATGTTGTTAAAACGGAGATTAATGAATCGGTGTTGGCGGCTTTCAGTTGGTCGGCCGAAAAAAAAGCGGAGTTTCAGGAACGGTTGATCGAAAAGCGGTTGGATGAGCGCGCCGAATTGATTGAAAACAACAAAATAACGTCGTTGCTGGAAGAAAAAGTGGCAAAACAAATCGAGAAACACGTCAACAAAACCAAAGAATTGGTGGCCAAACTGGAAAAGAAAGGCAATAATATCGCCGCCGAATCCGCGCTTGGTAAGTTAAGTAATTATTTGGCGACGCGTCAAGCGGCGTTGGAAAAAGCCGGGGAAGCCAAGCCTGAATTAAAGGCGAAAGTGGAGGAATTGAAAAAAGACATTGAAGCGAAACAGGTGGCGATGGCGTTAAAAATCGCCGAGATTCAGCAGTCGGCCGGAGCGGACGCAGTGGCGGTGAAAAATGCAGCTCAAGTTCAATTGGACAATTTTGCCGGCCGGATCGCAGATACGAAAAGCTTGTTCGCGGATGCGAGAGAAAAAATGAGTCCGGAGCAAATAAAAAAAGTGGAAGAAAAATTAGCGGCCACGGACAAACTTTATGCCGAGGCCAAGGTCAAGTTCGTGGCCGGGCAGTACTTTGACTCCCTGAAGTCTGTTTTGGCGGCGCATAAAGAAATTATTGTGGCGCGGCAGTTGATCGCAATGAAAAATTGGGAAAAGAAGTTGGATGCCGAAGAGTCTGACCTCGACAACGATGAGGACAAGGCGGCGGAATTGAAAGATAAAGAAGCGGAAAAGGCGGTCGAAAGCAAATTAAAAGCGGCCGAGAGTGAATTGAAAGCCGCGGAAAAGGCGGCGGAAATAAAGGTTAAGGCCGAAGAAAAAGCGGCCGAGATAAAAGCCAAGGCTGAAGAAAAATTAGCGGAGAGTAAAGCTAAGGCTGATGAAAAAGCGGTCGAGGTGAAAAAAGAGGCGGAGAAAAAATCGAAAGATTCGGAAGAAAAAGATTAAATGAAAAATAAGACCGCCCCGAATAAGGGGCGGTCTTGTTGTGTCTAGTCGCATATCCGGTCAAGCATGGCGCTGGCCGGGATGCGGGCGATGTTGTCCAGTAATTCATTCAGCGCTTGAGTTGTCTCTCTGATGGCGACGAAGTCGCTGTCGTTGATTTCGAGAACCAGGTTGATGTCAACTTGTTGCGATAGCCAAAGAAAGTGACAAAGCAAGTCGAAGAATACGGTTTTTCCTATGCGGCCGGTGCCGGGAATGCGGCCTTCTTGGCAAGTTGATATAAACGGATGCCACGCACCCTTCAGGTCCGATAGATGAACATGGCGGACGCCGGTGCCGAGTGGGACGATTTTGTCGAGAAGTTCGGAGGAGTCATAGACTTGAGCCAAATGGCAAACGTCAATGCAGGCGAAGATGTTTTGTTTGGGTGAAATGATTTTCGCGAAGTCGATCGGATCAACGAACGCCAAATCATACAGGCCGATTGTTGGATCCACATAACGATCGCCATGATAATTGTAGGGTACGTTTTCAACGCACATGATCGGCGTCAAACCGACCTTGTCGCGCATTCTTGCCAGTGTGTTGCGGACGGTGCTTAGGTGAATACGTTTCAAGTTCATCAGTTCTTTTTGGTTTAACGCGTTTATTTGATGGTTTTGCAAGCTTTGATGCGCATGTACGTTGACTAGGTCGGCTTCGATAAGCCTGGCAAAATCAATTGTGCGCAATAGATTCTTAAAGCCTTGTTGGCCGCAGAAGAAATTAGAAGAATGACAGGTTTCTTCCATAAACTGCGGACCGTGAAATGACAGAAATAAATCTTTTGGTAGATCAGCCTCGGCGAGCAATCGACGACCTTTGTCAAAAAAGTCCGGTTGCAAGAACGACTCCATGTTCGTGCCGATTTCAAGACCGATGGCGAACTTTTGTTTTTCACCGGCGAGGAAACAGGGGATTTCTCCCTCCGCCAATTGGCGCAGTAGCGCCAGCTTGGCTGCGAGTTGCTCTTTGACCAAATAACACGGCAACATGATACGCAACATAAAACACCTCCGAGGTTTTGTTAATGAACGGATTGCTACAGATTAGCAAAAATGAATCATTCGGTCAAGCCAAAATGAAATTACTAATTTCAACCAAAATAAAGCCGCCCCTGATTGCGGGGGCGGCTTGAGTTTAGGTGATTGGAGTCGGTGGCGGTTGAATTTTTTGAATCCATTTGGCGCGAATGCGCGGATCGGCTTTTTTTTCATATCCGTACGCCCACAGAATTTCATCAGGTAGGTCGCATCCCTGCATGACGCCAAAGGCGGCGCACAATGATTGACGGGTTTCGGTATTCAGAATCGGCAAATGCTTGCGGTAAGCGCGAACCTTGGCTCGGTCGATTCTGGCAATCAGGGAACAGGAAAAATAGCATAGCTTCCGTTTTTCCTCACGGCATCGCGCGGCGACGTAGATGTTCAGCACTTCCGGTTCCATGCGTTCCCAGAGAATATAACGCCCTCGCGTGGGTAGGGAAAAGCGCCGTCCGGCCAGTTCAATGATGTCGATTTTATCCGGAAACAGTTTTTTTAGCAGGCCGCGTCGGCGCAGTAGAATCAGTAGCGAGGCATTTTTTACTTTTAATTCGGCTTGCGTGTCCGTCCCGTAATGACGAATATAAGCGCGGCTGTACTTTTCCACCAACTCATCGGATACCCGGCGCCAATTAATCCGTTGGATCGATCCGCGCGGCAAAACAAAGAGGTCACCGTCCAGCGTTTCGAATCGACAATCAGGATGACCGAATACTTTCGCAAAAAGCCCGCGTCGCCGCAAGTCATTATACATGCCCTTGTTTCGGCGTGATCCGCGAATCATTTCCGTCGGTGACTTGATGTCAAATTCCCAAACGTAAGCCTGGGCGGTCAAGAGCGCGTCTGCATCCGAAAGTCGCGACCAGTAGAACTTCTTTCCTCGTTTCGGCAAAATAAGTGTATGGCCGCACCAGATTTTTTCTTCATTTGGCGGCGGCAGCAGCTCGTCGAACAGATTGCGGCGACGCGCCTCAGTCGCTAGCAGTGAATCATAAGGCATATCAGCTCTTGTCCCGATGTTTTTTTCATGACAGTAATCGGCGAAGTAATCACGGAATACTTTTTCGGACACATTGCGCCACATTATTCTGCTGTTGTGATGTAGTGGCAGTCGGTGGATTTTGCCATTTAAAATTTCTTCTTTGTCCGGCGGCCGCGGAAAAATCAAATCCGTCCAGCCGTGGTCGCTGATAATCCGCGCCATGCCCGGGAATTTGTGCGTGCCGCGGGAAAGATCGGCTATCCCTTTGATTGCAAACTCGCGGCAATAGGCGCGGATATAACGTAGACTAGCGTCATCTTCCATTCGCTCCCAGTCAACCTTGCCGTCGGTTTTTAGGAAAATGGTAATGGTTTCGCCGCCGAGTTTTTGTTGGCGATCATGTTCGCGTCTGAACACCTTGGCGATGGCACCGTCTTTTCTGATGATGACCAGTAACCCGGCCAGCCGATGCGGACCGCGATGCAACTCGCTCGTGGTTTTGATCTGATAATGATCGCAATAAGCGGTTGCAAATCGTTCCCGTTGTTTTTTCGATGTCTTGCGCCAGTTGAGTCTGGCTTCGGAATGAATCGGCAACTTGTAGGTTTCGTTATTGAGAATGAAAATCTTAAATTTGGGTTCGGTTTTTTTTCTGGCCATTGTTTACCTCGTGAAAAAGTTGTCAAAGAACCACATGCTTACAGTATCGCGTGGCGCGCGGTTTGTCAACGGATTTGCGTTTGACACAATGGTGATTTATAATGAGATGGCGCAAGGAACCAGGCACGAGAAATAAGCCATAAGCCACAATCAGTATGTCGCAGTATTATAATTCCAAGCGAACAAGAAACTTGTTCAAGCTCGCGTCGCCCGAGCCGTTTAAGCTATCCCGTTCAAAGTTGGAACTTTTTACGAGTTGTCCGCGGTGTTTTTATTTAGATCGCCGATTGGGGGTGGGCCGGCCGGAAGGTTTTCCGTTCAATCTGAATTCCGCGGTTGATTTTCTTTTGAAAAAAGAATTCGACGTTCATCGCGCCAAAAAAACGGCTCATCCGCTCATGAAGAAGTATGGCCTCAAGGCCATTCCGTTCGCGCATCAGGATTTGAACGCGTGGCGCGAAAATTTTGTCGGCGTGCAATTTTTGCATGAACCGACGAACCTGATAATTACCGGCGCGGTGGATGATGTTTGGATCG
>MFGM01000021.1 GCA_001778275.1 Candidatus Falkowbacteria bacterium RIFOXYC2_FULL_48_21 | reverse complement strand
TGAGCGCGCCGCCAAGCGCCGCGGCGCTGGTTTTCTGGTTCTCTGGCATTCGTCCAAAAACGAGATAAACGTCTATCGCCTTCGGCCACGTTGCCAACCACTTGTCGCCCAGCTTTTGAACACGCGAGGCAAGAAGCTTTTCGAGTTCTTTTTTTTGTTCCTTTTTCCGGCTTTTAAAGAGCTTCGTTAACTTTTCACGAAACACATACGCGATTACGACGGCTAGGATTACCAGTACAGAAATGATCAATGGGTCAAAACTATCAAACATTTTTTCTCCTTGTTCTACTTAGATTCAATTTCACGGCGAATCTTATTCATAAGCTCAAGATAAAACTCCAAATTATTCAGCGTGGCCAATCTCGGCGCCAATGGATCTTCCACAACGAAAAGATGACGCAAGTACGCCTTGGAATATGTTCTGAGCGCGACAAATCGGCTGGTCGCGTTGATCGGGCTCATGTCAAATTTATATTCTTCATTTTTGATGTTGATTTTTTGATAAAAATCCGCGCTCGCGTTCGAAATCGATTCCGTTTCTCCCTTGAAACCATACAATCGGCCGTGCCTCGCCTCGCGTGTCGGGATCACACAGTCAAACATATCCACTCCGCGCTTTACCGCCTCAACGATCTGGTGCGGATAACCGACGCCCATTAGATATCTCGGCTTATCGCTCGGCAAAAAACCGGTGGCATAATCAAGCACTGAATACATTTCTTGTTCAGACTCACCGACAGCCAATCCGCCAAGAGCATAGCCGTCAAAACCGATATCGGTAATTTGCTTGGCACTTTTTTCGCGGAGCTCCTTATCAGTTCCTCCTTGAACAATACCAAACAAAAGAGGCTTCGGCTCAAGAGCCGTTGACGAGAAAAACACCTTGCACTTTCCCGCCCACTCGGCCGTCAAATCAATCGATTGCTCAAGGTAGTCTCGGCTGGCCGGCAATTCCACGCACTCATCAAGCACCATCATGATATCCGAACCGATATTCAATTGAACGCGCATGGATTCTTCCGGCGTTAAAAAGTATTCTTTGCCATCAATATGCGAATTGAACCTCACGCCCTCACGCGTAATTTTGCGAATATTTGCCAATGAAAAAACCTGAAATCCGCCGGAGTCTGTTAAAATGGACTTGTGCCAATCCATGAACTGATGCATGCCGCCAAGGCGTTTGATTTCCTCGGAGCCTGGCCGGAGCATGAGATGATAAGTATTGCCGAGAATAACATCCGGATCAAGCGCGCGAATTTCGTCCGCACTAAGCGTCTTAATCGCCCCCTTGGTCGCAATCGGCATAAAGCAAGGGGTTTGAATTTTACCCTTTCTTGTTTCCAATTCTCCCCGGCGCGCCGCGCCTTTTGTGTTAAATACGGTAAACATATACGTTATCTCACCATAGCAAGATTCTTCTGAAATTGCAACACCAAAAAAAACGGCCAACCTCGACCGTTTTTTGAAATTCACTAGTCCACCAGTTCACCAGTTCACCAGTCAACCATTCTCACTTCTGCGCCACCACCTTGCCCGTGGTATCAAAGTATGTCATTTCACCGACCGGTACCAGACTAAGCGCACCCATTCTGGCCGACAAATCGCTCATTGAGCGCAATTCCACCATGCGCAGTTGCAACTTCTCATTTTCATCTTGCAACTTGACTATTCGCTTTTCAAAATCGCGTATGGCAAATCCTTTTTCAGAAATGTAATTGATCTGCGACAGGTAATACACGATTGCCCCGCCAGCGCACACCACCACCAGTGCCAACAAGAAAGTGCGCGAAATCCTTTTCGCGATCGAGGATATAACTGTGGTTTTTTCCGATTGATACGTTGAGTTAAACTTGGTCATAGAGCTGATGTTGTTTTGTTTTTATTTGACTGATGAAACAATGAGGTGATAAAGGAGGTTTAATCCGAATTATTACTGAAACAAGGAAAAACCACAGTGAATAAGGTCGGGCTCAAATTATTTTATGTTTCTATGCTTCGTTGCTTCTATCCACCTTCGCAAACACCAAGTCGCATGCTCCGGTGGACACGTGCTTCATTGCTTCATTGATTCGTTGATTCGTTGCTTCGTTGATTCGTTGATTCGTTGCTTCGTTGATTCGTTGCTTCTATGCTTCATTGCTTCTATGTCTTCTCCACCACCCTCAACTTCGCCGATCGCGCGCGAAAATTTTCTTGCACTTCTTTTTCGGACGGCGTAATCGGTTTATGCGTTATCAATTTTAACTGCGCCTTGTGGCCGCACCGACAAACCGGAATTTCCGGCGGACACAGGCAATCGCGACTGTTTAGCTTGAAAAAATCTTTAACCACGCGATCTTCAATGGAATGGAACGTTATCACCGACAACCGACAACCGCTCGGCATTATTTCCATGACGGCGGATAAAAATTTTTGAATGTTGCCAATCTCATCATTAACGGCCATGCGGAGCGCCTGAAACGTTTTCGTTGCCGGATTGATCCTGGCTCGACCAAATCTTGGCGGTACCACGTTCATGACCAGTTGCGTCAAGTCGAGCGTGCTGGCGAACTTTTTGGTTTTTCGTTGTTCAACGATCGCTCGGGCGATCTTTCTCGCGTTTCTTTCATTGGCATTTTCACGAAGAATGACTTCAATCTCGCCCTCCGGCCACTCGTTCAAAATCTGCGCCGCGGTCAACTCATTTTCACCCGGCGCGAAGCGCATGTCTAACGGTTCATTAACCTGAAAAGAAAATCCGCGTCTTGAATTTTGCAATTGATCTGAAGAAAGGCCAAGGTCAAGGAGGATACCATGAAACGAATTAAATTTTTTATCATAAACGACTTCTTTGATTTTTGTGTATGAAGATTGCACCAACATCGCTCGCCGACCATAGCGCGCCAGCCGCTCGCCGGCTCGATTGACGGCTTCGCCGTCCCAGTCCAGGCCGAGCAATTTGCCATCTGGCTCGGTCGCGGCCAAAATTTTCTCCGCGTGCCCGCCGCCGCCCACCGTGCAATCGATGTAATTGCGCCCGGGGCGTGGGTCAAGGCTCTGCACCACCTCATCCGCCAATACCGGCTTGTGATAAATCATGCTGTTACCAAATAAATATTAGCTCGAAGATTTTTACAATTTGTTTAATCATACTTTTTATTTTTATTTGCAAAATTCCACTCTCAGTAAAAGTTAAAAGAAATTTGCTTCACCAAGGCTTACCCACCAACTTTTTAACCCCTCCTCTACTAAATTTTGCCTCAATTTTATTTTTCCAGATTTCGCGCTTATCAATTTATATTCCCAATTCCCCAAGTTGCTCCGCAATACTGTTGCCGTCTTTTTCCGTTTGACCGCGATACGCCGCCCATTTATCTTCCGCCCAAACTTCCAATCGGTTGAACAGACCGGCAATCACCACCTTCTTGCCAATCGCGGCGTACTGTCGTAAATATTCAGGCAAAACGATTCTGCCCTGTCCGTCGAACTCCACCGCCATCGCGCCGGCAAGCATGAGGCGCGAAAAAGCCCGGCTATTGGCCTGGCTTATAGGCAATGAAGATAATTTCTTGGCCACAACAGTCCATTCGGTCTTTGGATAAACGGAAAGACAATTATCCAATCCGCGAGTCACCACCGCGCCCTTTCCGAGCATCGCGCGAAACTTGGCCGGGATGGCGATCCGACCTTTTGTATCTACGGAAAAATTGTATTCGCCTATAAACATATTGGGACTACGAGATTACAAGATACTTTACAGATGCTCAAGATAATCACCCAAGTTTTTATCTGGTATATCTCGTAAAGTATCTTGTAATCTTGTAGCGCCATTATCACCACTTTTCCCCACTATTCTTCACTTCGCATTCATTATACCCCACTCACCCATCCCGGTCAAACACTTGGCTGTGGATAGCTTTATCTTTCATCTTGTTTAAAATTCAATCAAATTCTCACCTTTCTCACATTTATCGCCTCTCCCCATTTTTATAATCTGTATTATCTGTACTTTTAATCTGTACATCTGTAACCATCTCTTTACTTTTCTCCTTCTCAATGCTAAATTGAATCATCGATGTTCTTTGACAATTCGTACATTCGCAACATTCGTAAATTCGTACCACCAACACTCGTTTAAGGAGGCAATCCCATGGCGATCAAAACGGCCGACCAACTGGATCCGGAAAAACTACGCGCTTATTTGAACGGCGACGTGAAGCTGGAAAGAAAAATCATCGGCTTGAGCTCCCAGACTATTCTCGTGAGCGAGGGAGTGCTCGAATTGTTTAACAACGCGCAAGCGAAGAAAATTCTGGTGCCGCTTTTTACCAATGGACGGCTGCGCGAAATCGGCGCGTCGTTGAAGCAACAAAGCCTTGACAGCTCGCTTCACGATCTGGCGACCGAAGCGTTCAAGGATCAACTTGAAGGTTTGCCCGAAGATGTAAAAATAAAACCTGACGATTCCATCGCGTCAATTCTACGCGCGCTCGATATCGACATGGACTTGCGGATCAAAACGGAAATGCCGGAAGTCAATCGCGAACTGCAAAAAGAAATACCCACGCTCGGTAGTCCGACGCAACACTTCATCATCATCGCCACAAGCGACGAGGCGGATGTGGCGGCCGGCGCGCTCATGGTGATTCAGCGGCAAACCGCGCTGACCACGGCGGAGATGTTGAATCCGATGTCTTATCTGAAATCGGAAGAAGGTCAAAGGCGAATTAAAACGATGGTCGAAGAAAAATTCATCAGCGTACTGAACGACATGCTCGAACTGCCGACCACCAGCGACCCGACCGAATTCGAGGCCCGACTTCGACGCTTGAGCTTTTCCCCCGTGTTGCAACAAGGCAACAACGAGGAGCAATTCATTCAGATGTCGGTGGCCAATTTCCATCGTCGTCCGGCGCACTCACGAGCGGTCGTGGCCGAGGTTTTGAAACACCATGGTCAGGATCATTTACTCATGGACAGCGTCATATTTCTCTCCGATCCCTCCCTGCCCGCCAGCCGCAAAGTGGAAGCCATCAGTTCGATTGTCAAACAGCTCGACCGCATCCATGACCCGACCGACCTCCTGATTGCCGCCACCTCCATCGTCAAAACGCTGGAAGAAGAAACAGCCGCGGAAGCGCAAGTGCGCGCCATGCAAGTGCTGGCGCAAAAAGCCCAGCGCATCAACCAATCGCTGCCGGAATTTTTTCTGCAAGGTCGCGTAACATTCCTGATCAAAAATCGCATCGTGGACGCGCCGGAAACATTTTTACTGCCGGCCATGTCCCTGCTTCAAGCCTTGTGCCTAAGCGTGGCGGAAACGCGAAACGAAATGGCGGATGAACTTGATGCGGTTGATAATCCGTTTCTCATCTACGCCTATTGTCAGGTATTGGACGATACAGCCAAAGAAAACTGGCCCGAGCGATTGTTTATCGCCGAAAAGCAATGGCGTCTCTATCTGCGACTGACGCGCGATGAACCGAAACAACCGGAAAAAAATCTGGCGGAAAGATTGCGCCGGCGTTTCATCATGCTCCTGCCGGAATCATTGCAACTCCTTGGAAACGTCATTGGCAACGAATTCAAAGTGGATGAACGCGTAATGATTTTGCGCACGCTGGATGAGGTGTTTGCCGAGCTGGTTGGCTCGACCCAAGAAGTTCATTTGCCCTCGATCGCCAACTTTTTGCTCGATCAAATCGGAGAAGACGTAGCCACACCGGAAGAAGAAGCATTCCTATGGAAAACGCGCGCTCTGTTTTACCCCAAACTGCCGGAAAAATATCTGGCCAAACTGTGGCAACAGATTGAACCGCGTTTGTCTCGCCTCGCGAACGATGAAAACTTCCGCAAACGCTTCGAAGATTTGCACTCGCGGCTCTTGCCTGAACTGATTGAATATCTCGGCGACAATGACGACGAACGCACGCGAGCCAGAATGCTGCCGGTCGCTTATAACAAAACCGGCAGTCAACAACTGCTCGGTCGCACCGAATCAATGAATCAACACGTCAGTCAAACACTGCCGCGCCTCGGTGAATTGGCGCTCGGAGAAATGCGGGATGAAGCAAAAAGTTTTGAACCGCATCGATCCGGCTTCGAAGCCGTTCTCGTGAACCCCTGCTTGCCGTCGCTCGAGTTCACTCGACTCCTCGCGGCGTTCAATCACGAGTGTGGCGAACAGCTGCGCTTTGATAAGGCTCGTTTCTCCCTGCTGGCCAACGTGGCCGCCAATCGACACATGAACGATGAATTCGCCAGCAACTTCTTTGAAGAATTTCTTTCGGCCGTGAAATCGGAAATGCCCGGACTGCCGAAAAGTATCGGCGACATCATCACCTTGACGAACAAAGTGGAAATCGGCATGGTCGGCATTACGCACTTGCTGGAAAATTCCATTGTGCCGAACAAGACCAAGAAAAGAATGCGAGCGCAATTGAACAAACTGCTGGACAATCGTCCGGAAAGAAAAATCGAAGCGCACCGCGACGAGGAAACAAAAAAAATGGTCCCGACAACCGTGTTGCCGGATCCGATCCGCGATTGGTTGCTGAAGACGCTTGCCTAAATCAAAAACCCCGCTGAAAAAAATCGCGGGGTTTTATAATACAAATTTTACATTTCGATGTTACCGACGACCTGTCCCTTCCCAATCGCCCCCCTTACCGCCTCTTCCACCAGCCGATGCGCTTCCACGATTCCTCGCGGCGGCAGAATCTCAATCCGATCACCACGAAAATCAACTGACCAATTCGGCAAAGTTTTTTTAATCTTATCAACGACATCACGCAAATCCTTGGCGGAAGCTCCGCTTTCAACGGTCAGTCGATATTCATGGCCGTACCCCGGCATGGTGCCAAGAAAATTCAAAGTAAATCTTAGCGATGGCTTTTCCACTTGATGTTCACCAATATTTTTCTCCGGCATAAATATAAAATTATTTTTTTACTGTAATGTTCGGCGCGCGGTCGTAATATGGCTCAACCGACGCCTGTTTCGCCTTTTTAAGCCCGATCAACCCGGCCGACCAAAGCACTTTTAATTTTACCTTTTCATCGAGCAACGACCACTCTGGTTTTAACTTGATGCCGCCCACCGGAATTTTCCACGCGAACGCCAGCGCGTTGGCCGTTGCAATTCCGGTGCGGAGTGCCGCAAACGCTCCCGGCCCGCGCACGACAAAAATCGCTCTTAGCTTTTCACCGGCCAACAGGCTATCTATCGTTTTTAACAGTAATTCTGATTGGCGGTATTCTTTGTTCACCGTTTTTAACTTCAAAATCTTACCCGTGCCGATGGCGACGGAAAAGTGGATATTTTGTTCCGTCGAAATTAATAAAAACATAACCTTAACTTTACACTCTAAACTTGCAACCCCGCGCTTCAGACTTTGGACTTTGCCCTTTGCCATAGGACGCACTCGTCCTTCGGCGAGGACTTTAGACTCGTGCTTCAACTATTCATGTATCAAAACCCTCGTCCCGATCAATGCCCAATCATAAAGCGTTTTGGCCGGGCCGACGCCAAGGCGTACGCAACCGTGCGACACCCGTTGACCAAGGTGATTCACGCCTTCCTTGTACCCGCTCGGCCATTCGGGCAGTTCATGCAAACCGTAGCCGGGCTTGAAGGACATCCACCACGGCATGTATAAATTGTACTTGCTTGAATATGCGCGTGGCGACTTTTGCCAAACCGTAAACTCGCCGAGCGGCGTTGGCATACTTTTGAGACCGCTCGAAACCAGAAAGGCATTGATCAATTTGCCATTCAAATAGTAGCGCAACTTTTGTTCGGAAATATCAATGTCAATATATTTTGAATAATATTTTTGTGAATAATTTATTCTTTGCGGCAAGGTTACCAGCTCGGCCTTACCGTCGCCGTCCACGTCGCCGTAACCCACGTTGATGCCACCTCGCAAGGACGCGTCATAAGCAAAAAGTCCGACCGGCCCGAACGCTTTGCCAAAACAATCGAAAAAGCGCACATGCGGACCACCGGCATAGCCGGCACCAACCACGATGACATTTTTGCTGTTAATTTTTTGCGCCTGAAAATTAACACCGCCGGTAAATTCTTTTTGATAGGCCAAAAATTCTTTTATTAATGTGCCGTTTTGTCTGTAAATTTGAACCTTTGGCTCATTGCCGGCACCATTGCCGACAACCACTTCCTCTATACCATCGGAGCCAAGATCAAGTGCGCCAAGGTGTACCGGTTCCAGGCTGTTTTCCGGCATAGCAACGGTAAAACCTTCGCCCATTTTTTTCCCGGTTTGATCAAAAAAATTGATCAGGGAGTTTTTGCCGTCAATCGATGAAACGACAATCTCTTTTTGACCGTCGCCGTTCACGTCGCCGACCCCGACTTCAACGCCCGAACGATACTCTTTTTCCCGCGCCCAAAAACTGCCGCCGGGCAACGCTTTGCCCTGGCCGTCAAACAAACGGACTTGCGGCCCGCCACCGGCGCCCGCACCAGCGACGACTTCGTCACGGCCATCGCCGTTTAGGTCGATGGCCGTGAGCGATATTTCGCCGGCAAAGCCGGCTCCGAACGGCCGCCATTCGGCCAAGCCGACGCCGTTTGCACGAAAAATTTTTATCAGCGAGTCGCCATCGCCACCGTATCCGACAACGATTTCTTTTACCTTGTCCGCGTCCACGTCGGCTAGCACGAATCGTACCGTACCGGTAAATTCCGGCGGTACCAACGGGACTTCTTTTTTCAGAACGAACTGGTCGTCAAAAATACGCAATCCGGCCGAGCCGTTATCGTTTTGCGCCGACGCGCCCGAGGCATACAAAAAAAGGGCCGCCATGGCCAAAACAAAAAACAAACTGACGGCGCTTCGCTTATTCATATTGATCTGTTTTGCGCTTACGCCGCTCCAAATGATCAACGACCACGACATAGCGCGGGTTGCTCAATATGTCATCCAAAAACCTATCGCCGATATCGCGGCGCAAACGATATTCATTCTCATCCAAGATGGTATAACGAATCGACCGACCCGCGTCCTCTTCGAATTTGCGCATACCCTCCTTGACCTTCGCCTGATCGAGCTGGCCAACGATAAAAACATCGGTCGTGGATGCCGCGTCATCCACAAACGATCCGCCGAAAGAAAGATATTTTACTTGTCCCAATTTGCAAATTTTTTCCACCAAATGCTTTTCGAGCAAAATCTTGCCTTTGGCAAATAAGCTGTTCAAGTCTGGCAAGAACAAATTCTTTTCATTGAGATAATAGAACTTCTTCGTGTTTAACCCCTTCTTGGCCACAACGGGAGAAACCGGCTCGGCAATGATTAATTTCAATTCCAGCAAATTGTCCATTTCGCGTCGAACCGAATTGATCAAGGAGTCGGTCAGCCGCGTCAACTCGCGCACAAAAAAACGCTTGCCCGGATTGTCGAGAAATACGCGAATAAGCTTCACCCTTGTTTTTGAACCAAATAATTGTTCAAACATACTTTGATCAAATTATCCACACCGCCTGACCACTGCTTGTTTATTTGCTAATTTCATTCTATTTATAGTATAATATACTTATCATCAAATCGTCAACTTGACAAACGGCCAAAATCATATGCACCATCCATTATGGAATTGAACCACGACATTGGCATTGAAGAAATTTATCTGCCGTCGGACAACCGCAAGGATACTTATTCATGCGAAGATTTTATAATTTACCCGGAAGGCAAGGAAAAACACGGTGGCTATCTTCTCGGCATTATCGAACTGCGCGCCACACCGATTGCGGAAAGCGAAAAAGTGCTTCAAATATTAATCAACACGCTCAAAGATAACTACTACGAACAAATCGGCGCCTCGCCGGAACCGGAACGATTGAACCTGGAAACCGTATTCGAATACGCTCTGCAAAAAACAAATAATGCCCTGACCGAGCTTGTCCAGCTCGGGCACATCAAAATTGCCTTGGAAAATCTGCATTATCTCGTGGCCGTGGCCAAACCCAATTTACGCAATCGAGAAATCGACTTTGTTTTTGCCCAGCAAGGCCTCATTCAAGCCTATCTGCTCCACAAGACAAAACAAAACAACTACAAAATCATCAACATTCTCGACAACGCGCCGCGATTACACGAAGAGCGCGTCGACAAATTAAAAATTTTTTCATCTACCCTGAGCGGCGTTATCAACTTTCACGACGCGCTTTATTTTTGTTCGGAAATATTCAGCAATTATATCCCCGCGCACAAGGTCAATAAAATCCTTTCCGCCAACGACCTGCCGGCCGCCATCGACTACTTTAAAACATTGGTTAACAACGTTCGCGGTAATTCGCATCTCACTTATTGCGCCATCTTTATCAAATTGGAAGAAAAACGCGTTGCCAACGAACAACCGGTTTCACAAAAATCCATCAATCAACTCATTGCCACCCAAGAAAATACCGGAAAGTTTCTCGCACCCAATTTTGCGCTAAACATTCGCAACACGTTGCTCAAAATATCTCAAGTATTCCGCCCCACGCCCGGCAAATTGTATGGGCCAAAGTCGTCCGGCCAGCAGATATTTTTGATTTTATTGATACGACGCCTTGGCGCGCTGAGCCTAGCCGCGATTACGGCCATCGGTACAACATTATCAAGCCGCATTGCGCGCCTTTCGGGACATCGTCCGCTAGCCACGAACGCCGGGCAACAGCCAGTTCCAGCAAAGAAACAAATTAACTTCCGGCGCATTGGCAAGCCGGCGCTGTCGATTGTCATCCTCCTCGTTTTAATTCTTGTTTCCAGCATATTCTGGATACGCCACAGAGAGGCGATCAAAATTGAACAAGCCGCCTACACCATCCAAATCAATTCAGCCAAAGACTTGATCAACAATGCCCAGGCGAGTTTAATATACAAAGACGAAACGCAAAGTTTGACTTTGGCCAAACAGGCTGACGAAATCATCAAATACCTGCCGCAGGCCACCAAAGATCAAAAGGCCAACTTCACCGATCTGTCCGAGCAAGTGTCAGTCATAATGAACAAGCTACGGCATGTGGAAAAAATCATTCCTCAGGCTCTGGCCACGATTACAAACGGCGACAAACCGATCACGCTCGATCAAGTACAAAAGTCCGGCGATCGCCTTTTTGTGAACGCCCGGGACAACGCCCTATTCGACATCAATATCAAGAACCAAGAAGTGAAGGGGCCGATACTATCAGCTGGAGGTGACCTTTACCAAAGCAGCTCATACGAAGGTAAACTTTTTTACCTGACCAATCAAAACAAATTACAAACCTATAACATCGACAACCGCGAGTTTTCCGATCTTTCAATCGACTGGGGCAATGCTCCGAATTTAACCGCCGTCGAGGTTTACAACGGCGCTCTTTACATCCTCGACGCGCCAAGTCAAAAAATTTACCGGTGGAAATCCGGCGAAACCGAGTTTAGCGGTCGCAGCGAATGGTTAAAAGAAAAAGCCGATGCCGATTTATCGCAGGCAACCGATTTCTGCATTGATGGCAACATGTATGTCACCACCACCGGTGGCAGCGTTTATAAGTTTTTTACCGGCAAGAAACAAGCCTTCTCACTCGCGCCGGTCGAGCCGTCGCTCGGTCAAGTGAAAAAAATTTACACTACGGCCGAGCTGACCCAGCTGTTTATCCTCGAAGGATCGAGTAAACGGCTGGTTGTTTACAACAAGGACGGCTCTCTCGTGTCCCAATATTTATTTGAGACGCTGGAAAATCCCATCACCGACTTCATGATTGAAAGCCGAACCATTTACTTCGTTTCCGGAAACAAAGTCTATCAAGCCAACTACTAGACGAATAACAAAAAAAAGACTCCGCTTAAACGGAGCCTTTTTGTATTGGAAATTTATTTCAAGTTGACGGTCGCACCGGCTTCAGTCAACTTTTTCTTCATTTCTTCCGCTTCTTCTTTTTTGACGTTTTCCTTGATTACCTTCGGCGCGCCATCGACCAAGTCTTTAGCTTCCTTGAGGCCGAGCTGGGTAATTTCCTTCACCGCCTTGATCACCGCAATTTTGTTCTCACCGACGCCGGTAAGCTCAACATTGAATGATGTTTTCTCTTCGGCGGCGGCGGCACCCGCGCCCGGAGCGGCGGCCATCATCATGGCCGGCGCAGCGGCGGAAACGCCGAATTTGTCTTCAAGAATCTTCACCAACTCCGCGAGATCCAGCACTGACATTTTTTCGATTTCACCGACTAACGCTTTGAATTTTTCCGGCACTACGACGTCTTTTTGTTCTTCTGACATAAGAATACATGGAAATTAGAAATAGGAAATTGTCACCGCGGATGCGGGATCCCGCCATGGCGGGAGAAATTAAGGTTACAGATTGTGATTGACAGATGCCGCCAATCCCGTCAGCATACCCAAATTTCTAATTTCAAATTTCCAGTTTCATTATTGTTTTTTATCTTTGATTGCACTCAACACCGTCACCAACCCGCGCAAGTTGCCCGATAATACGCGGACAAAGCCGGAAATCGGCGCTTGCATGGAACCGACCATTTTGGCAAGCAATTCGAGCTTGCTCGGGAGATCGGCCAAACCCTTCACCGCTTCCGCGGTAATAACCAGACCGTTCACGATACCGCCGCGAAACGCGACCTGCTCGTGTTTTTTGGCGAAATCCTTGAGGATTTTCGCCGGCGCCACCTCGTCCTCGGCGCTAATCGCCACGGCGAGACTGCCGGCCATGGCCGCCACGTCTGCGGTCTTGAATCCTAGCTCATGCAAAACCTTTTTCAGTAATGTCTTTTTCACCGAAGTGAATCCAACATTCTGCGCGATGCACGCTCTTCGAAGTTCCCGGCCGGCATTCACGGTCAAGCCATCTTGGCTGGCAATAATCACAGACTTCGCGCCTTTGAGCTTGGCTTGAAGCTCCTGCACGGCCTCCGATTTTTGCTGTTTACTTTTAGCCATATTAAAAATTTAGTTACAGATATACAGATAACAATACAGATTGTACAGATCAGCTACATACGGATAACACAGATGATCACAATCTCTAAATAAACTATTCCAATAATCTGTACTATCTGTAATTGTATCTGTACATCTGTACCATCAAAAAATCCGCCCATTCCGGCAGACTCTTAAAAAAATAAGCTTATTTACCAATCCCGTCCTATCCGTACTCAAATCCGTATTTGAAGCTTATTTCCTCGGTGGGATTTGCGCTCTGGCGAGCCACCCACGGTCTGCGGAAATTACAAACGCATTATACTTGGATATCATGCGGCTGTCAAGGCCAACATTGTAGCTAAACTTAAACAAAAAAACGAGGCGCATTAAGCCTCGTCTGTGATTATTTCGTTTGAATATCACCGGCATCATTCTGAACCGTCGCATCCGACAACCTCGCCTCGGCGAAGTTATAATATGGCGTTTCGGTGAAGGCCATAATCAGGTTATAACAAAACAAGTTGCCCCTGTAAGCGCGGAAGTAAAAGCGAATTTCTTTGTCCAATTTCTTGAACAGCGCTTTGGCTTCTCGCGCGCCAAACTCTTTTGCGCCGGAATGGTAATTTTCGATCTCGCTTTCAAACTCTTGCCGCGTTTTTTCCTTGATCATTTCAAACAGTTCCTCTGCCGCGACGGTCAAGTTTTCCGGCGTACGCCAATAATCCCAGGCCAGCACGTATGCCGCCGCTGTCTGATCGATCAACGCGTAGTAAGCGTCCACCTTGAACGCGGCTGAAAACTTCAGTTCTTTATCGCCAAACACCAGTTCAAATTGCTGTTTTTGCGCCAACGGTAACCCCTGCTCAATCCGATAACGGAAAAGAGGAATGGCGCTTTTATTCCAAGTCAAGAATTTATCCTGTATATCATTCGGCAATCTCCCCACCAGCGCGCCGGTGTCGCGATTGATCAGAACCATGTTGCGGTTTTTCCCTTCGGGCAAATTGAGAGACAAGGACACGGTATACACCGAAGACATGGCGAAGAAAATCATCACTAATAATATCACCGCCACGCGAATCGTATCACTGTACGACAACCACTTCCATGCGATGAACTCGGCCAAAATCGCGCAAATGAATACCAGTGAAAAGAGCGCCAGAGCAAATGGCGCGGACCATGGCCAGTTGGCCAACCAAAACACAACGATTTCTATGGCGCACAGAGCAATCAAAAGGCCGGAAACAAAATTACTTTTATTCGTGCCGAGCCACTCGATAACGCCATCGGTAAAATTTCGCCACCACATCGACCGTCCGGCAATTTTCAACGCCCTTTCCGTATCCTTGACATCCAGCTTCCGCGCTTCCCACTTGGCTTTTTGCTCCTGAAGCAACGCCTCTTTCTCGGCCGAGCGCTTGGCTTTTTTTTCGTCAAACCAACGACGTATCGCGCTTCTCCACCCGATCAGAGTTTCAAACGCCATGAGATCATGTGCGCCGTGATGAAGCAAGTAGCCGACGAGAAACCAATGAACGGTATTGAGCGGCCGGTTGTCATATCCGTCAACGATGAAACTCTCATCCGTAAATTCCGACACGCCGGCAAACGTCTGATACACCGTCACGCCGACGCGGCGCAAGGCTTCCGACAAATCGGCCGTATCGCCGCTCACGTCAAAAAGCACCTTGCCTTTGTCATCAAAACGCACGCTAAAAATGCCGATAAGCGGCAACAGCTTTTTCTTTTTCGCCGCCTTTTTCACTGTCCGATAAAGCGTGCGCAGTACGCGCAGCACTTTTTTGTCATCCAATGCCGTCTTTTCCATTATTACCTCCGATATTTATTTAATGAACAATCTTTCCATCTAAATTCCCAAAATAATTTTCGGAACTTGGATAGAAAGGGCGTTGCAATCAACGCCCTGTTTGTAGTCCTTTATCCGATTCGTCTGTCGTTACGAAGCGCGCGCCGCGTGGCGTCGCTCGCAATCCCTTCTTCCATATTGCCAAGCGGCACAGTCGGCCTTGGCTCATACCCATCGGTTCGGCGAGCGCCTGCTTTTGCCAAGCGCTCGTTGACTTGCTTCAACGTGTCTTGCCACCCATCCGGTCGCAATTCTTGGGAACTGCCGACCAGCGCCGCTTTGGCCTGACGATCAATTCCGACTCCTGAATTTTTCAACTCCCACATATCGACCGCCCGCATCAATTCTTCTTCTGTAACCGACTGCCGCTTGGCGCGGCCCGCGAGCTTGTCCGCTTTGCGCACCATCCACTCAATATCGGCGCCCACGCAATAAATTTTATCCTTCGCCGCGTGCGCGAATGGCGCAAAATCCTTCACGGTTGTTGGGATATTATATCGCTTAAACATGACGCGAAAAATATCCCGCATTTCCTTTTCCGACTGAAAAACGAACGGGATCACTTCATCGGTTCTGCCCTTGCGCGTATACGCCGAATCAATCAAATCATCCCGGTTCGAAACTCTGATCCAAACCACCTTGCCGCGGCGCTTCGGATCGGCACAAAAGATAAACTTCATTTGGCGCAATCGCGCCGACACTCCGGAATCGCCATCAAAAGCATCACGCGAACTCTCGGACTGATCAGCCTCGTCCTCAAAGACAAAGACGGGGGCCAATTCTTCTGCCGCTAAAAGCATTTTTTGCATTTGCTCTTCCGCGATGCCCACATACGGACTGCGCGGATTTGAAAATTCAATGTAATTGAACTTGCATTCATAGGCGCAACACTGGAACAAAAACGACTTACCCGTTCCCGGTTGACCGGCCGCCAAAATCCCCATTGGGACGCGCCGCAACATGCCCGACTCCATGTTATGGATCATCTCAAGCATGAACTCCTTCACTTCATCGCGTCCGCCGAAATAATCAAAGCCAAATTCCGGTTCAAGGACTGTGACGCGCTCGCCAAACCGTTCCTTGTAAATCGCCGCCTTGCGCGCCTTGAGAGCGCCATAGGTGAGAGGCTTTTGTTTGGTCGCGGCGAGACGATACAGACCGTCAATGTCACGCAAGGAAAATCCGGTGCTGACGCGGCCGAGCTTGCTCGCTTCCATGCCCGGCTCGACGATCACGCCGCCCGAAGAAAGCCAATAATTCCATCGTTCGGCGCGCGCTTTTTCGTCCGGCACCTTGATTTGAATGGCATGTACTCCGGACGATGTGCGCAAATCAGTGTCCACGCCGAAAAAGTCCGGGGTGATCATAGCGATCACATTCATGCGCGTGCGAATCCTGATGTCAGCCGCCCAACGCTGCATGGTTTCGGAAATCACGCGTTGAATGTACGGCGTATTCCCCTGCATTTCATCTTTCGGAAATACATGATGCGCGTACTCGACGATCATCACCGAGCCCGGCGCCACTTTGTCGTTGAATTTCTTGTTGTCAATCAACGCCATTTCCACGGCCGGAAAAATGATGTCGGGCGAACTGCCTTTGAGAATCTCATTCACGCTCATGGTGGAAAATCTTTCTTGCATCGCCTTGAACATCGCCACTTCTTGCGGATCCGCGCCAATGCCCGGCTTTTTGGCCAACGCCTTTGGCTTCAAGTAGCGATCCTTGAAATCGCTTTCCATTTTATCTGTGGCAAATCGCAGTCCGGTGGAAATCGAGTAGTACATGACAAAATCATGCTCTTTGAACGTGTCGGTCAGAAACGCATTTAGCGTCTGATACTGCCCGTTCAATCGCTTTTGCCAATCATTGATGTTGCCCCAAAACATAAAACAATGGCTAAGTCCGGCTTTCGCCTGATGCAAAAACTCTTGAAACCATTCGGGCATGGGGCGAACGTCATCCGTCCCTTCCACGTTCGGATATGAGATTCTTTCTCCCACCGACGCGCCGGTAATCGCTTTGTGTCCGTTCTGGCTGATTTTCACCAGCTTGTGCGCCGCCATGCTTGGGTTGAGCCAAACGCGGCTCGGCCCATTGGCAAAGGGACAAGCCATCCACGTGGTTTCGCTAACGTTCTTGACGTACTTGTCAAATTGCACCAGCACCATTTCCGTAGTCGGCTCAATGGCGAGAATGTATCCCTGCTCGCCATTGAACGGCGCCGCGGCGGACATCGCTTTTACCACTTGTCCCACCGCGAAATCAAATCCCGAGCGAATGAGCAGGTTGAGCCCGTCCGGTGAACTGCGATATTCAACAGTCGAACCCACGTCCAGCGCCAACTCCCGCTTTTCCACCACGCCCATGACGCGCGCCTTGCGGCCGTTCATGTCCACGAAATCATTTTCCCGAAACCCGAAAATCATTTCTTTTCTCTCGATCAATTTTCCCGCATCGTCGAAGTCCATTCATCACCTCCTTCATCCGCACGGACTGTTGCAGGTGACTTTCACCTTGATTCCCAGCGCCTCGGCCATAGCCAGCACCACGCGGCCGTCATGATTCTGCGTGTAATCTTGCAAGATCACGCGCACATGATCCGCCTCTTCATAAATCGTCAGCTCCATATACTGCGGATAAGCCTTAGGCTTTGACTTTTGCACGTCCATGAGTCACCTCGCGCTGAACATCTGGTCGTTTCTTTTCCGAGGACTGCACGTCGAGATCCGCGCCAAGCGCGCCCATCAACGCGCCGATCAGTTCCAACTCCTTCTTGCACTTGTCGCCTTCAAACCCGTTGCAATCAATGGTCGCCTTGCAGGTTGACTGATCAACGAAAACGTCAATGCGTTCTCCGCTCATGACTTCACCCCCTGCAAGTGCACGATCCGCCGACCGTTTTGTTCAATGATTTCCGTTGTTACCGTAGTACAAATTTTAGCCAGCGCGGCCTGATAAAACTCCGTGATCAACGCGGCGGAAAACGCCTTTCTCATCCGGTCCATCTCCGCCTGCTGTGTCTCGTCATATTTACCTTGATGCCGCACCGTGTTAAAAGTGACCCGGCCATTGCCATCAATCTTGATTCCCATTCCGTGCTTGAACGCGTCCGAGCACATACAATAGTCCGCGTCCAGTGAGCCCCAAAGGTTTTGAGGCCTTGTCGCGCTTCGACAATAATACATGCAATTGGTCTCGTCCACCACGTAGTCTTGCGGCCGAATGCCCTGCACTTCAATCCGCTTGATTGCTTTTTCCGCGCATTTCCG
>MFGM01000020.1:10152-10432 GCA_001778275.1 Candidatus Falkowbacteria bacterium RIFOXYC2_FULL_48_21 | reverse complement strand
CGGAAACCAATTGGCGCTATGCCGACGAATACGGCGTGCCGCGTTTGGCGTTTATCAATAAGATGGATCGCATGGGCGCTGATTTTTACGCGGACATTGATTCGATTCACGAACGTTTGACGAAAAATGCGTATGCTATTCAATTGCCAATCGGCGCGTCGGAAACGTTCAAGGGGTTGGTGGATGTTATTACGCGCAAATCATATATATATGAAGATGAAATGGGCGTAAAGGTGACGGAAGGGGAGGTGCCGGAAGATTTGAAGGAAAAAGTGGAAGA
>MFGM01000020.1:0-10146 GCA_001778275.1 Candidatus Falkowbacteria bacterium RIFOXYC2_FULL_48_21 | reverse complement strand
GGCGAAATTGGTCGAAGCGGTGGTGGAAAATGATGAGGCGGTGATGAATAAATATCTGGCCGGAGAGGAAATCAGCGTTGAGGAAATCAAAAAGACACTACGCAAGGCGGTTATTGCGAATAAGATCGTGCCGATTTTGGTCGGTAGCGCATTGAAAAATAAAGGCGTGCAGCGATTGCTCGATGCGGTGGTTGATTATTTGCCGTCGCCGCTTGACTTGCCGCCGAGGCAGGCGATTGATGCCAAAGATCCGGAAAAAACTGTCGAAGTGAAGTCAACCGATGCCGAACCGTTCGTTGGTTTGGCTTTCAAAATAGCGACCGATCCTTATGTTGGCAAATTGTGTTTTGTCAGAATATACGCCGGCGTTTTGTCTGCCGGATCTTATGTTGTCAACACTTCAAACGGAGAAAGGGAAAGAATCGGCCGACTGGTGCGCATGCATGCCAATCATCGCGAAGAAATAACTGAAGGTTATGCCGGAGAAATCGTGGCGGTGATCGGCCTCAAAAGCACGTTTACCGGCCACACGCTTTGTGACGAAAAGCGAGAAATTATTTTGGAAAAGATTGTGTTTCCCGAACCGGTTATTTTCATGGCGATCGAGCCGAAGACGAAATTGGATCAAGAAAAAATGGGCACGGCGCTGCAAAAGCTGGCTGAAGAAGATCCGACTTTTCGCGTAAAAACCGATGAGGAAACCATGCAGATGATTATCGCCGGTATGGGTGAATTGCATTTGGAAATCATTGTTGATCGCATGAAACGCGAGTTCGGCGTGGAGGCCAATTCCGGCCGGCCGATGGTGGCGTACAAGGAAACGTTGAAAAAAATGGCGGAAGCGGAAGGAAAATATATCAGACAGTCGGGCGGACGCGGACAATATGGTCATTGCTGGTTGCGCGTTACGCCGCGAGAGCGTGGAGCCGGTTTTGAATTCGTGGACGAAGTCAAAGGCGGTGTTATTCCGCGCGAATTTATTTCCGCTATTGAAAAAGGCGCCAAAGAAGCGCTTGATCGCGGTGTTTTGGCCGGCTATCCCATGATCGACGTGGAGGTGGCGGTTTACGATGGTTCATACCATGATGTTGACTCTTCGGAGGCGGCGTTCAAAATGGCCGGTTCATTTGCCTTGCAAGAAGCGGCGAAGAAGGCAGGCATTGCCTTGCTTGAGCCGGTGATGAAAGTGGAGGTGGTTACCGCGGAAAAATATCTTGGCGACGTGGTGGGTGATTTGAACTCGCGTCGCGCTTCCATTACGGAAATGCGCGACCGCGGCAACGCCAAAGTGATTGATGCGGAAGTGCCGCTTGCGGAAATGTTCGGCTATGCCACGCAGCTTCGTTCCGTGACGCAGGGTCGTGGCAGCTACAACATGGAATTTTTGAAATACGCGGAAACGCCGAATAATGTTGTGGAAAAAATACTGGCGAATACCGTGAAAAAAGCGGTTAGATAGGGAGTAGGGAGTAGCTTGTAGGATACGCTGTATGGTTTTTACTTGACTGCGATTACGGCAAAGCCGTAAGGCTATTTAAGTCCTACTTCCTACAACCTACAACCTAACCATACAAATATGAATTTCAATTGGGAAAAAATTTTTCAGCTGGTCAAACGCACCGGCGACAAACTGATCGTTTGCGATAGCGCGACCGATGCCGCCGTGGTGGTAATGGATTTGGAAAAATATGAAAAGTTGCTGGCGCGAGCGGAGTGGGGCGGCGATGATGGGGCGGACGTTGATTTCGCGGGCGTGGAAGAGGTGTCGCCAAGCGCGACTAGCTTGGCCGAGGATTCGTTTGTCGTAGAAGATGAAGGCAAGGACAAAGAGGCGGGCGATGATTTATATTATTTGGAGCCGGTGGCGTGAGCGCCAGCGGGGACAGGGTTCTGGGTGTGGGTGCAAGTAGCGAGTTGAATCGCAAGTGGTGAGTTTTCGTCACGCGTCTTTTGCGAGGAAGCCCATCACCGGTTGATTTTTACCGTCACTTGCAATTAAAATATTTTGTGCTATAATGCTTTACGTTACTTCGTTTATAATATAATTAATTTGGCGGCTGGCTTCTGGCTCGGCTTTAGCCGGGTCGGTAACGGTCGCTCGAAGGAGAATAATAACATGGCAGAAGTATTTCAGAGAACCAAACCTCACGTCAATGTCGGCACAATCGGCCACGTTGACCATGGCAAAACCACTTTGACCGCGGCGATCATGAAGCACCTCATCGCTTCCGGCGGCAAGGCGCAAGACAAAGGTGTTGATGACCTTGATAAAGCTCCGGAATCGAAAGAGCGTGGTATTACTATCGCGACGGCTCATTGCGAATATGAAACAAACGCTCGGCATTACGCACACGTGGATTGCCCTGGGCACGCTGACTATATCAAGAACATGATTACCGGCGCCGCTCAAATGGACGGTGCGATTTTGGTTGTGGCCGCGACGGATGGACCGATGCCGCAGACTCGCGAACACATTTTGCTCGCTCGTCAGGTGGGTGTGCCTTCTATTATCGTTTTCTTGAACAAGGTTGACTTGGTCGAAGACAAGGAGCTCATCGATTTGGTTGAAGAAGAAGTGCGTGATTTATTGACAAAATATGAATTCCCGGGCAAGGAAACGCCGATTATTCGCGGTTCCGCTTTGAAAGCTTTGGAAAATCCGACTGATCCGGAAGCCACCAAGTGCATTGATGATCTTTTGGTCGCATTGGACAGCTTTATTCCGGAACCGAAGCGCGATATTGACAAGCCGTTTCTTATGCCGGTGGAAGATGTTTTTTCCATCGAAGGACGCGGCACGGTAGTGACCGGTAGAATCGAACGAGGCATCATCAAGTTAAATGATGAAATCGAAATCGTTGGTCTTCGGGACACGCAAAAAAGCGTTGTCACCGGTATTGAAATGTTCAATAAGACCTTGGACGAAGGTCGCGCAGGCGACAACGCCGGACTATTGCTTCGCGGAACGAAGAAGGATGACGTGGAGCGTGGCCAGGTTTTGGCCAAGACCGGTTCCATCACCCCGCACACCGAGTTTGAGGGCAAGGTTTACATCTTGTCAAAAGATGAAGGTGGCCGTCACAAACCTTTTTTCAACGGTTACAAGCCACAATTCTATATCCGCACCACTGATGTGACCGGCGAGGTGACTTTGCCGGCCGGCACGGAAATGGTCATGCCGGGAGATACCATTATTTTAAACGTGAAGCTTATCACTCCGGTGGCGCTGGAGGAACAAAGCCGTTTCGCGATTCGTGAAGGCGGCAAGACCGTTGGCGCCGGCGTCGTGAACAAGATTATTAAATAATCATCACGACCATGTCAGAAGAAAAAAAAGCCAAAGTAAAAGTGAAAGCGGATGAAGGCGTCGCTCCGGTGCAACGTATTCGGATCAAGATTAAAGCGTTTGATCACAAGATAATCGATCAATCGACTCGCACGATCATCGAAGCCGGTGAAAGGACCGGCGCGACAATCAAGGGGCCGATTCCTTTGCCGGTGGAAAAGAAAAAGTACACCGTTAATCGTTCGACCTTTGTGCACAAGGACGCGCGCGATCAGTATGAGATGCGCGTGCACAAGCGCTTGATTGATATCTTGAATCCCGGTCAAAAAACGATTGACGCACTTATGAGTTTGAACCTGCCGGCCGGTGTTGACGTGGAGATAAAAATGTAGCTAATTTTAGCCGTAATAAATCTATCCACCGATAGCTCTTGACAGGAGTTCAAATCTATACTAGTATCTTTAATGTAATTATACTAGCAATCATGCGTCGTTCCGTTTAAGCGGAACTATGGATGATAAATAACACTTTTACAATTTGCCAAATGATTTCCACTAACCGTTACGCCTTGGCGGAGCGAAGTGGCGGGGAGCGTTTGGTGAAGGCCGAGGAGAAAATTGAAAAAAGATCAAAATTAATTTATCGACTTACATATCCCGGTGAACAAAAGGCCGGTTCGTAAAGTCCCGGCCTTTTGTTATACCAGTTTGTCAGTATGAAATTTATTCTCGGGAAAAAAATCGCCATGACCCAGAAGTTTTTGGCTGATGGCACGATTATTCCGGTCACCCGTATCGCGGCCGGCCCGTGTTTTGTTAGCAAAAAGATCGAACATAACGGCCCGGAAGTAAATTCCATACAAATCACCTTGGGAGAAAAACCTTTTAGCAAATTAAGCAATCCGCTCAAAGGTTTTTTTAATAAAGTGTTTAAGCGTGAGATTGGTTTTGGAGAATTGCGCGAGTTTCGATTGGCCAAAGCAGATTCCATGTTTGCCAAGTTGAATGTCGGCGAAGAGATTACAGTCGAAGCGTTCAAACTTGGGGACATGGTGAAGGTGGAGGGCGTGCGCAAAGGACACGGATTTCAAGGCGTGGTGAAGCGCTATGGTTTCGCTGGTCATCCCGGTCATCACGGCCACAAGGATCAGCTGCGTATGCCGGGTTCGAGCGGCGCGACCGGTCCGGGGCACGTCTTTCCTGGTACGCGCAAGCCGGGTTTGATGGGTGAGGAGGGCGTAACGGTAAAAAACTTAGAAGTCGTTGAGATAAATCCGGAAAAAAATGAACTTTGGCTGCGCGGCGCGTTGCCGGGTTATCGCGGTTCCTTGTTGAAGCTTGAAGCGTCGGGTGATTTTGAGGTCAAGAAGCCGATCGAAAGCACGCCAGTTGTTGAATCTGCTCCAGCGGTTGAAATTGCGCCGGTTGTTGAGGCACCTGTCGAAACATCAAAAGTTGAATAAAAGTTTTCATTACCCATTACGCCCGATTCCCACACATATATGACGCAAGCGAAATTATATAATCAAAAAGGAGAAGCGCAAGGTGAGGTAAGGCTCAACCCGGAGATTTTTGACGTGAAAATGAATGCGGAATTGGTACATCAGGTCGTGGTGGCGCAAATGGCCAACCGGCGCTTGGTTCTGGCACACACAAAAGAACGTGGCGATGTGCGTGGCGGCGGTAAAAAGCCGTGGAAACAAAAAGGTACTGGTCGGGCGCGAGCCGGTTCCAGTCGCTCACCGCTTTGGCGCGGCGGTGGTATTATTTTTGGACCGAACAAAGAACGTAATTACTCCAAGAAGGTCAATAAAAAAGCCAAAATAAAAGCTTTGTTCATGGTGCTGTCCGACAAAGTGCGTGAGAATGCTATTAAGGTTATTACCGGTATTGAATTACCGGAAGCAAAAACCAAATCCATGGTTCAACTGTTGAAAGTATTTGATGTGAAAAAGGGCGGTCTGATTGTTTTACCTGAAATGGACAAAAAAGTTGCACTTTCGGTACGCAATTTGCCGAACGTTTCGGTAATCGCAGCTGACAGTCTGAATGTTTATGATGTAATTTCCAGCCGGGAAGTTCTGATTGTCGAGCCGGCTCTCCCGCGGATCGAAGCGGTTTATTTAAAGAAACAATAATATGGGAGTTTTTAGAAAAATATTTAAATCGGATGATAATAAAGTCGCAGAAGCCAAACCGTCCGACAAGGCGGTAGTGGCGGAAGAAAAGAAAGAATCTTTAGTCGCATCGGTCAAGAGTCAAGTCAAGCAGGATTCAACGGCTTTTCGTTATTTGTCCATGCCTCTCGTAACCGAAAAGGCTACCGAGCTTACCATGCTGAATAAATATTGCTTTATTGTACCGAAGACGGCCAATAAATCCGAAGTGGTTAAAAAGGTAATCAATATTTACGGCGTGCGACCGGTGAAAGTGAACTTTGTGCAAAAAGCCGGTAAATTTGTACGCTATGGCCGTCGTTTCGGTGAAACCAAGGCGTATAAAAAGGCGATTGTTACCTTGAAAGCAGGAGACAAAATCGAATTATACGAAGGTGTTTAGATGGTCAAGAGTTAATCGGTTAATCAGTTAACCGATTAATCAGTGAGTCATAATATTATGTCAATAAAAGTCTACAAACCAACGACCGCGGCTCGTCGTCAGATGAGTATTATCAGCGCGGATGGATATACGGCGCATGAGCCGGAGAAGAGTTTGATTGTGATCCGCAAAAAACACAGCGGCCGCAATGCGCAAGGCAAGATTACGGTTAGACACAAAGGCGGTGGTGAAAAACGGTTTTATCGCTTGATTGATTTCAAACGTGACAAGTTTGGCGTTCCGGCCAAAGTGATGACGCTTGAATATGATCCGAACCGCACACCGAAGATCGCGTTGCTTTATTATCGCGACGGAGAAAAGAGATATATTATTGCTCCGGCTGATTTACAAGTGGGTGATACGGTAGTTTCATCCAAGGAAAAATGTGAAATGAAAATAGGCAATGCTATGCCGCTTGAACATATTCCGGTCGGCACGTTGGTGCACTGCGTAGAGTTGGTGCCGGGAAAGGGCGCGGAAATGGTTCGTTCCGCCGGCAGCTGGTGCAAACTGATGGCCATTGATGGTGGTTTTGCGCATTTGCGCCTACCGTCCACGGAAGTGCGCATGGTGCCGCAGGCATGCTTCGCCACGGTCGGTCAAGTGAGCAATGCGGAGCATATGCATGTTATTATCGGTAAGGCCGGTCGCATGCGCCACATGGGTGTCAAGCCAACGGTGCGCGGCAAGGCCATGAATCCGGTGGATCATCCGCATGGTGGCGGTGAAGGTAGTAATCCAATCGGTCTCAAGCATCCGAAAACGCCTTGGGGCAAGCCGGCGCTCGGCGTCAAGACGCGCAAACATCACAAACCGTCCGATACGCTCATAATTCAAAGACGTAAAAAACAAGTTTAAAATAATATGTCAAGGAGTCTAAAAAAAGGGCCGTTTATCGATGAACGCTTGCTCGGCAAAATGAAAAAGCTGAAAGCCGGCGACAAAACACCGATCAAAACTTGGTCGCGCAGTGCGGTAATCACGCCGGGCATGGTTGGCTTTGTGTTTGGCGTGCACAATGGCAAAGACTTTATTGACGTGGTGGTGGTGGAAAACATGGTTGGCCATCGGTTGGGTGAATTTTCTCCGACCCGTAAGTTTGTTGGTCACGGTGGCAAGATGGCGAAGGATCAGGCCAAGGACGCGCAAGCGGCCACGGCGCCAGCACCGGCTCCGAAAGCGACGGGAAAGGCTAAGTAAAAGTATAAGTTTAGAATAATATATGGAAGTAAAATCAAGTGCGAAATATGTCAGAATGGCGCCGCTCAAAGTCAGAATGGTGGCGAATTTGGTGCGTGGTTTAGATTTGGTGACGGCACTTGATCGGTTGGCTGTTGTCAACCGCAAGGGAGTTCATTTCATTGCAAAGCTTATTCAGACGGCGCGCGCTGATGCGAAAAACAATTTTGGTTTGGAAGAAAAAAATTTAGTGGTAAAAGAAATTAAAGTGGACGGCGGACCGATTCTTTATCGGTGGATGCCGAAAGCGCACGGTCGAGCCACGAAGATTCGCAAGCGCACGTCGAATATTACGGTGATGCTAGCGGAGAAAAATCCGACCGCGAGCAAGCCGTTGAAGCAAAAAAGCAAAATTAACACAGTGAAAGTTGATGCGATTGGCGGATCAGAATCGGTGGAAGCGGTGGATTTGTCACGGAAAGACAAGGTTGGCAAGGACGTCGGCATCGAGCACAAGGAAGTTTTGGATCAAAATGTGCGGGCCGGATTCCGGGGCGCAATGAAACAGGAAAGAACGCAAAAGAAGACTAAAGGTTTTTTTAAGAAAATGTTTAATCGCAAGTCAGGCATGTAAGCACCAGTTGGAAGTCGGTGACTGGTATATGGAAGCTGGTTTGGGTAGTGGAAAGTAGAGATTGGGTGGCCATTTTCTATCTTCCAAAATCAAAACCAACTTCCACGCACCATGTACCACGTTCCGATTAATATTTATGGGAAAGAAAATCAATCCAAAAATTTTTCGCCTAAAGCTGTCTCAAAATTGGGACTCGCGCTGGTTTTCGGTCAGAAATTACGCCAAGTTTTTACGTCAGGATTTGGAGATGAAAGATTTTTTCCGCAAGAAGATGGCGCAGGCCTCGGTGTCTGCGATTCATATCGAAAGAACGGCGAAAGATATCAATATTATCATTTACAGCGCGCGGCCGGGTGTGATTATCGGCAAAGGCGGATCAGGCATTGAAGACTTAAGAAAGGAGGTGATTCGAAAATTTCAGCTTGGTAAAAATGCCAAGATCAACATCACTATAAAAGAAATATCCAATCCGAATTTGGACGCGATGGTGGTCGGGCTTGGGATAAAGCTTGATATTGAAAAAAGAGTCTTGTTTCGCCGGGCGATGAAGCAGGCAATCGGCAAGGTGGAAAAAGCCGGAGCCAAGGGCGTTAAGGTAGAAATTTCCGGCCGGCTCAACGGCGCGGAAATCGCGCGCACGGAAAAGTTGCTTTTTGGCAAGGTGCCTCTCCACACGCTCCGTGCGGATATTGATTATGCTTTGGTGGAAGCATTTACTTTGTATGGCGTCATCGGTATCAAGGTTTGGATTTGCCGCGGCGAGGTCTTTACCAAAGAGACGAAACGTGTAGAGGCGCCATTGAAAAAAGAATCGGAAACCAAATAACATATGTTTACTCCGAAAAAATCAAAACATCGCAAATGGCAAAAGGGACGCAGTCGTTTTCGCGGCCTATTGGCGTCGCGCGCGACGGAAGTTTCTTTTGGCCAATATGGACTCAAAGCGACAAGCGAATGTTGGATTTCGTCAAGGCAGATTGAATCGGCTCGTCGCGCCATCACGCACTTCGTGAAGCGAGGCGGCAAGATTTGGATTCGCATTTTTCCGGACAAGCCGGTGACCACGCACGGCGCGGTGATGGGTAGCGGCAAAGGCGCGCCCGATCATTTCGTGGTGCCGGTGAAGCCTGGCACAGTGATGTTTGAAATCGGCGGTGTGAGCGAAGCGGCCGGTCGCGAAGCGATGCGCCTCGCCGGCCATAAACTTCCGGTTTTATCGAGGTTTGTTATCAGAAAGTAGTTTACCAATATGAAATTGCTTGAATTAAAAAATAAGACAACTGTGGAATTGCAAAAAATGTACGCGGAAATTTGCGACCGTCGGTTTGATTTACAGTTCAAAGTGGCCAGCAAGCAGTTGAAAAACGTTCGGGAAATTCGCGATGTGAAGAAAACCATGGCACGCATTAACACAATATTAAAGCAACGAGACAATAAATAATATGACAGAGAATAAAGCCAAATTACACCGCCGATTTTCGGGAGAAGTGGTGAGTGCGAAGATGCAAAAGACGGTCACAGTTCTGGTTTCTCGCGTTGTCAGACACAAAGTTTACGGCAAGCAATATGCGGTCAGCCGCAAGTACAAGGCGCATGATGAAAAAGGTGCGTGTCGCGTTGGCGATAAAGTCACGATTAAGGAGTGCCGACCAATCAGCCGAGATAAGCGTTGGAGAGTCATTACCAAATAAATTGTTGCCTTCTTGCGCCTTATTTAGCCCTATTATTCTTATGATACAGCATCGCTCAATATTAAAATCAGCCGACAATACCGGTGCCAAACGCATACAGTGCATTCATGTTGGTGGTGGATACAAAAAAAGATACGCGCGTCTCGGAGACGTGGTGACCGTTTCGATCAAAGAAGCCAGACCGCATAGCATGGTGAAAAAGGGTGAAGTGGCGCATGGCGTTTTGGTTCGCACTGTAAAGGAAACTCGGCGCAAAGACGGTACTTACATTAGATTTGAAGATAATGCCATAGTCTTGATTGATACCAAAACAAAAGATCCGCGTGGCAGTCGTATTTTTGGGCCGGTGGCGCGTGAATTGCGCGAGCGCGGTTTTACCAAAATCATGTCCTTGGCGCCGGAAGTGCTTTAACGTATAAGATACCAAATTAATATATGAAAATTAAGAAGGGCGACAAAGTGCAAATCATCGGCGGCAAGGATCGGGTGAAACGCAACCGCAAAGGTGAGAAAAAAGACACTGCCAATCAAGGCAAGGTGACGAAAGTCATCGTGGCCAAGGATCAGGTGGTGGTCGAAGGATTGAATTTACGCTACAAGCATATGCGGCCGAAACGGGAAGGTGAAAAGGGGCAACGTATGGAATTTGCAGCGCCGCTTCATATTTCCAGCGTCATGTTGGTTTGTCCGAAGTGTAGCGCGCCAACGCGCGTCGGGTACAAGTTGCTCGCCAGCGATTTGAAGGGCGGGAAGAAGATT
>MFGM01000019.1 GCA_001778275.1 Candidatus Falkowbacteria bacterium RIFOXYC2_FULL_48_21 | reverse complement strand
TTGAACTGAATTGGAGGTTACCATGGGAAATACCGGCATTTTGCAAGTGTTAATTGCTGCAGTTCTGACGTTCTTTGTCCTCGGCGTCCTGCTCGAAATGTGTTTGTTATTTCTTCCGAAGAGCTGGGCCAAGGCCATCCGTTCCGGGATCAAAAACGCGCTCATCGCCATCTGGCGCGGCGCGTGTCCGCCATAGGACGGACTCGTCCTTCGGCGAGGAGTCTGGTCTGGTGGATTCTGACCGCCCCGTTCGTCGGACTTTACCGCGCGATTCAGCGATCCAGAAGCCGACCACGACCGGTTGGCCACCGCCCGCCACGACCACACCGCTAAACCGCCGTCACTCCTGACGGCGGTTTTTCATTTCAGTTAAAATCGAAAACATGCCAGAAGATGCTTATAAAACACTTCACTTCATACGGCATTCCTACTGATCCCTCGATTCCCTCGGGATGACAAGGATGCGCATTACACCAACTTTTCCCTTTGACCTTTTCCCTTTAAACTACTCAATCCGACTTAACGCCTGTTCAACATCGCTAACCGTCTCCACCCGCACCAGCTCCTGCCGAAACTTCGCCGCGTTTGGAAAGCCGCGAAAGTACCAGCATAAATGTTTGCGCAACTCAATAATTCCATAGTCGCCTTTTGTTTTATAATTAAACTTCGCGTGCATGAGCGCGACTTTTTTTATTTGGTTTAATGTCGGGAATTTGTACTTTCCCGTTTCAAGATAATCGCGCACTTGACTGAACAACCACGGCCGGCCGTAAATACCGCGCGCCAGCGCCACGCCGTCCACGCCGGTCAGGTCCAACATTTTTTTCGCGTCTTCCGGCGAATTGATGCCACCGTTACCGATAACAATTCCGTTGAACTTTTCCTTCGCCAATTTCATCACGTCGAAATCAATCTCACCGACAAAACCCTGCTCATACGTTCGGCCATGCAACATCAAGGTTGTGACCGGCAAACCTTTCAGCGCGTCAATAAAATCAAACACCGTTATTTTTTCATCACTGTTTTTTTTGTTAATCGAAACGCGCGTTTTCACCGATACCGGCAATTTTGTCGCTTCGCAAACGGCCGCGACAAGTTCGCGGCAAAGATTCAAGTCGCGCAAAAGCGTAATCCCGCCTTCATGCGCCACCACTTTGCGCGCCGGACAGCCGAAGTTCAGATCAATGCCGGCAAAGCCGGCTTGTTCCACTGCCTCAACGGCCTTCTTAACCAATTCCGGCCGCTTGCCAAAAAGTTGCAACACGGCGGGTTGTTCCTTTTTCATCAACTGAAGCATTGACAAAGTTTTTTCCGAGTTGTAATATAGCGCATCGATCGAGGTCATTTCCGAATAGACCACGTCCGCGCCATTACCCCGCGCCAGTGCGCGAAAAGCGCTGTCCGTGATGCCGGCCAGCGGCGCCAAAACCAAAATCGGTTTTTTACATTTAGTCAAAAAGTTATCAACAGCCATAAGAAACTATTGCATAATTTATTTTTCTTCCCTATAATTCTGTCGATGAAAGCTTTTGGCTCTCATCGGCAACAAAAGGCTCTTTGGAAAAAAAAGGAGGGCGTGCCATGAACTATCTCGGCCGTCATGTGATTGTCGACCTGTATGAGTGCGATCCCGACAAGCTGAACGACTGCGATCTCATTCGCAACGCCATGATCGAAAGCGCCTTGGCAGCAGGGGCGACAATTGTTGGCGACATTTTTCACCACTTCGCACCACAAGGCGTTTCGGGCGCGGTCGTCATCGCCGAATCACACATTTCAATCCACACTTGGCCAGAACTCGGCTACGCCGCTTGCGATCTTTTCACTTGCGGCAAAAGCGTGGATCCGTGGAAAGCGTTCGAGCTGCTCCGCGAAGCGCTGAACTGCCAACGCCACAAAGAGCAAGAAATCCAACGAGGAATCTTCCCATATGCTGTCGAGCACAAACCGCCGTGTCCGTCTGCACAGGCAGGCGACGATTGACTCGCGATAACAAAGCCAGTCGGCTTGCCACAACACATTCCAAAAAGCTCCGTCTCACGGAGCTTTTCTTTTATTCTTTTCGTTTCAAGTGACTCGCGTCCGATTCATCTTTTACCAGCCAGCCAAGCTCCTCAATTTTTTTTCTAAGTTCGTCCGCCTTTTTCCATTTCTTCCCCGCGCGCGCTTCATCGCGGTCTTTGGCGAACTGAACCACTGCCGCCGGCGCCGCCTGTTCCGCCTCGTGAAGATCAGCCAAGCCAAGCCCGAGAACTTCATCAAACTTGATCAGCGTGGCGCGTTTATCAAAGTCGGTCAAGTCGGATTTTAAAACATCCCAAACCACGGCCATGGCTTGCGGCATATTCAGATCATCGTTAACTTTTTCTTGGAAACGCGCCAGTAGCGCCGCGTCCACCTTGCCGTTTTGCCGACCCAGACTGAAAAATTTATTTTTGAACTTATCCCAGCCGATTTTGGCGTTTGCAAGAGTATCCCACGTGAAGTTTAATTTACTGCGGTAATGAGACGACAAGCAGTAGAAACGATAAACAATCGGATCAAAGCCTTTTTCTTGCACCGCGTTCAGCGTGATGAAATTACCTTCCGACTTGGCCATCTTGCCTTCGTTGATCAACAAAAATTCACCGTGCAACCAGTAGCGCGCGAACGGCTGACCCGTGGCCGCTTCGCTTTGGGCGATCTCGTTTGTATGGTGCACCGGCACGTGGTCAACTCCACCGGCGTGAATGTCAAACGTTTCGCCCAGATATTTCATACTCATGGCTGAACATTCAATATGCCAACCGGGAAAACCCACGCCCCACGGCGATTCCCACTCCATCTGGCGCTTCACATCCGCGGGTGAAAATTTCCACAGCGCGAAGTCGGTCGAATGTTTCTTTTCCGTATTGACCTCCACTCGCGCGCCCTCTTCCTGCCCGGCAATGTTTAACCGCGCCAGCTTGCCATAATCCTTGACCTTGCTCGTGTCGAAATAAACGCCATCGGATGTAATATAGATAAAACCTTTTTCTTCCAGTTTTTTTATCAGCGCAATCTGTTCGGCAATATGCTCGCTCGCGCGGCACCAGACGGTCGGTTCGGAGATGTTTAACTTGCGCAAATCAGACTTGAACGCATCCGTATAAAACGCGGCGATATCAACCGCTTTTTTTGATTCCAATCGCGCGGTTTTTTCAATTTTATCTTCACCGAAATCACTGTCATTCGTCAGATGGCCGACGTCAGTAATATTCATGACGTGTTTAACGGGAAAGCCGACAAAAACCAAAGCGCGTTTCAAAACGTCCTCAAATATATAAGTGCGCAGATTGCCGATATGCGCGAAATCATAAACCGTAGGGCCGCAAGTATACAGCCCGACCGCCTCTTTATTTATCGGCTTGAACTCTTCGAGTTGCCGAGATATTGTGTTGAATAAACGGAGCATAGTAGTCTAGAGTCCAAAGTTAAAAGTCTAAAGTCCTGGCGACAAGGCGCAAAATAATCCAAAACCTAAAGTTAAAAGTCCAAAGTCGTTGGCAGCCCTGACTTTTGACTTTCGCCCTCCACCTTATCCTAATTTTTTATTTTTTACAAGCGCAAGATTCACCGCCGAACCAACTCACCGCCACCAGCATTTTCACCTGCCCGCGCTCAGATTTCAAGTCTTCAAGTGCCTTACCGACAACGGTACCGCCGGATGTCGCCTTCATGCCGTAGCCGGAAACGCTCGACGCGGTGATAAAGTCACCGGCGCGAATCGCGCCATTCTCGTTTGTGACGTTAACCGGAACAATACCGGACAGCGCCAATGGTGCACCGTTAAGTTCAATGTTGTCGTTTAAGTTAAGCGATGGCTTAGTCGAAACCACACCGACAACGGTCTGACTGTTTTTCGTGGCGCGAATCAATCGCAGGCGTGAATCAACGGCCACGATGTCGCCGGCGACAACGCGCTCCGCCCGGGAAATCGACTCGGCCAAATCCGCGCAACCGTTGCAACCACTTTTTACGGACAAAGTGCCATTCACATAAACATTACCTTCAAACACGCCGGCGTATTGCGATCCTTTGGCTTTCAAGCCAACGCCTTCTTGGCCAAGCTCGCCATAATTATTCGCGTCTTTGTACCCACCCACCGCCACCGGCTTATTGAGAGAATTCAAAAAACTTAACTTCGCCTCCGCGATTTGATTGTTGTTCACGTCTTTGAGCTTGGCAATCACCGCTTCTTTTTTTGACACGCTGTTCACGCCCGTATTGTCCGCTGTAATATTCAATCCGAACGTATCGCTAAAAATCGCGCCACCAAGTCCGCTGGTTCGGGTATAAAATCCGGTGCCGGTATTATTTTTGTTGTAGTAATACGCGCCGTAAGAATTCGCGCCGTTCATCACGGAATAAATACCGCTGTAACTCGCTTTGGCCGAATCAATGTAAACGCCTCGCGTTGATTGATTGACGCTCACCTCCGATGCCGTGCTAGCGTTTTTTGTTTTAATCGCACCAAGCGTGCCGCTCGCGGTGGACAAACCGTATTGCGCGGCCGGATTTTCGCCGAGCAAACCAAGGCCGCCGGTTTTAACCTGTGCGTCGGCGCTAACGTTAACCGGCGCGGCCACATTATTTAACGGCGGCGCACCGGCCGGCTCGGTCCACGCGAACACGCCATTCAAAAGCGCCACGCATCCGAACAGCGCGGATATGATAACAAAATTCAAGAAAAGCAAAAGCTTTCTCATAAATTTATTTTTATTTGGCTGACGACATTATATCATCATTTAACATTGACTGCAATTTGTGATATGATCATAATCGGATAAAGCCGAGAGAGCACAAGTCTAAAGTCAAAAGGGAAAAGTCAAAAGTCGGGAGCCCCTGCTACTTTAGACTTTTAACTTTAGACTTTGGACTACTCTGCGACTTGTAGCTATGACTTTAGACTTTTAACTTTAGACTCTGGACTACTTTATGCGCAACACTTTCATCATCATTCTCTTTATTCTCATCGGCGCCCTCTGCCTACTGATCGGCCTTTATCTCGGCACAAACCTTTTGGCCGCCGATAAAATTGTTGTCGCAAAACAGCAAGCAATTCAGTCATTCGCGGAAAAAGTAAAAAACCTGCCCGGCATGAACATTATTCCCGCCTCGGACGGCAGTCTTGTTTACGGCACGGTCAAGGCGATATCCGGAAAACAAATTACCATCACCACCGAAGCGCGCACCGTGGATGATTTACTGCAAGGGCTACCAAAGGATCGCGTGTTTCAAACGACTGATTTAACCAAGGTTTATTATTTGAAGTTGACGGACGGTTTTGATACCGGCTTTGACATCAATCAAAATCCGAACGATCTAATCACCGAGGAACTAATCGCGCTGTCCGACCTGAACATCGGCGACCAAGTTTCCGTTTCAATCGATCCGAATGAAAAGTTCAGTTCGCTGGCGAAGGCGGTGGCGATTAAAGTAAACCGATAGCGGAGCGCAAGTCTAGAGTCCAAAGTGAAAAGTCCAGAGTCAGAATACAAACGATTCAAAAAACAGTGCGTGGTCGCGCTGTTTTTTATGCGTTACTGCGGTTACGACTTTTGACTCTTCACTCTGGACTATAGACTTGGGATTATTCATTAAAATCTTCCAACAACTTCCTCTGCCGTCGACTAAGCCGCTTCGGCACTTCGACTTCAACGACGACATACAAGTCGCCTCGTCCGCTTGAGCGCAGATAAGGCACGCCTTTGCCGCGCAAACGAAACTTCGTGCCCGGCTGGGTGCCGTCCGGCACGTTCAGTTCAATCACACCGTCCAGCGTGTCCACCTCAATCTTCGCGCCGATCGCCGCTTCCACAAAAGATATTTTTTTATTAACGTAAACATCATTGCCTTCGCGTTCGAAGCGCCTGTCTTCCTTCACGCGGAGTTGAACGAACAAATCGCCCGCCCCGCCGCCGTATGCGCCCGCGTTGCCACGGCTGTCCATTTTCAAGGTGGTTCCGTTCTCCACGCCGGCCGGCACTTCAACGGATATGGTTTCTTTTTGTTTGACCACGCCCTGCCCGTGGCAGTCAACACACGGCTTGTCCGCCTTTTTCCCTTCGCCGTGGCAATCGGGGCAAGTGGCCGCGCTTTGAAACGAGCCGATGAACGTGCGCTGGACGCGCGTAACGCGACCCTGTCCGCCGCACGTGGCGCAGATAGTTATTCTCGTGCCCGGCTCCGCCATATTGCCGTGGCAGTGGCCGCACTTAACTGTTTTATACAAAGTAATTTCTTTTTTCACGCCGAACACCGCTTCTTTAAACTCCAAACTCAAGTCCACCTGAATATCTTCGCCGTAATTTTGTTGTCGTCCGCCACGCCCGCCTCTTCCACCGCCGCCCATGAAGTCGCCAAAGATGTCACCAAGATCCAATCCGCCAAAATCAAAATTCATGTTACTGAATCCGCCACCACCACTGCGCGCCTTTTGCATGAAGTCTTCCCAATTCATTCCCCCGCCAAACCCGCCCATCTGATCGAACGTGGAACCGTACTGATCGTATTTCTGCCGCTTGTCTGCGTTGCCAAGCACTTGATACGCTTCGTTTATTTCTTTGAACTTGGCTTCGTTGCCGCCTTCTTTGTCCGGGTGGTGCTGGTGCGCGAGTTTACGAAAAGCGGCCTTGATCTCATCGGTCGAGGCGATTTTGTCCACTCCCAATACTTTATAATAGTCCTTACTCATAAATATCCACAATTATTGACATCGTAATTATTGAATGCTATATTACCAATGTAATCGCAAGATTACCCTGCTCGCGGATGCGAGTCCGAGATTAAAATCTCGCCCCAAAAAGGCGAGGTTTTTGTTTGACAAAAGTAATGTACTTTTTGATTTTCTGCGCGTTAACATTCAGACTTGCTCTTTCCCGTAAATCATGCGAAACATATCCCGCGCTGAATAAAATAATTTGTTTATTTTTTCTTTTTAGAAATTCAAGCAAATAGGCAAAATCCGCGTCGCCGGAGAACAGACAGAGCGTATCAAACTCGTCAATCAGTCGAAAAACATCAACCGCGATTTCAACGTCAAAGTTACACTTCGGAATATAAACGAATTGACCGTCATGATCCTGATTCACTGCTCGCGTATTGCCGAAGCAATCTTTCTTGGTCAAATAATGTTTGATCCGCTGGATCGGTTTGGTTATGGTACGATCAAAACATGAGCGTGCTTTTTTGATAATATAAATGGACTTTTTGTTTTCTGTGTCCATGCCGAAATAAAAACGCGAATGCGCGGAAAACAGTTTTGCAAAATCACACAATTTTTCCACGCCCACAACTAACTTCTCACCTTCTCGCAGGACATCATCGCCACCATCTCGCTCGTCTCGCTCATACCAATAGTTAACGTTGCCAAAATCGACAAAAGAATAAATCCGGCCAAATTTATTTTTTTCCATTCCCAAATTATGCAATTTGAATTCATCTAAATCCATAACGCGTCCGTAGTCATAACATGTAACAAAATAACTTCAATTTAAATCAATAATTTAAGCAAAAACGGCTAAAAATGCACATGCGCCTATTGACATTTCGTAAACTTTGTGGTATAATTCTATTGTTAAGATTTGATAAGTTCCTTTCGTTAAACCAAGGAGATTCTCATGAACAACTTTTCCTCGACGTTTATGGTTCTGGTTGGGTGCATTGTTCTGATCGGCTGTGACAACGGCTACAACACCTGCACGGACGATTCGTGCGAAGCAAACGAAGAGAATTACCAGTACCTTGAGGAAGAACCGGAAGTTGAACGGATGTACTTCTACATCTGCATGAAGTACAACCCTCTTTGGGAGATGACCCCCAACGCAACAGTCTCCTACTTCCATGATGTAGCAGCTCAGTACAACGACGAGGATATGGAGCCGGTGTTCAGAACCCTGACCAACCCACTCATGCCAATAAATGGCGAGCTGTGCTTCTGGACAGTTCCGGAAAAGCCCAGTCGCTTCTACTACGGAGCATGGGTGGACGTCACGGATGAGAACAAGCAAGCTCCCTACCGGGCTTCGATCGTTACCATCAACACAGAAACGTCCGAAGTCATCTCGTCAATTCCCCTCCAAGTCGGCCAAGTTCGAGATTCATACTATCACGGCTTTCCCATCTGGGACGCAGCCGTCCCCACCATCTGAGAAATCATCCGGCCTCGCCCATTTCCGGGCAAATCCAAATCACATTTTGGAAAAAGAGTTCCTGTCTCACATGACCGGGCTCTTTTTCATTTACAAATAACACGATGGCTTTTCTGGAAATTGTTAAACTTCTTCAATTGTTCCCTCGCCTCGCTTTCCGTCGCATCTCCCTTGGCCGATATCTCACCCCGCCAACTCCGCCGCCTGCCGACGCAAATAATCCAAAACCGCATCACTCGGCAAACCGGAAAACAATTCGGGCGAGACCCGATCATGCGGCAAAAAATTTATATCTCTGGCTAACCGCACATCTAAACATTTTCTGATTTCCTCATTTTGCCAAGGAATGCCGGCACTCACGCGAGTAACATTGTCACCGGCTAACTCTATCACTTTTTTAATCAAACCATTCATTGCCGCCACATATTCACCGCTGACAATGACATCATCGCCAGCCTCGTTTTTCTGCTGAACCTGATCAACAATTTGATAAATCTTTTCCGGTAATATCGTGATCGTGCTTTCGATGGTGCCAAACCGATCTTGATTCGGCAAGCGCACGGCCACGCCGGTTGTGGTTTGCAATTGAATAGACCGCCACCCGATCTTCAATCGATTTATAATATCTTCAATGTTCTTTTTGTGTAGCGCGGCTAGACGCAAACCCTCGGCGGCTGACTTGAACCGAACATAGCCGACCGCCAACCCATCGAACATTTGCCGCATGGCCGCCGCCGCTTCAACTTTATTTTTCGGCTTGTGCACGACTTCCGCCAAATAGCTGTTTGGCGCACCATCCACGAAACGATGCAAAACCGTGTCCGCGGCGATCACCATGGCCTCGGCCGGAACTTTATCAACCGCATACTCTAATTTTTTTACGGCGATATGGACGGGTGCGAGCGTGCGGTGCGGATAAAAATGATTATCGGTAAAACCGTCCACATAATCTTTCAATGCCTGCTTTTCATCGCTGTCCGGCGCCGACAACAAACTAATTCCGGACGCCTCAAAACCAATCGCCTGCAAGGCTTTTTTGCGAGTCTCGGAACTGGAAACCAAAACCACCGGCCCCCCGAGCCACCGCTTCAACAACTTATCGGCTTGTTCTTGCCCGGACTCTTTGCCTCGGCTAGAGTCAAAGTGGCTAAACATATAAAATAATTTATTTTTCGAAATTATTAAACTCCCTCAACTGTTCCCGCGCCTCGCTCTCCGTCAGAAACCCACGTCCTTTTTCATCACCGGATAATTTTGTTTTACCAACGGAAAAATCAAACTCTTCCGCTCGAATCGTTTCAATCCGCTTTTGTCGCGCCAAGTAACGCAACTCTTTATCCGAACTCACCAGAACTAACTGACTGGGATTATTACACTTTGCAAGTACTTCCGCAATCCCCTCATCCGCATCGCCTGTGAATATCACTTGAACAAAATCCGTGTTCAAATCATACGGACACCGACCATCGAAAACGATTGTCGCGTCTTTATGGCGAGTGCGGCAGAATTTATCAAGTGCGTTAATCAAATCTTCCTTTTCGGAAAAGTCGGTTTGGTAAAACAAGTTGTAGCCGTCAATGAGATACACACCTAATTCTATGTAACGTGTTTTAACGAGTCGCCGCTCCGCACACGGGCGCCCGGGGTTGAAACACCCGGGCTGAAACACATTCTCGAAAACCCCATGAATGGGGTTCCCACGGTTAACCCGATTTATCGGGTTTCTTTAATTCCCCATTGAGCCCACGTCATTCATGCGTGGGCGAACAAGTGGGCGACCGTCCCCCCATGCGTCAGGTTTTTATTCAAAACCCATCGGCGACAAACGCATCCCTCCGCACATGGACGCCCATGCATGAATGACATGGGCTACCGGAAAACCTTATAGAAACCCCTTGCAAGGGGTTCTACGGTGAACCCGATTCATCGGGTTTTAGTAATTCTCCATTGAGCCCACGCTTGCCCCGAACCGTCACGAGAATACGTGACTGGTGCAGGGCGATTCATCCGTGGGCGAACCGTGGGTGACCGTCCCCCCATGCGTCGGGTTTTTATTCAAAACCCATCGGCGACAAACGCATCCATCCGCACATGGGCGCCCGGGGTTGAAACACCCGGGCTGAAACACATTTCCGAAAACCCCATGAATGGGGTTCCCGCGGTTAACCCGATTCATCGGGTTTTTGTAATTCCCCATTGAGCCCACGTCATTCATGCGTGGGCGAACAAGGTGGCTTGGTAATCAAAATGTCTAAATTAAGAACAAAAGCTTATCTCCCCTATTGACATTTTATATAAAATACGCTATAATTACTGGTTAGAATTGTTCGTTTCACAATCAACTTACTGGCAGCTATGCCATAAATAGCAGAGGGAGAAATGGAAAAGCTGAAGGTAGTTGGCAATGCGTTTCTGGTGTTGGCAACGGAAGCGGTACTCGGGCTCGCCTGTCTGCTGGTGCTCGGCAGTATCGCCGCGTCGGCGAGCGGGTGCTCGCAAAACAAGTCCGGGTCAGGCGGCGAGGCGGTCGAGGTAAACGACTGCCTCGAGGCCTCGGCGTGGGAAGTGGCGGAGGCTCTGGGAGAGGGATACGGAGTAAAACTGGTTGGAGGATACTACTTCTTCACGCTTGGAGGAAAGACGGAAAACCCCGACAACGGCCTTTCTTCGTTTCACATTTGCCTTCGTGGCAAAATCACTTCCGGTCGCAATGGCAACAACTTGATTCGATCGGCATATGGACGCATCACGTGGGGAGACCGCTACGGCGACGGCGTCTCGGAAGTTGCCGCCGAAGAAATGGAGGTGCTGGCGCTTCTCGGTGAAGGGTACAGCATTCAAGACGGCCGAGAGTACCCCGTCTTCGGTATCGAGTGCACCGATTGCGCAACTCGTCACATCCACTACGGCGGCCAGCAACTCACCGGTGGACATGAGTCATTTTTCCAAAAGGCCGGCGCAGTCTATGGTCGGATTTACGACCGCGAGCAACTCGTTCGAGACACGGATGAAAAGTTTATTACCGGCAACGGCCGAGCGGGCATACTTGCAACGCATGAAAAAAACGCCGCGCCGGTGTTGAATTTTCTGGGAAACGAATGGTCAGTCTGGACAAACAAGGATAAGGTTCAACTGCTGTTTATGAACGCACCGGCCACGAAGGAGTATGACAGTTTTTACATGAAAGGTGACCGGATTTTCGGCGTTAACGGCGAGGTTGATTTCGAAGTCCTCATGAACCGGCCGAATCTGGAATCGTTGGCACTGCCGCCGAAGGTCGAAGAAGATTGCCCCTGCGGAGCACCGGAGTCAAAAGATGCGCCAATAGCGGACGGCGCTTCCATCTTCGGAACG
>MFGM01000018.1 GCA_001778275.1 Candidatus Falkowbacteria bacterium RIFOXYC2_FULL_48_21 | reverse complement strand
TCAGCTGTTTGAGCTGCGAGAAAATCAAAACCAAGCTTGGCTGGGTGCCGGAAACGGAGCTTGAGGATGGGATTGAAAAGACGGTGGAGTGGTTCCGTTCGAAATAAGGGCAAAGGTCAAGGGGCAAAGGGCAAAAACAAGGGCAAGAAATAAAGTTAAAAATAAAAGCATAATAAACAGGAAACAAGTCCAAGGGCAAAAATAAGAGTAAAATGTAAATTTAAAGAAAAATTTAGAGGAGGGAACGAAATTTTCTTGTTTTTATTTTTTTATTTTTTCTTTTGCCCTTTGACCTTTGCCCCTTGCCCTTAAACTATGTATCGCCACCAACCCCATTACCCCCACAATCACGGTCTTATCAGTATTGTAAAAGATTGGCGCGAAGCGAAATTGTCCAGCGCGCTGGATTTTTTGTATGCCAATCGCATATTGCAAGACTTGGCCGGCGGACTTTTGGGTATCTTTTTGCCGATTTTATTGTACAAGGCGTTCAATTGCTCGCTTTACAAAACCGGCCTGTTTTATCTTGCCGGCTGGGGGATCTGGTTTTTTGTGGCACCGCTCGGCGCGAAGGTCATGTCGAGAATTGGCATGAAAAGATCATTGATTATTTCCGTGTTGGTGGGATGGTCGTGGTATTTTCTCGCAAATAAATTTTTGCAGGACAGTTCATTGGTTTGGCTCGGTCTTATGATCGTCGCCATCACGGTGGAGCGCATGTTCTACTGGATTCCTTATCATACCGATTTTGCCAAGTTCACGAACAAAAAAATGCGCGGCCGGCAAATGACGTTTCTCTATTCGCTATCCGCTTTGTTGCATATTTTCTTACCGTTTATTTCCGGAGAAATTTTAACGTATTACGGATTTGGCATTTTATTCTCCGCGGCGCTGGTGGTGTATTTGTTGTCCGTGATCCCGTTGTTTTTTATTCCGGATATTCGTGAAACGTACAGCTTCAGCTATTTGCAAACTTACCGCGAACTGTTCCGGCGCATTCACCGACGCTTGCTTTTTTCTTATGGCGCGGACGGCATGCAAAACGTGGTCGGGATGGTCGTGTGGCCGCTTTTTATTTGGCTTCTGCTTGACAAAAATTATCAAGTGGTCGGTCTTATCTCGTCTTTCATTATTTTCGCCAATGTGATTTTAACATTGCTCATGGGCGATTTTGTCGACAAGCTGGACAAGCGCCGCCTGTTGCGTTGGGGGTCGGTGTTGAATTCGCTCGGTTGGATTTTTAAAATGTTCGTGGGTACCGGTTTTCAAGTTTTCATCGCTAGCACGTATCATGGTTTCGCGAACATTGTCATGCGTACGCCCTATGAAGTGATGATGTATGAGAAGGCGGCCGACAGCGGACATTATATTGACGAATATACTGTTTTGCGCGAACTGTCATTGACCCTCGGGCGTGTGCTCATGGTCGGAGTTTTGTTTTTGGTTTTCTTTTTGACCGGTTCGCTTGTTTATCCGTTCCTGGTCGCCGCGCTTGCGGCGCTGGTGGTGAGCGTGGTTTAAATTTGAGACGGAGTGAAAATGGAGAAATTGATAAAATTTATGAGGAGCTGGCAACGGACGGTCGCGCTGCTTGTTTTGTTGTTGTTGGCGACGGTGGTTGTTCGCTTGCCGGAACTGCGAACCGTAGTGCAGGTGGCGAACGTCGATGGGCCGAAGATTTTTTGGTATGACGAAACGCTGTCTTTGTTTTATGCCCAGCAATCGTGGGGCGACTTTTGGCGTGTAATCGGTTTCGATACGTCACCGCCGTTGTTTTATTTACTGCTTTGGACTTGGTTTTGGCGGTTTGGTTTTTCCGGTGTAGCGTTTTTGCCCATGCTGTTCAGCGTGGCCGGAGTGGCGGCCGTTTATTTTTTGGGAAAAGAATTTTTTAACAAAAAAGTCGGCCTGCTGGCCGGTTTATTTTTCGCCGTGTCGCCGCTGGCGGTGGATTACAGCGCGGAATTGCGCGCTTATTCCTTGCTGGCGCTCGGCGCCGCGCTAGCCATGTTGTTTTGGTGGCGGTTGGTGAATGAATGGCGCGCGCGAAATTTCATTTTATATCTTTTGTTCGCCGCCATGGCGGCGTATTCGCACTATACGGCATTGGCGCTGATCGGCGCGCAAGCGATAATGTTTCAAATTGTCGGCCGGTCATGGAAAAAAACGCTTGGCGTTTACGCCGCGCTTTTTGTGATTTATTTGCCGCAGTTTTTTTTGTTCAAACGTTGGGGCGATTTCGGCGCCGGGGACGGGTCATTCACTTCGCTGTTTGAACGGCTGTTTTCGCACGGCGGCTGGAATGCTTTTTGGCAGTTTTGGCACAGTTTGATTTTTGGTCAAGCATGGGTTTACACGTGGTGGCCGTATGTTTCCGGCCTGGCGGTATTAAGCGGTTTGATTTGGTTCGTGTTGAAAAAAGTTAACGACCGCGTGGCGATCACGCTTGTTGGTCTGCTGGTTCTAACGGCCGCGAACTTGTTCGCGTTAAAGTTCATTTACGCGCCGAGATATTACATCTTTTTGATTCCGCTTTTTGTCGTGGCCCTGGCGGCGGCCGTGATCGCGTTGCGAGGCCGATGGCAAAGGTCTGTGGCGTTAATTGTAATTATGGCCATATGTTTAACGGCTGTATTTCACAACTACAAAGTTTCCGCTGATAACGCTTTTCTTTATTACGGCCCGGCGTTCAGCGATATTTTGTGGCGCGAAGCGAAAAAGGGCGATCTGTTTCTGGTTGATCATGCCAATGATATTTTGTTTCAACAATACTATGTGAAGTGGCCCGCTTCCCGTCTCGCCTTCGGCTATCCGAGGCGGACGACTTGCGTCGAGCGAGGCGAGCCGGATCGGCGGTTATTTATGCCCGTGAAAAACCATTTGGCTTCGCCGGTCGAGCGCTGGCGTTATTGGGATTACAATGTGATGACCGAGGAAAACGTGAAGCTGGTTGATCCGCTCATCGCCGGCCGTGAGCGCGTGTGGTTCATCAACTATTTACCGCAAGCCACGTCGGTGCAAGATCCGCACGGCTATTTGAAAGCGCATTTACTTAAAAATCTAAAAGCGGTAAAATATTATTACTTTCCGGAGCAAGATAATGGCAAGCAAAGGGTGGAGCTTATTCTGTTTGTCGCGAGGTAGCAGTCGCAAGTCGCAAGTCGCAAGTCGCAAGTCTAAAGTCTAAAGTCTAAAGTTAAAAGTCTAAAGTCCGGAGTCGCAAGTCTAAAGTCTAAAGTTAAAAGTCTAAAGTCCGGAGTCGCAAGTCTAATGTCTAAGGTTAAAAGTCTAAAGTCCAATAAATGTAAATTATGTTAACAAAATTTCGCGCCAAAATGATTGCCAAACTTTACGCGCCGCATATGCGAGCCGGTTTGCGTGTTCTGGACGTGGGCTGCGGCAATGCCGTGGTGTCGAAGTATTTGATTGATAAGTTCGGCATTACGCTTGAAGGCACGGATATTCTTGAGTATCTGGAAGAACAAATTTGCTTCAAAAAAATGGACAAGCCGAACGTTTTGCCTTATGCGGACGGTAGTTTTGATACGGTGATGTTCAACGACGTGCTGCACCACACGGAAAATATTGAAGCGCTCTTGCGCGAGGCCTTGCGCGTGGCGTCGAAGATTTTGATTTTTGAAATGGGGCCGAGCGGGTGGGCGCGATTCGTCGATCGGTTTGCCAATGTTTTTATTCACAAAGACATGCCCGTGCCGCTTAATTTTTTGAACAAGCAAGAATGGGTGGAACTATTGGCGGAATTGAATTGTAAATTCCAAATTGAAGAAATGCGGCGGCCGTTTTTCGGGTACCCGCTAAAACATTGTTTTATTTGCGTAGAACGAAAAGTATGATTAAAGCGATAATTTTTGACCTAAACGGCGTGTTTGTGCAGAGTCGCAAGCTCAGCGATCGATTCCAACAGGACTTTGGCGTGGCGTCGGAAGCGTTTTTGCCGGCGCTAAAGGACGTGATGGCGCGCGTGCGTCAGCCGGGCGCGGCGGCCATGTTTTCGTATTGGCAACCTTACTTCGCCAAGTGGCGCGTTAATTTTTCCGCTGATGAGTTCGCGGACTATTGGTTTCACGCGGAACAAGTTGTGCCGGATATGGTTGAATTGGTTGAGGGATTAAAAGCGCGCGGTCTGAAGATTTTTATTCTGTCCAATAATTTAGCCGAACGCGCGGAATATTACGCGGAAAATTTTACATTTTTGAAAACACTGCCGGAAAAGGTTTACTACTCGTTTGAAACCGGTTTTATCAAGCCGGATGAGCGAGCTTACCGCTTGATCTTGGACGAGAACGGTTTGACGCCGGAAGAGTGTTTGTATTTCGATGATTCAGATGCGAACGTGGCCGTAGCGAACGGTCTTGGTTTGCGAGCGTGGAAGTTTGAGGGTGTTGAGAAGCTAAAAGAACAAATTGGTCGGATAATCGAATAGCGCAGGGCGAGTCAAAAGTCTAAAGTCGTTCGGTGCCATGACTTTAGACTTTAGACTTTTGACTCTGGACTATTCGTTATGATGCGCGTTTTATTGATCAATCCGCCCACCGGCACCTTGATTCGCGATGATCGGTGCCAAGTGCCGGTGGCGAATTTGAGTTCCGGCTTGAGAATGCCGCTTGATTTGGCTTGCCTGGCGAGCGTCTTTCAGGCGCACGGCTGGGAATCGCGCGTTGGTGATTATCAGGCTTATTCTGATGGCGCGGACAAGTTTTGGCGCGAGTTTCATAACTTCGCGCCTGATTTGTTGATTGTCAATTGCACCACGCCGACATTGCGCGCGGATTTGGCTTTTTGCGCGCAGGTGAAAAAGGCGCGACCGGGCGTTAAAATTATTGTCAAAGGCGCGCACTTTGCCGTTGAGGCGAAAGAAGTTTTGGCCGACGCGCTGTTTATCGACGCGGCGATCAAGCAAGAAGCGGAGTTTGCGGCCGCGGATTTGGCCGCCGGCTGGGCCAATGAAAAAATTCTCGGCCTGGTTTACCGAGCCGGCGAAGAAATAAAAGAAAACCCGAATCGGCCGTTTGAAAAAAACTTGGATTTGGCGCCGTTGCCGGCGCGAGATTTGCTTGATAATGATTTGTACGTTCGGCCGGACACGGGGGATCGGATGACATCGGTCTTGGTTGGCCGCGGCTGTGCGAATAATTGCGCGTTTTGTTTAGTCAAGGCTGTTGCCGGATCAGTTGATTGTCGGCGTTCGGTTGACAGCGTGGTGAATGAGATACGCGAGTGTTTGGACAAGTACAAAATTAAAAATTTTTATTTACGCGCCGACAACTTCACGGCCGAGCGGGCGTGGGTGGCGGCCTTTTGCGAGGCAATTATCAGGCGGGGTTTGCCGGTGGAATGGTTTGCCAACAGCCGGGTGGATACTCTTGATAGCGGCTTGTCCAAACTGATGAAGCGCGCCGGGTGCGTGATGCTGGGGCTTGGCATTGAAAGTGGCAACCAAGAAATTCTCGATCAAGCGAACAAAAAAATAACCTTGGACCAGAGCCGCGCGGCGGTGGTGGCGTGTCGGTCAGCCGGAATTTTAACCTACTTATTCTTTGTTCTCGGCCTGCCCGGAGAATCGCGGGAAACACTGGAACAAACGCGGCGTTTCGCACTTGAACTGGACGGCGACTTTGTCGAGTTTCACGAAGCGTATCCGTTTCCCGGCACTGAGATTTTCGTTTCAGCGCAAGCTGGCGGCTTGGTGGCTGATGAATTGTTCGGCCGAACCGTTTTCAACGCGCCGGCGCTTGCGGTCGTTTCCAAGACGGAATTGGATGTTTTTCGTCGTCGCGTTACTCGGCAATTTTATCTTCGGCCGCGGCAAATTTTCCGCGCGGTGAAAAGAGTCCGATCGTGGGCGATGTTGAAAAATTATTTACGCAAAGCGTGGCGAGTGATGAAATGAGGATAGGGGAGAGAGAATTGAGCGAATTGAGCCGATTAAGCAAATTGAGCGGATTTAATCAGGTCAATCTCTCAATCCTCGTGGCATATGCTTAATGATTTAAAAATCATCGTTGTCTTGCCGGCGTACAACGCGGCGCGGACGCTGGAAAAAACCGTGGTTGAAATTCCGCGCGATATTGTCGACGAAATTATTTTGGTTGACGACGCCAGTCGTGACGGCACGGCGGACTTGGCGCGCGGGATCGGCTTGACGGTGGTTGAACATGAACAAAATCGCGGTTATGGCGCCAATCAGAAAACGTGTTATGGTTTGGCGTTGGCGCGCGGAGCTGATATAATCGTGATGCTGCATCCTGACTATCAGTACGATCCGAAGTTGATTTCGGTTTTGGCGGACAAGGTCGCCGGTGGGGATTGCGACCTCGCGCTTGGTTCGCGGTTTCTCGACGGCGGCGCACGAGCGGGCGGCATGCCGTTTTATAAGTTTTTGTTCAATCGTTTTTTAACGAAAGTCCAGAATGTCGCGCTTGGCTTGAACCTGTCGGAGTATCATACCGGTTACCGGGCGTACGAGCGGGGAGCGTTGATGAAAATCCCATTTGAAAAATTTTCCAATGATTTTATTTTTGACAATCAACTGTTGGTTGCCGCGGCGTCGTTGAAATTGCGTGTCGCGGAAGCGCCTTGTCCGGCGCGGTATGAAAAAAATTCATCCAGCATTAATTTTTGGCGGAGCGTTAAATATGGTTTTGGGGTGCTGGCGTTGACCGTGCGAGCGGTTTGGCGGCGTCGAGATTGAACCAAAACCATGCTCCCATGATACCTGCCTGCGCAGGCGGGCGGCGCATGGGAGCGCCGCGCGTCAATGATTTTATGAAGTTGTTTGATTTAAGGGAATTGTTAAAACAATACGCCATCAAGCCCAATCGCCGGCGCGGGCAAAATTTTTTGATTGACAAAAATATTTTGCACAAGATTGTGGATGCGGCCGAGTTGAAAAAAACAGACAACGTGCTCGAAATCGGGCCGGGGCCGGGGATTTTGACGTTCGAGCTGGCGCCGCGAGCGGCAAAAGTGTTGGCGATTGAAGCGGACAAGCGGTTGTTCGCCCTGCTCGGCGATCGGTTGACCGCCGGCGGCGTTTCAACGGTGCAGTTGGTGAACGCCGACGCGCTGCGAATCGAGCCGGCCGAGTTGAATCCCGAATTTAGCGCCGGCAATTACAAAATCGTGGCCAATCTGCCGTATGGTATTACCGGCCGTTTTTTGAAAAAATACTTGGATCCGTTAATCGCTCCAAAAGAGATGACGCTTATGGTGCAACGGGAAGTGGCCGAGCGCATTACGGCGAAGCCGGGGGAAATGAGTTTGCTGGCTGTGGCCGTCCAGTTTTACGCCGAGCCGAAGATTTGTTTTCCGGTTAGTCGCACTTGCTTTTCTCCGTCGCCGAACGTGGATAGCGCGGTGATTCGGCTGACTAATATCGGCCATCGTTTCAGTAATGTAAATCAAACGGCGTTTTGGCCGATCGTTAAAAGCGGCTTTGCCGCGAAGCGCAAGCAGTTAAAAAATAATTTACGCACCTTTGGTGTGGAGAAGGTGGCCAAGGCCTTGGCCGCGTTCTGGTTGAAGGAGAACGCGCGAGCGGAAGAATTGTCCGTGGAAGACTGGGTAAAATTAACGGAAGAAATAAGAAATTAGAAATTGTCTCGAAGGGATCACGTTGGGAGAAATTTTGGCCGGCCGATATGGTTTCGCTATGGGGAGTAAGCTCATTAGCCGACCCCAATTTCTTATTTCTTATTTCGGATTTCACCTTGCTTGTTTATCCACTTTTTTATTTTGCTCCGTCGGTTCATTGTGTTATAATTAGCTTAATAAAAAGGTATGAAAAATAGCGCAAGCGAGCACGTTTAATCAACGCTCGTGGTTTGATTGTTTTTTGCCTATGGATGCGCAAAATTTACTTAATCAACCGGTCGAGGCCGATGAGAAAAATCAAGATGATTTGCAAAGAATTATGGCGAGCGATGAAAACGCGAGCGCCGGTGATTTTATTCCTCGCGCCAAATTGACCAAGCGGCAAAATATTGTTTTGTCGTCCATCGGCCTCGTGGTGGTATTGGCAATCGGCCTCGCCGTGTGGCAAATGAGTCGGACTTTGAATTTACCGTTGCCCGTTACCGGCAATGAAAAAGAAATAGTCGCAGAACCGAAAGACCAACTTGATTTGTCGCAAAAAAGTCAGGATGAGTTGAAAGCGTCTGATACCGATGCCGACAAAATTAACGATTTTGAAGAATTGTACGTTTACGATACCAGTCCGTATTTGGCGGACAGTGATAGCGATGGCCTTGATGACTTCGACGAGATCGCCAATCATACCGATCCGACTTGTCAGGAGGGACAAAGTTGTTTTCAGTCCGGCGGCGTGGCGGCCGGCGCATCGGGCGCATCCGTGTCGATCGATGAGGCGACCGGCGGCACCATTGTCAGCGCGGCACAGGTAAATACGGAAGACTTGCGCAAAGTGCTTGTCTCGTCCGGCAAGGTGACGGCGGAGCAAGCGGCGGCGATTGACGACGCCACATTGCTTGAAATTTATAGTCAAGCGTTGGAACAAAATCCGGAGTTGGCCAAGCAATTTCAGACCAACCAACCGGCGGCTTCCGGCTCGCCTCGCTCGACGCAAGTCGAAGCGGGCAAGTTGACGGAGATTGAAAACAAGGCGACCAGCGCGACGGAGGCGTTGAATACGTTGAGCGGTATCTCCGCGGCCGAAGTGCGCAAGTTGCTTTTGGAGCAGGGTTTTTCCGAGGCGGAATTAAAGTTGATCGGCGATGAAGAGTTGATGAAGATTTATCAAGAAGCGCTGGATCAGGCGGGGAAGGGAGTGAAAGAGTAGTGAAATTTGAAACAGGAAATTGGAAATTTGGGTTGGCTAATACGATTTAATCGCAGGGGCTAATCTTGTCAGCCGGCCCTAATTTCCAATTTCTTATTTCCAATTTCTTCCGTTATGTTTTTTTCTCGCAATAAAAAATTCACCAAAGCGGTAACGCTGATCGTTTCCGCCTTGTTTGTGTTGCAAGTGTTGTGGCCGGCGCTCTTGGCCGCTTTGCCGGCGAATGCGCAGTACACCGATCCGGCGCGCGTGGTTGATTCGGCGCAGGAAAAAATCGCCAAGGTGGGGGAAAAGGCCAAAGATGGCATTGCCAAGCAATTGTATAAGGGCTTGCTTTTGACCGTGTCAGTGACAATCAAAAATTTATTGGTAAAAATGGCTCGCAAGCTGGCGGAGCAGTCGGTGACATATATGGCGTCCGGCAGTTGGGGCGAGGGCTCGATGTTTTACGAGGACGCGTTCAAGGAGTTTCAGCAAGATCTGAAAGATCAAATGATCGGTCAATTTTTGGATAACATGAGCGATTTTTTGGGTATGGATGTTTGTAACCCGTCTTTACCGGAATTTGAACTGGGCATGAAGCTCGGGTTCCAGTTTAATTATCTCGATGTGGGTTATGAACAGCTCAAGAAGCCTGATTGTACCTTGCAAAAGCTCAAGGGCAATTGGAAAGCGTTCGGGGCGGGGATTCAAGAAAAGTATAATAGCGTTTTGAAGGAAATGAAAAATCCATCGGGTCAGAGTTTGGCCATGCTGCAAGAAACGTTTGATGTCGCTTTCACGCCGAGCAAGAGCGACGTGGGTATTTATTTGTCCGCGGAGTCGAAGATGCTCGAGACGCAGATCGCGGAATTGGAAGCCAAGGAAAAACAGCGCCAGGAAGATCAGGGCACCAAAGGCGTGACCGGTATCGCCGGCTTGAATATCAAGACGCCGTCTTCTTTGACGCGCGCGCACAGCGAGCAAGAACTGGAAAAAGCCAAACAAACCGAAGAAACGGAAGTGAACGCATCATCGGAGGTACTCACCTCGATTCCGGAGCAGGTCGCTATCGCTTTTCTCAATACTTTCGTATCGCAGTTTTTCCAAAAGATGATCATGGACAAGTATTTCAAAAAAGGATTGGTTGACCCGTCAAAGTCTTACAATCCGGAACAGCACGTGATGGATACGAAGCAAACCACGGCCGCGGAGTTCGCGTCCGTGAAAATGGACTTTTCTTTTTCCCAAAAACAAATCGATTTATTGACCGAATACTCCACTTGCTCGCTCGGCGCGGAGCGTCAGCTCAATTCGTGCGTGATGGATGGCGGTTTCGCCGACGCGGTGCGGAGTGCGTCGCAAGACAAACCGTTGACCGTGGCGCAGGCGATCGAATCAGGCGCGTTGAACGGCAATTTTCCCATTATCGGGCCGGATGATGACAGACAAAAGAGCGATGATTGCTACGCGACCGGTTATTGTTATTCCAATCTGGTGAAATTGCGCAAAGCGCGCATCCTGCCGATCGGTTGGGAGCTGGCCGCGCTCAAGGTTGAACCCGGTTCCGCGATCACTTTGAAAAATGTGATTGATAATTATACCAATTGTCCGGTCAAGGGCGAGGCTGATGATATGAGTCGTTTTTGCCATTTGATCGATCCGAATTGGGCTCTGCGTTATCCGCAATCGCAGTGCAAGGCGGTCGTCAGCGGTCAATTGCTTGTCAGCGCGAGCGCGGCCGAACGTGCCGAGTATTGCGCGGACATTGAAAGCTGTATCCGCATGAATGATCAGGGCGAGTGCGAGGCGTACGGCTATTGCGCGGCGGAAAAAAATATTTTCCGTTTTGGCGGTACGGAGTGCGGTGGCGCGTATGACA
>MFGM01000017.1:4307-15532 GCA_001778275.1 Candidatus Falkowbacteria bacterium RIFOXYC2_FULL_48_21 | reverse complement strand
CGGAAGGAATCGAACCTTCGTCCACAGCTTAGAAGGCTGTTGTTCTATCCGTTGAACTACGGGGACTTAACTACTGCGCGTCCGCCGAAGCTTGCGGTTTGGCGATTAGCGAAGATGGAAGCTTGCGACTCGGCGACTAGCGAAGGCGGAAACTATGGTGACCTGCTGAAAAACTAAGAAAAACGGGCGTTGCGATTGGGCAACGCCGGTGCGGTCAATGCAGATTCAGACAATACGAATACGCATTGGAAAGCTTGACAAAGGTACGCGTGCCACCGAGGCCTTGAATCAATCTCTCTCGATTTTTCGGAGTCAGCTCGATCACTTCCCATGTCTCATTGTCGATTTCTCGCGTGGCGATGAAGAACCGTTCGCCTCCAAAATCAAAAAAACAGCCATGCCGAATCAATTGCCAATTTCTTTTGTCACGCGCCATTGCTTCTTGTTCCGTCAAAAGTTCCATTATTTCTCTCCTTTGCCAAAATCGCCAAGCGGAACCAGACCGCTTTTCTTAATTTTTTATTCAAATAACAAGCTACATCTGTAATACTATCAAAATTGCTTACCAAAGTCAACGCGGTAAATAAAAGAACATCCGACAAGGTCGGATGTTCTTTTTTTATTAAGAAGAAACGGACTTACGCTACCCCTCTGCCGGAAAACGCTTGCGTGCCAAAATCGGACACTGCGGATTGCCTCGCGTGAATCCGCCGTAAAAATTGAAAGTCGTGCTGTGGCAATCGTTCGTAAGACATTGGCGCAGATGCACGCAGTCATGGCATTCGTCAGCCGGTTGTTTTTCAATTTTTCTAATCGTGTCAAGAAAAGATGATTTGTTCCACATTTCGGTCAGGCTGACACTGTCGGCGCAATTGAGATTGCCCACGGTTTGCGCATAAGCGCCACAAGGCAACACATCGCCGTTCGGATTAATTACGAGGTAACCTTCGCCGCCTTTACCGCAATTGCATCGGCAGACAAATTCATCCGGTACCGACTCGACGAGAAATTCATAACACAAGGGAAGGAGATCCACCCTGAATGGCACGCGGCGACGATAGTCGAGCATGAGACGCGCCATCGAAAGCACTTGCCGCGGCGTCATTTCTTCAACCGCGTCAACCTTTACAATGCCCGTTTGATTGAACGGCTTGATCTGAAATCTACTAGGCCGCAAGCTTGGCAATCGTTCAAGGAGTGCCGGCAAAAGAAAAAACGTCTTCCGCGTCACCGTCACCTTGATGAAACGATTAAAACCGTGCTCTTCCATGGCGTCCAGCGTTTTCTTCATTCTGACCCAATCAACCGGTTCGTAAAGCGAAAGACGAATCTCGGTCAACCCGACCGCGTGCAGTTTTCGAATAACTGCGTCCGTCAGCAACGTACCATTGCTATAAATGGTGCTTTCCGCTCCGAGTGCCGTGGCGCACCGCGCAATAGCCATGGTGGTCGGCAGATAACGACCCATAGTCGGCTCGCCTCCGGTTATAACTACACGTTTCAACTGACGACGCAAAACAGGATCACTTAATGCGTGTTCAGCGGTCGAGATCGACAGGTCTTGTGTCGTGTTCTGCTCCTGTACAAGACAAAAGGAACAGGCCAGATTGCACGCGAATCCGACTTGGAATTTCACGCATGTCAATTTGTTTTCACCGGTCATGACCGTGCCTCCTTGAGGTGGCGCAAGATACGCTCGAACACCAAATAATATCCTTTACAAAACCGTTCCCGCGTGTGCATGTCCTCACCCTTCACGCGCGCGGTGTGAGCGATATAATAGCAACCGCCTTCGCAATAATCCACGTACTCGCACTCACCGCAAACTCGATTGGAAACATCGCTGGTGGCGACGAGAAATTTTCTTCTCGCCTCGGAGTCGATCACCGATCGCAGACTTGTCTCGTAAATATTGCCAAGACAAGTGTCGATCAGCGCAAAAAACTTGTTGCACGACGGAAACACCGCACCATCCGGTCCAATGGCGAACATCTGACTTTGGCAATGGAAACACTTTGCCTTTTCGTCCCGCGAACCGCGCCGGCAAGCGGCAAGTAATTTGTCGAGAGGGGTAATGCGTTCGATCAACGGTTTTTCCTTGTCCGCGATCCAGCAATCAAAAAGCTTCACGAGAAATTGGCCAAAAGCCGCGTTGTCATACACGGCGAATTCCGGATGATTGGTGGCGTTGCCTTGTTCCACCAAACGGGAGACCGAGAAACTGGTGATTCCGATACTTTTCAAAAAGGCAAAAATCTCTTCCGGGCGATCAATGTTTCGACCCGTAACAACGGTGTTAACATTGACCGGTACGCCGGCTGACTTCAGCGCGACAACGCTACAAAGGGCGCGCGCAAAATCGCCAGCGCGTCGCAAAGCATCGTGATTTTCGGGCGGCAGATCCAAGCTGGTTCGCACTTGAAATCCCTGCTCGATCAAAAAACGCATATAATGCGCATCGAGCAGAATCAGATTTGATTGCAGAATGTTGGTAAACCGGTTTGATCCAAGCCGAGATTGAATCCGCGCGATTGATTCGAAAAACTCATGTCCCATGGTCAGCGGTTCGCCGCCTGTCCAGCTGATGGTGACCGGTTCTTCCGACAAGCCGGCGACTTCGGTCAGCGCTCGATCCAATGTTTCAACGCTCATGTTCTTTGGCTTTGCCACTCTGGCGTAGCAATACTGACAATTGAGATTGCAATGATCCGTAACTCTGATGGCAAATTCCATGCTGTCCTCCCAATTAAATGGTCCATATTCAATTTTAAGGAACTCAAAAAAATACCATGCAAATAAAATTCTGTCAAGGTTTGTGCGTTTTTAAAATCCCAACCGTGAAGCTGGGATTTGTGTGAAGAAATTAAACGGGCGTGGATAGAAATTGATGTTTGTGACTAAACTTGAGCTTGAAAAATTCCATCGTCACCGCTTCCAGATACTGATAAACTTCTTTCGCCGCGGTAATAGCGAAATCACGGCAAGGGGCAAATTCATTTTTGCCAAGCAACTTGTTTATTGTTTTTTGTTTGGACTGGAACTCGCTCGGCCAATACTCCGCCGCTGTGTCGAAAAAGTGTTTGACCAAAAAGTAAGCTTCAAAATTTCGCTCGTTGGTACAACAGTCTTCGAGAATGGCCGGGAGCTGATCAAACAATTTATCGAGTTCAACCCCAACCTTGGCTTGGTTGGCATGATACTGCCGCGTCTCATCATGAAACCTTCCCGATCGCGGCGAATGTCCGGATCCGCCATCAAGCATTTGGTCAGCGCCGTAGAATGGTCGCTTGACCGCCGCCATCCTCTCCGCCTTGTCCGCCAATGCGACGAACAAGCAAGCAAGGTGAGCCAAAGCTTCTCGTTCCTTGAGCCAATCGGTCATGACCACGCGCACCTCCCCACGCGTCCGATTCACGATGATTTCGAACGGCGGATTTTGCAACACCCAACCCAGACAATCTTTTTCCGTCAGCGGAATACCGAAAAACTGCTTGTGTTCTCTCATGGAGACACCTCCTTTGGTTAATAAAAGAACTAAACATTGATGCATTTAATCAAATGACAAAGCAACTGTCAATAGGCAATATAAAAAAAGACGGCCCCGATGCGTGATCGGGGCCATTGCTGGTGGGACGTTTTGAACAAACGGAACTGAAACCTGTGGAGCGGTAGACTGACCGGCGGGAAAAGATTATTCGAAAAACCGTTTCGCCGTGTTGGCCGATGAACAACCAAGCTCGCTCTGCAATCCGTCTTGCAACGTTCCGCGCTTTACCTGACGCGCGGCAAAAGTGTTGCGAATAACTTGTGGCGTAACCCTGATGTTAATACCGCAAAGCCTCGCGTACTTCTCCACTATGCGCTCGATACTCCTGCCTGTCAATGCGCCGAGCGATTTCTTCGTCTTGCGTGAAACAAGCGTCCGATCGTGACCGATGAAAAGCGCCGGCACATCATCTCGCCGCGCGTTTAAATATTGAGTTACGGAATAAGCGGCTTGGTTGGTAATCGCGATCGCTCTTTCCTTTTCTTCACCGCGATGAACAACGACTTGTCGCTTGCCGACGTTAATGTCTGGCTTTTTCAACCCGGCCAATTCCGAAACTTTCATGCCCGTGCAGAAAAGCAGTTCCAAAATCGCCAGGTCGCGCATCTGAATAATTTTATCCGAAGCAAATTGAAACGGCGCCTTGAGCAACTTTTCCATTTCCGGCTTGCAGAGACAGACCATGACGCCACGTTCGTGGCGATTCAGGCGAACCTTGGCGGGAGAAAGGAATAACAATTTTTTGTGCACCAAATACTTGAGAAAAGCGCGCAGGGCGATCAAGTGATAATTTATCGTGTTACTTTTTATTTGTTTCTTGTCAACGACAAACGCGCGGAGCCACGCCTGATACTTGGCGATCGCGTCCGACGTAATGTCCGAAACATCAATCACTTTCTTCGCGTCCGCAAACGAGCGAAATCTTTTCAAATACAAATCATAATTCCGCACCGTCCGGGAGGCGCGACGTTTTTTCGTTTCCAAATACTCCAAAAATTCAACGATGCGTCTTTTTATCATAGCCGCGATATTGTACGACACAATAAAAGAAAAAACAAGAGGGGCGTTGACAAAATGAAACATGGTGCTAATCTGATAAATCGCTTGCGATGCGAATCATAATATAAACACGAATTAATCGCACTCATCCGAATTTACGAATCGTAGTCGAAATAAGATTCGTAAATTCGGATGAATGCGATTGGTCCGTATTTTTACTAAGATTCGGATTGCCTTTCACTTTGTTCTTTCACAAGGAGGCTCTCATGCTCAACACCGAACCCATGTATTCCAAAAACGTGTCCGTCGCCAAACAATTCGGCGCCGCTTTCGCGGTCACCGGCCTTGGCCAGCTCATTTTTTTCATCTTACTTATCAGCGCCGGCGCGACATTTATCGCCTCCGAATTCGGGGCGGAAAAATTGGGACAAATCTTCGTTGTTACCGCCATCCTGCTTATGGCCGCGAACGTCGTCACCCGATTCATCCTGCGTCGCTTTTTTGTCACCGTGCTTGAGCCAGATGGTTCCGCTGGTTCCGGCAAACTGCACGACCGCGTACTGATTCAAGTGATTGGCGGGATCGTCACGGCGGTGAGTCGCGGCGCGCTTTGGGGCAAAGAGAACATGTTGCACCTGACCGTGCCCATGGCGACCGGTGGCGTGCACGGCTTTCCACTCATGATGATCCAAGAAGGCTCGTTGATCATGTCGGTCAAATATCTGGATTTCGACCACCATGAGAAATCAACGCCCATCAAATGGCAAGCGCTGTATGATTTTGCCTTGCTCAACAACAACCGCGACGTGGCGTCTGTCAGCATGGCGATCGGCAAAAGATTTCAGGACGAAGCGCAAAAAAATTACGTCATTTGGTCAGAGCTGATGAAAGCATATTTTCAGGGAGACTCGGCCGGAGATATGGACCGGCTATTAGTCAGGCTGGCGCAAACAATCACCGAATGGGATCTGTGTCCGTGCGCGCCGATCGTCTTTTCGTTCGGCATACCAAACATCAAGAATAAGCACCGCTCTGTCTTGGTGTGATTCATAACATCAGCGAGCCCCGCCATGGCGGGGCTCGTTTTTTTGTCGTCTCCGTGACTCGCTTATGTCGCTGAAATCAAAAATCATAAATCGGAAATCTGAAATGCCTATGCGCGTAACGTCGACCAACGAGCATTTAAGATTTTAGATTTCATTGTTTTGGTTGATATGCCGCATGGGACGCCCGGCCAAACGTCCGGCACATACGCATAAGTGGACATACCAGTTCCGTTGTGATATCATCCAATTTCCGCGACCAAGCCCCAGCGAACGGGGCAAGCGGAAACGTCCGTGGCGTTATGCCGTGGATAAGAGTGTTTTGGCTTGCACTGTCTCAAGCCGGGTTCTTCGAAGGAGGTGCCGTTATGGTAGCCGAAGAAAAAAAGAAAAAGTATTTGGTGAAGGACGGACCGTCGATGTTCGAAGGAATCATTTGCCGCTACTGGTTTTTCCCACAAGAAAACACCACAAGCGCACTCATGTTTAAACTCAAAAAAGAAGGACCGTTTTGGGTGCACCTTTTTGGCGTTTTTCCGATTACTCACCACGGACAAGACCCAGACGAGGTTCTGCTATTCGGTAGCGCCTGCAATACCGCTACCATTGGCGGCAAGTACTTTGTAATGCATTACAACAAGCGCTTGCGAACCGGCACTGTCGAACCGATCGACCAGCTGACGTGCGAAAACGAGATGCTGATCGCCCACTTTCCCGGCCTTTTCAAGAAACCCGAGCCGACGCCGGAAAGCCCGGTACTAGTTCATTTACGCGGTATACAATGGGAAGAGAAAGTCAAGCTGGCAAAAAGCTTTTTCCTTGAAACGTTGTGCCGAGGAGACACAAATCTATGCTGCGAACACGTCCTGCGACTGCTAGAACAGGCCAGGCCGAACGTCACCGCCGGAATAGAGATGACCGCACACCCTCTTGGCAGCGTCTTTTTCCGCGTACTCAACGAACTTTGCCCGAAGATGAACAGCTTCTTCTCCGAACTCGACATGGGCTGTTATCTGGTTTGCGGAGCAGACCTGATTGGCCACGAAATCAAGCGCGTCAAACTCGCGCTCGGCCCGAACCACAAACTCGAAGTCGAATAGTTCATCGCTTCTTCAACATCACACGCGCCGCTCCGGCAGGGGCGGCCTTTTAGTTAAGGGCAAGGTGGCCAAGGGCAAAGGGCAAAAACAAGGGCCAAAAATAAAGTTAAAAATAAAAATTACAGAACTGGTTATTGAATAATTTTGTTTCTTTATTTTAAGTTTTGCATTTACTTTTGCCCTTGGCCCTTTGCCCTTCCCCGCCCAAGCGGGGCTATTGACATGCAAAAACGCATGGTATAATATCACTCGTTAACGTTCTTGCAAGTGTTCGGCTTCAGCTGGGAATCTGCGTTCTTTATTCTTTAATAGTTGTTCCCGTGCTTTTTTGTTTCTATGTTTCTATGCTTCTATGTCCAAAGGAGGTTTGTCATGATGCTCACCTTAAGTCAACATTTGGAACCGCGCCTTGAACTGAAGCAAAAACTGTCATTGCAACAACAACTGGCTCACCAGTTGCGACTGGAAAACAGCCAAGCCATGCTGGCCATCGGACTGGCCGCGGCTCTACACGGTCATCGGTACGAGCCGAACGGCCGCTGTCCGAAATGCAAGCACAAGATGAAGCTGATCGAAATTCTGCGCGGCTTCAACGAATACCCGCTCGATCGCACCACCGAATGCCCGATCTGCCACGAACGATTCAATTGCCAACTCGTGTCTTACTACAGCTCGGCGCGGATAGAACTTCCCTTTTTTTGCGCCAGCCAAACGCTGTGGTTTTTCCGCACAACGGAAAACCTCGCCCTGCTGACACCGATGGAAATCGAACGCGCGCATCAGGCCTATTTCCATTCCGCCATTGCTCACTTCGGCACGCTGACCGCCGCGTTCCGGCGCGAAGGAATCAACTACACGTTCGCCGAACTGCCAAAGGAAGAACTGCTCCGGCGTCGGCTCAAACCGTTTTTCGGCAAAGTTCCCGACACCACGATCAGCTCTCTTTCCGGCATCACTCTAATCAAAATTCGCAACTGGCGCAACAAAGCGCGCATAGCACCCTACAAGAAAAGAAAACCGCAAACATAACTCTCAAGCCCCGCTCGGTCGGGGCTTTTAATTTCCATCCGTGGAATCTGTGTGTTCGTCCGCTTAATCCGTGTGTTCATCGATTAAATCCGTATCTTCCATTGACAACCAGCGCTGTCGTGCTAAATTAACCTTGAAGTTCCTTAACAACCTTACCAACGGAGATCAGACCATGACCGACAAATTAGCAGAAAAAAATTGTCTTATTGCTTTGGTAAAATCATTGCCAGCTACTGCGCCGGCCAGAACCAAACACGCGTTGGAAATCGCGCTGATGCGTTTCGATCTGGCGTGCAACAAGGACGAGCAGACCGATCACTTAACGGCTGAAATTGAACGCTTGGTGGCCGATGCTTTGGCAAAGACGCAAAAAAAACAAACATCGCACCAAATGGCAATGTTGCCGGACAAAGAAAAAATGCCACCGATTCAACCCGCGCCGGAAGAGCCGAAACAAAAGGGGCTGGTCATTCCGGAAACATTTCCCGACTGGCACTTTATTCCGCTTTCAGCCAAAGAAGCCACAACCATCGGCGAACCGATTAAATTCGATTCAACGCGATCAAGCGTTCCCGGTGAAATTCATGACAAGTACCTGCTCGACGGCGACAAAAAGTTCGAACGAACGCCGCTATTGATCAACGGCTTGCTGATTGACGCCGGCGATTGGGCGGCCACGTTCGACGCGCTCGACTTTGTCAAATCTTTCACACCCGAATACACGCCGTTCTTACAAAATGTTTTTTTGGCGCGTTTAACGTTACTGACAAAGATGGAAGCGACCACGCGCAAAACGGTAAATGACTTTCGCCGCAATCGCGCGGCCGTTGTGTCGCGCTGGACCACGGCCATGACATTGTTTTTGCAAGGGGTGGAAACCGGCTTGGCCGGCAATGACTTGTTGCTTGCCCACGCGCGCGTCATGGTAAATCGCCTTGCGCTTGGTCGTTTGTTCGACCTCAAAAACGGCCATATCACCTTTCGCGCTATCGCCGATACGGATGAAAAAATAGCCGCCGAATGCCGCTTGATAAAAATTCTTTCGGAAGATACGCGAGCAAAATCCACTGCGGACGATTTGAGTCTTTTGCGAACCCTCCGCGCCAATCTGCGGTTGCCCGCATCTGTTTGCGAGGACGTGGACGCGCACGTGGCCAAGGTATCGAGAATGACCGAACGCGCGCCATGCCAAATCCGTCTGCCGAGAAAAATCATGGCCGAGGACGTGATGAGTCAGCTGATAAATGATCCCCTTTATCGATTGATAAATATTCAATTGACCGAATTGCCGGAAAAGCTGCGGAATAATCCGTTTGTTCTTCACTCATGGATTACCAAGATAAATCTGCAAATTGCGGCCGGATGCTTTGACAGAGCGGCTGATGAAATTATGGCCGCCGGCATCGGTCGCGCTGACGCACAAAATTTGGTAAAGGAACTGACGCTTGACCCCGATGAAGTGGCGACGCGGCTCCAAGCCGCGCTCGGAAAAGACAGCCGAATCAGTCCGCACTTTGTGTCGGCGGTTAATCAGGCGCTGGCGCAATTGCGCGCGCCGCATACTCGCTTGCGTTTCGCGCTAATTGCTTTTACGGAAGATACTATCCGCCATTTTGCGCCGGGCAAAGAACGATTCAAACATGTGCGCTATCGTCTCGATTCCACGGCCGCCTATTTTCTTTCCGCAGGCGAGCTGATTGAGCGTTTCGTCAGCTTCTTGCCGAATCGCATAAGCGATACCCGCCGCTATGTTTTGCACGGCGCGGCGCAAGAAAAAGTCATCACCGACCGCCAAACGGCAGGGATCAAGCGGTTTGACAAAACCGCTTCACTGCCGACGGCCATCGGACGACACCTGATCGGTTTCTTAACTCCGGAAGAAAAAAGCGAAACCAACGCCATCGGCTGGTTCAAAGAAATGTTTTCTGTCAGCGAAAACGCATGGACAGCGCTATTGAGAAAGTACGACCTGCCGCAAATGGATAACGTCCCCAAAAAAACGCAAGACGTTTTCCTCTCCTGCCGCGATAAAACCATTTCGGCCAATGCGTGGACGATTATGCTCAATCCGCGGGGCTACCCCTTTGCCGATGGCGCAATCTCTAGCATGGGTCAGCGAGCCGGTTCGGGAAAAATCGAAATCCTTCACCTCCTCGCCGCTGCCGGCATTACGGTAACACCCTTCTGCTCTGAAATTCGCGAAGCTGTGCATCGCCTCTTTTCTCAAGTGCCTGACATTTTGGATCTGCCGGCCGTGGTATTCGATCGACAAATTGATAATCTTGTCGCCAAAATCATCCACCGCCAAGTGGCGCCGCGGCATTGGTCAATCTGGGTCACCAAACGTGCCGAAATTCTCCTGCGCGCCGACGAGATCATCCATAATACCGGACGCCTCGCCGACCGCAAAAAAATTCTTTTATCCCTGCTATCCGCTCATTCTCATCGCGTAGAAACCATTATTGAAAAATTTCCTTCGCATCCATGAGACCAAAGAGCCCGACAATCAGGGCTCTTTTAAAATTTTCAATTTCAGAACGAGTCATTTTCCAAATTGAGAGCTTCTTTACGGAAGGCAACCCAACGAGAAAAATGAAAAATCGAAAAACTTCCCGCCATTCAGTGGCGGGAAGTTTTAAAATCCAAACAAGACAGCTACAAGTCGCAAACAAAAATCCAAAACACCAAATGCCAAGGGTCTAAATCACGGCGAAGGGCAGGACGAGCGCGCCGCATTGCGCAGCGGCATGAGCGGCGCTATCGTAGCCGAACCCGAACTTACTGCCAGGCACAAGGCAATAGGGCGCGGCCGAGAACGAGAAGGCTCCATTCACATCATACTTATCACCGGACATCCACCAATGTAATTCTTCCCACTTTGTCTGCAATTGCGACTGCGTCAATAGCATCTGTTGAACCAGATAACTTGTTGCGTCAACCATTTGGCCACGGCAGGCTCCATTTGTAAATAATTGTCAGACGACATTGCTCCGGCTCGATGATTTATAAAATCAAGTCCTTTCTCTGCATACACTTCCTCGAGCTTCGGGAACACGCCTGCTTCCAGCAGGGCACCATAGTGGACATGTTCGGAGCCGGGCGACGGGCTCGGCGATTTTGTGACGTTGGCGCCGCAAAACTTTGCCAGGGCTGAACGCTTGATCCACGGGAACACGATCAATCTTTTTGGATCTATACCAAGCTCCCTACACGCCCGTATCGCCGGCGTCACGCCTCGCTCCAACGCGGTTTTCCAGTTCTTCGTGTCTAACCCCGGCCAGTCTCCTGCCGACGCAGGCCGGGCGCTGGCATGATACATTTTCTCCAACATCTTCACCGCTTGCTCCGGCCTCATCCGCTCCACTTCTGAAACTTGATAATCCGGATCAGGATCACTTGTGTCATACGGATTATCCGCGCTCTTCGGCCACACCGAGCCGCGCACATTTTTCTCGCCCAGGATTTTTTGAATCGTTTCAACCGAGTAAACCAACTTCTCCAGAAATG
>MFGM01000017.1:1519-4293 GCA_001778275.1 Candidatus Falkowbacteria bacterium RIFOXYC2_FULL_48_21 | reverse complement strand
ATCGTTTCAACCGAGTAAACCAACTTCTCCAGAAATGCGACGCGCGCGGTTGTCAGTTGTTTCATCAAGTGCTTGGCTTGGGTAAACTTTTCCCTATCAAGCGGTTTCCCCGCTTTCTCCGCCGCGCGGATCTCGTTCACTTGCATCAAAAAATCTCCGGCTTGCTTTTGCAGGGTTTCGTACTCTACTCTTAACTTTTTACAATTCGTGGGCATAAAAGAAAGGCGCAGAAATTGGGAAATTGAGAAATTAAGTAATTGGGTAATTCAATGGCTTAGTCATTGTAACACGTTATTCGATGAAATCAACTTCGCGAGCGCAAAACGCAAGTCGCCCGTATCCCGCTTCAGCGGGATACATGCGATTAACGCGCGCGTTAGTGACGAACGCGTTATTTACGAGTTCACCCCGCGCTTTAGCCACAAAAAAACTCCTTAAAAACAAAACACATACTTGTCTGACGAATCCCCGCTAAACGGTGGCATAGCATTGCGGGCAGGCTTTGCACCATCCTTCCTCCCCGCCCTTTACAAAACCATTTCTCTTTGTTATCATCAACTTATCATAAATTAACCCGTCCCTGCGGCGTCGGCTTTCGAGCTTATTCATGGAATACTCGGCCGCGCGGTGGAGCACGCAACCATGTGTTAGACGCGAAGAAAAAGCAGTTAATTATCAACAAATTCAAGACGCACGCCACAGATACCGGCTCGGCCGAAGTCCAAATCGCCATCTTGACCGAGGAAATCAAGGACTTGACCAAGCACTTGCAACAGCACAAACATGACCACTCCAGCCGCCGCGGCCTTTTGAAAAAGGTTGGCGAACGCCGCCGCTTGGTGCGCTACCTCGAGGTTGACAATCAAGAAGGCTACAAGAAAATTATCGATGCGCTAAAGTTAAAACCGACCAACCGCCTGCAACGCGAGGAAGAAATCAAAAAGATTTTGGACGCGGAAATTGCCGGAGAGGAAGTCGCCCCGGAAGCGGCCGCCAAAATTGAAACCGAAGAAAAAATATAACTTATCAGACAAGCCCTTTGTCCCAAAGGGCTTGTCTTTATACATAATAATAATCGCTGACCGTCAGATAAACAGATTTCCAAACAGAGTTTAACTCTGGAGATCTATAATCTGGCGATCAGCTAAACCCTTATGAACGAAGTAAAAACGTTCGAAACCGAGTTTGCCGGACGCAAACTAATTATCAAAACCGGCGAACTGGCTCGCCAAGCGAGCGGCAGTTGCACCGTGCAGTACGGCGATACCGTCGTCCTCGCGACCGTGGTCATGAGCCCGGAACCGAAAGAAAACGCTTCGTACTTTCCCTTGATGGTGGAGTACGTGGAAAAGATGTATGCCGCCGGCAAAATTTCCGGCAGCCGATTTATCAAACGCGAAAATCGCCCATCCGACGAAGCGATTTTAATTTCGCGATTGATCGATCGCGGCCTGCGCCCGCTGTTTGACCAATCCATCCGCCGCGATTTGCAGGTGATTGTCACCGTCCTGTCCGTGGACGGCGAAAATGAGCCTGATATCCCGGCCATCATCGCCGCGTCCACCGCGATTCAACTGTCCGATGTACCATGGAAGGGCCCGCTCGCTGGCATTCGCATCGGTCAAATTGACGGCGAGTGGGTGATCAACCCGAGCAAAACCGCGCAATTGAAATCCGTTTTGGATCTCACTTTTTCCGCCACCGAAGATCGCGTCATGATGGTGGAAGCGGGCGCGCAAGAAGTGGATGAAGCCACGGTTTACGAAGCGTTCAAATTCGGCCTCAAACACATCAAGCCGATCATCAAGTTAATCAAAGAAGTCGGCGAGCAAGCCGGCAAACAAAAGATTGAAATTCCTAAAAACGAAATTCGGATCGAAGATCTTGATCCGAACCAAAAAGCCGTGCAAGAAGAAAACGAAAAGTTGGCCAAGGAGTGCGCCACTTTCGCGTTGTCAAAGCTCGATCAATTTATTTTCAACATTCCGCGCGGCAGCAAAAAAGAGCGCAAAGTCATCTTGCACCAACTCTTCGACTTGTGCGAAGCATTCCTGGTGGAAAAACAAGCGGGCAAGGATCGCCGCAAAAAAATCATGGAGTTTTTCGAATCCTTTATCGAGGAACAGATTACGGACGCTGTACTGAAACGCGATCAGCGCGTGGACGGCCGCAAGCTGGATCAGATCAGAGCGCTTTCGAGTTCGGTCGGTATCTTGCCGAGAACGCACGGATCAGGCTTGTTCAACCGCGGGGAAACGCAAGTGCTTTCCACCGTCACGCTCGGCTCTCCAGGCGACGAGCAAGTAATCGAAGGTATGGAAATCTCCGGCAAAAAGCGCTACATGCATCATTACAATTTTCCCCCATATTCAGTCGGTGAGGCGGCTCCGCTTCGTGGCACCGGCAGACGTGAAATCGGCCACGGCGCTCTCGCGGAAAAAGCGTTGATTCCGGTTTTGCCGCCAAAGGAAGAATTCCCTTACACCATTCGCGTTGTTTCCGAAGTGCTTGGTTCAAACGGGTCAAGTTCCATGGCTTCAACATGCTGCTCAACCTTGGCTCTCATGGACGCTGGCGTACCGATTAAAAAACCGGTCGCGGGCATTGCTATCGGTTTGGCCTCGAACAAAAAGGGCGAGTATAAAATCCTAACCGATATTCAAGATCTCGAAGACGGTGATGGCGGCATGGATTTCAAATTGGCAGGGACGAAGGATGGATTGACCGCCTTGCAAATGGATACGAAAACGGACGGTTTAAATCTGGAAATAATT
>MFGM01000017.1:0-1504 GCA_001778275.1 Candidatus Falkowbacteria bacterium RIFOXYC2_FULL_48_21 | reverse complement strand
TGAAACGCTAACCATAAATCCGGAAAAAATCCGCATCGTGATCGGACCGGGCGGCAAGATGATTAACAAGATTATCGAAGAAACCGGCGTTGCCATTGACATCGAAGACGACGGACATGTTTACATCACGTCTGTTTCCGCTGATGGGATGGCCAAGGCCAAACAGTGGATCGAAGACTTGACTCGCGAAGCGGAACTGGGAGTCACATACGTGGGCAAAGTAATCAAGATCATGGACTTTGGCGCGTTCGTGGAAATTTTCCCGGGCACCGAAGGACTTTTGCACATTTCCGAAATCACGGATAAGGAACGCGTGATGGATGTGCACAAGTATTTGAAAGAAGGCCAGCAAGTGAAGGTGAAGGTCGTGAAGCTGGACCCGGAGAATGGCAAGATCAGTTTGTCGATCAAGAAAGCGTAAACTCTGACTATATAAAAAGCGCCCCGCTAAAACGAGGCGCTTTTTATGTCGCCAAAGTGAAACGAATTAACCGCACCTTTCTCGCTCCTAAGGAGCCCCTTCGGGGCTGAAGCGGGGTGAAAAATTCGGGGCACGCCTGCTGGTATTGACAAAAGATAGTTACTCAACTATACTACCTCTTCGCACAAAGGAGGGAACAATGCAGGAAGAAGACAGAAAAAGGCGGATCAAAACCAATGAACCGATTAATTCATTCGCGCAAGCAGACAGCGAACTCAATGAACTGAACACTCTCATTGCCAGCCTCGACGTACAGCTGGCCGCTGCTCGCCGCGACAAAGACAAGCGCGCTGATTGTGAAAAACGCGTTGATTGGGAGGGTCGTACCAAATGCTTGCGCGCTTTGGCCGAAGAGCGACGCATCGTCCTCAAAAAATGGATCAAGGAAAGCGTGGCGCAAGAGATCGCCAAACGTCGCCAAGCCATGGCGCAAATGTTCGCCGCCGAACTGGACATGGACAATGATCTTGATTTGCACAAAGCCTGTCTGCGTCTGCTGCACGAACTGAAAAAGACGCACTTCGAGACAATGACCGATGAACAACGCGACATGCTTATCTTTGTCCTGTCCAAACTTCACGCGAAAATTCCGACATGACTCAATGCCACTGCCAACGCGCAGTGGTGTTTTTTGATCCACAAAAAAATCCGCCCACTTTATGGGACGGATTTCGCTGTAGTTATCTATACAAAAGTGTCTCAAAATCATCCACTTGCTTTTGCAGTTGCTCCGCTTCCGCGGCCCGACCAAGCTCTCGCAAAATCGCCATTCTGGCCGAATAATTTGCAAAGACTCGATCATCTTGCATGGCCAGCCCCATCCTTTCCAAATACTTTTTCTGAATCTCTTTGACCAGTCCGCAGTTGTACGCGCAGAGTGCCGCCTCTTGATAACGTTCGTGCGCCAACAGATCAATGACATAATTCCGCGCCCAAACCTTGGCCTTCCCCGCGCGCGCCTTCTTTATCATCCCATCAATCTTCACTCGCCTGTCGTTAACATGAAACCCGTTGATCATTTTG
>MFGM01000016.1:1726-12390 GCA_001778275.1 Candidatus Falkowbacteria bacterium RIFOXYC2_FULL_48_21 | reverse complement strand
ACAGCATTTGCATGGAGGACAAAAACGAAAATGAATTTTTGCGCGCGCAATTGCAGCTCGTGGAAAAGCGCGACTATGATGTTGAAATTGCGCGCGTGGTCGGGCACGGCGCGGATAATATTTCCAATGTTTTGGTGCTGGACAAGGGGGAGTCGAGGGGCGTGTTGGTCGGCCAGCCGGTTTTGGCCGCACGATTGGATAGCCTTTCCGGTCAGGGATGGCAGGGTAGTTTTCTCATCGGCAAAATTATTAAAACGCGTAAAAATTCCGCATTGGTTTTGCTGATTAATGATGACTTGTCAAGTGTGGCGGCCAAAGTCCAAAATCAAGCCAAAACCAGCGGGTTGGTGGAAGGGGAATACGGTTTGGAAATAAAAATGAATTTGATTCCGCAAGTGGAAGCGTTCAAAGAGGGCGATATTGTTGTTACGTCCGGATTGGAGGAGCTGATTCCGGCCGGCATCATTATCGGCGAAGTGAAAAAGATTGACCGTGAACCGGAGGAAATGTTTCAGAGCGCTGCCTTGGCCTCGCCCGTTAATTTTGGCAAGGTGACGTTAGTCAGTGTTATCAAAGGCGTAAGGAAATAATCATGAAGAAAGCCTTTTATTATTTTTTGGCGGTCATGGGCGTGTTCGCCTATGAGCTGGCAGTGGCGCCGTTCATGCCTTTTGGCATGGACAAGATGAATGTGTGGCTGGTGGCAGTGGTCTTTGTGGCGGTGGCATTTCAATTCTATCAGGGTGTGGTGATCGGCCTTGTCAGCGCATTTTTGTTTGAATTGTATTCCGTACTGCCTTTTGGGGCGATCATGATTGCCGCCGGCATTACTTTGTCGGCGGTGTATCTTGTTTATCAGCGTTTTTTGACCAATAAGTCACTTTACGCCACGCTGATGTTGACGGCGTTGGCTACGCTTGTTTATTCATTGGTAATTTTTGTTTATACCGCGGCCAGGTACTTCGCCAAAACGAATGACGTGGCACTCGTGTATCGCCTCGGTCGATCGGCAAGCGGCGATTTTGTCATCCAGATGGTGATGCATTTGGCTTTGGTCTCCTTTTTATTTCTCATTTTTCATGCTTCGAGTCGGCGGTTTGGCGCCGCTTTTATCGACACAATCAAGACGTGATTATGTTTCTTCTCGAGTATCTGTTCAAACGGCGAATCAAACGAGCCGCTGATAACGATAAGGCGTCTTTTTTTGTCGGCGGCGATTTTGATGCTCCATACCAACGATTGCGCGATCGCGAACGTGGGCATTGGGTCGAGGGAGCTTATATTGATTTTTCAGAGCATGAATTGGCCCGCACGGATAATAAAAGTTATTTAGGTCTGTGCGTGAGCAAGCGGTCGTTATTGTTTTTTTTATTGGGCATTTATTTGTGTTTGGGTGGCCTATTCTTTTATGCCGCGCGGTTGCAGATAATGGAGGGTGTCGCGTATTTCAACCTGGCGGAGAAAAATCGATTGCACGTGACCTATCTGCCGGCACCGCGTGGCATTATATATGATGTCAATTCTCGTCCACTGGTAAAAAATATTCCCGACTTTGATGTCTATATTACGCCGGTGGATTTTTTGGGTTCGACGTCGTCCGTTGAGAGCAAGGTGGCCTGGATCAAACGGCAATTGCCGAGCGAAGAAATAAGCGCGCGGTTGGAAAAGATTTTGGCCATCAAGCAATCGGAAAAGGGTTACTATGAGGCGGCGCTTTTGGTCGATGGTTTGGATTATGCGCGGTCGCTCAAGATGAAGATTGAAAGCACCAATTATCCCGGCGTCACCATCGAAACTTCGGCCAAACGTGATTATTTCACGCCGGCGGGCAAGCATAAAAGCACCAGTTTGGCGCACGTGCTTGGCTATACCGGCAAAATCGACGCCGCGGAATACGGTCAATTGCGCGGTGACGGATATTTGTTGAATGACAGTCTCGGCAAAATTGGGATTGAGAATGTTTATGAAAAAGCGTTGCGCGGTCAATTTGGCCGCGAGCAACTTGAGGTGGACGCGGCGGGCAAGGCGATCAAAATCATCGCGCGTGAGGAAATGCTCCGCGGTAATAGCATATTTTTAAGCATTGACGCGGATATTCAGGCGGCGCTGGAGCGAAGTTTGCAAAATAATATGACCGTAGCCGGTAAAAAACGCGGGGTAGCCATTGCGTTGAATCCGCAAAACGGGCAGATACTGGCCATGGTCAGCTTGCCGGGATTTGATAATAATTTATTTTCTCAAGGCATTGATGAGAAAAAGTTGGCGGCGTTATTCACGGACGATGACAAGCCGCTTTTCAATCGCGCGGTGAGCGGGGAGTATCCGTCCGGCTCGACTTTCAAACCGGTCGTGGCGGCGGCGGCGCTCGAAGAAGGCATTATTAACGAGAACAAATCTTTTGTTAGCGTGGGCGGCATTAGAATCGGCGAGTGGTTTTTTCCTGATTGGAAAGCGGGCGGCCATGGCGTTACTGATGTGCGCAAGGCGCTGGCCGATTCGGTCAATACATTTTTTTATATTATTGGCGGCGGTTATGGCGAGTTTGACGGTCTCGGAGTTGAGAAAATAAAAAAATACGCGGAATTATTCGGACTGAACGCGTTGCTCGGCATTGATTTGTCCAGTGAAAAGCCCGGGTTTTTGCCCACGAAAGAATGGAAGGAAGTGACTAAACAAGAGCGTTGGTATGTCGGCGACACTTATCATTTGGCCATCGGTCAAGGCGATCTGCGAGTCACGCCGCTCCAGGTGGCCAGTTACACATCAGTCTTTGCCAACGGCGGCACGCTTTATCGACCAACGCTGTTAAGTCGCTATTTAGATCAGCAGAATAAACAAGAGGTGTTGAACAAGGCGGAAATAATCCGGTCTAATTTTATCAGTGAGAAAAGTTTAAATATCGTGCGCCAAGGTTTACTGCAGGCCGTAACAATCGGCAGCGCCAAAATTTTGAATTCCTTGCCCGTCACGGCCGCGGCGAAAACCGGCACGGCGCAATGGGGTGAAGGAAAAATTCCGCACGCGTGGTTCACTTGCTTCGCGCCGTATAATAATGCCGAGATCGTTGTGACTGTTTTGGTGGAAGAAGGCATCGAGGGCAGTGGCATCACGGCGAGGGTGGCGAATGAGTTTTTGAATTGGTATTTTCGCCAATACAAAGTATCAAGATAGAAGCAAGAGTCGCGCGCCTCGATTCGATAATTCCATCGAGTCGAAGCGGGCAAGTCTAAAGTCATAAGTCCAAAGTTAAAAGTCCGAACGCAGGACTACAAGTTAAAATTGCGAGCAAAGGGAGTGCGAGATTGTTTCGCTACGCTCGCTCTGGGCAAGAAGAAAAAGAGAAAATTAAAAAAGAAATTAAGTTCCCGTCGGCTTCAGCTGGCGGATAAGCATGTTCAAGCGGCCGTAGGCCGGCTTGTTTGAGGATTACGTTTTCAAAGAAAAAACCAGTTCAGAGTCGAACTGGTTCGTGTGTATTAGTTGTACCGCGGCAACGAGTCGGCAAGGTGTCTGCCCCAGTCGAAATCAGCGCCGCGAATGAGGGCTCCGCCATCATCGCCCGGACCGCCGTAAACGCCATAGGGTCCATTGCGTCTTTTTTCCGGCCGAGATTCTTGCGAGATCAAAGAGCGCAAATGCTTCTCGACGCGCGGCTCAAGGCCGACATTCCTGAAAAAGCTGTCAATGATGGTGCGCCAGAATTCGCCGTTGTCCGTCACGTCGGCCAAGAAGTAATTGGGGCGCGACTTGGTGCCGAAGAGCTGTTTAAACGTGACCTGATTGTGGTCAAGCATGAACCATTCGTTCAGGGCTTCCGCGGAAACAACGTCGGGCAGAGAAGTACCATGGCTTCAGCAAAGCGATCGATGTGGCCAAGCTGAAGCTTGCTGTTGAGCAGATCTTTTGCCTTTTGAGCCTATGGAGCAAAGTGCTTCATGCGTTCGCACGCTTTGTCGAAAGCGGCGGCCACCATCATGCCGGCCTGATCCTCGCTAATCTCATCCGGTTTTCCGGGCAGTCCGTGTTCAACAAAGTCCAGCAGTCTCCGGCAATCTTCTGCGGTCAAACTTCTCACGTCAAGATTTTGCTGTTGCATTGCTTGCCTCCTTTTGGCAATTTTACAAAAGAACTGGACGATATGATTATTTTAAACGGCAACTATTATTTTGTCAATATCAGTAAATCGTTATCCGTTTCAGACTTGCGCGGTTTTGTGTTTTAATGGAATATGCTATATTGATCACGTATGCGTATCCCAATAGCAAAACTAAAAGCCATACTGCGCTACTTTGGTACATATACGGACCGGAAATTTTTAGGTAAGGTTAAGTTGATGAAACTATTTTATTTTTTAGATTTTTTGCATGTGAAAAAATATGGTTGTCCGGTAACTTATGATCGTTATGTAAATTTGGAACATGGGCCGATTCCGTCAACAATTCTTAATCTTGTAAACGAGGCAATCAACGATGTTGACAGTGCACAGCTGGCGGACGCGGTGCAATTCGAGAAGTCGGACATTTCGGACATGTGCCGAATGAAGGTATCGCGGGCATTCTCACACGAAGATAAGGATTATTTCAAGGAGAGTGAGCTGGAAACGCTTGATATTGTTTGTCGGCGATTTGGCGATAAAAACACGAAATATATTGAAGACGCTTCACATGAAGAGTTCCCATGGCGTGGCACAAACTTTTTGGATGACATCCCGTATGCGTTGGCGGCCGGTGATAAAGATTGCAAGGTTGACAAGGAAGAAATTGAATTTTTTCAACAATTATGACCATGCATGTCTTTGGCGATATATTCAGACATCAAGAAAGAGATTATGTTTTACTTGCCCATAGCGGCGAACTGGTTTATGCCGCACAGATATTAAGCCATTGTGATACGGAGCGAATAAGGGCACTGGATAATCGGCGGTCGACTCGCCCTGATCTTTTAGATAAAACCGATGGCTGTCGGCTTTATTGTTACGTGGTTTTGACCACACCGAAATTAGTCGGCCGCTGTGCTCATTTAAACACGCCTGAAAAAGATGCTTGTTTGGATTGTTTTTTTGAGTGGCAAGGAATCAGCGTCAATGCTGATGACCAAAAAATGCTTCGATCGGAAATCTTAAGACCGGGTAGTCCGGTAAGTGTTGGATTGAAGAAAATTGTGGCAGGGCTCGATGTTTGACGTTTGTTCACGAATAAGCTATATTTTTATTGTATAAATCTAATCTAACTTCAGGTCCTCTCGACCTGTATTTAATTTCCGCCATAGGCGGATTCGCCATTTGGCGAAAACTCAAATTATGTCTCCGCAAATCATTCTCACCGCCGAAGGAAAAGTGAAGTTGGAACAGGAGCTTGTGGAATTAAAAGAAGTGCGTCGTCCGGACATTATCGCCAAAATCGAACAAGCCAAGGAAATGGGCGACTTGTCCGAAAACGCGGAATATCACGAGGCCAAAGATCAGCAGGGACTGATGGAAGCGCGCATTGCGGAGATTGAAGAGATTTTAAAAAAGGCGATCATCGCCGGCGCCAATGAGCAAACCGGCAGTATCAGTATGGGGTCGAAATTTGTCGTTAAGGATTCGATGGGCAAGGAAAAAGAGTTAATGATCGTCGGCTACAATGAGGCTGATCCGGCCAACGGAAAGATTTCCAATCAGTCGCCAATGGGACAGGCGTTTCACGGCGGCAAGGCGGGGGAGAGTGTGGAAGTGGAGACGCCGCGCGGCAAAGCTATTTACAAAATTGTTAAGATACTGTAACGTGCAATCTTCCGCCAAAGGACGGATGCGTCCTACGGCGCATAAATCATAAATCGGCAATCTTAAATGCCCGTTGGCCTAGCGTTCTTCGTCTGCGCATTTCCGATTTTCGATTTAAGATTTCCGATTTGTAATTTTGCGGTTTGAATCGAGCGCATACCTTGAAAAATAAATAACGGAGGCGATGATGAACTGCCAAAACGAAAAAAAGTCAATCGTTGAAAAGGTCACGGGAAAGTATCCGATAAGGATATTGCTGTTTCCTTTCACCATGGCGTTAATAGTCGCGGTGATGGTGAGTTTTATAATGTGGCACGATCGAGGTGCGAGCGTGGGATTGGGTATGATTGCTTTTTTCGTTATTATGTTGGGCGTTGCTTTCCTTGCTATCCGACGAAAATGGATGCGACTGCAAGCAAAGGCGAAACAAGAAGCACAGCCTGATTTTTATCGAGGAGGTGGAATATGAACTGTCAAGGCAAGGAAGCTTCATTGGCGGAAAGCAACAGGAGGCGCGAATGATAACATTGTTCTTTTTGATCAGCTTTGCTGTGATATATTTGGAGCTTGACAAGGGGCGGTATCTTTCTGACAGTTGGTATGGTTTGTTGTCGGTGATCGGGGGCATGCTCTGTGCGATTGGCGTGTCGCTCGTCGGTCTGGTCACAGACTTTGGAAACCCGACCTCTATCCTGAATCCGACTGTGTATTATGCCTTGTCGGCGCTGACTTTTCTCGGCGCGCTCCTGAATTGGTTTGTCCTGTTCGCCCTCGTGAGATATCGCCTGACGGGTCGGCAGACATTGTTTGAATACCATGGTGATTAAGTGATTGAGGAGTCGGGGTTCGAGTACATGCAGGCGAATCCTTACTACAATGGTTTTCATGGCATGTGAAAAATTGACCGAGGCATTGACCTCGGTTTTTATTTTGTAATTATCACAAAAAAAGGTGTCGGCGATTTTGATATAAACCTACGAGGTCGTGATTTTTGACGGAGTACGTAAAATTTGCTATGATTATTCCAGTTCAATTGCGGCTATATTAACGCAATTGTTCATTTTCCTTTATGGAAAAAATGCCCGTACCGGATTCGGAAAGAAAACCCACTGCGCGACTCATCACCGACGCGCCCGGATTTAGTATTGATCAAATGCATGAAAAAGCGCTCGCCGGTGAAAGCTTCGAATACGCGGCCGCGGCGCTCACGAGCGTGGAACAGCTGATTGCTTTTCGGCAAAAATTAAAAAATACGCGCTTCGCCAGCTTTTCTGAAATGGTGGAAGAGGTGACCAATATACATCGTTTACCGATTGCCGAGGAGGAAAAAGACAAGCGCCTTCATGAGATGGCGGCCAAAATGGAACCGCGCGTGGCTCGCTTTTCACCGCAAGTGGCTGATTTTTATCTGGCTGTTTTGTCCGAAGCCACGGGCAAATCGTATGAGCCGAAATTTGAGCGAACAAAAGAAAAAGTCGCCGAACTGCGTGACAACGGCGACTTTCGTGTTTTATTTTCTGAAGATGTTGATTGGGACTTGAAAGCGAACCGGATAGAAAAACGCTTTTTGGATTATTTGGCCGGGGTGCGATCTCTCGATAGACGGGAGAGCAATGAAATGAGCGATGATGTCCGAGTTTGGCGCGCGGAACAGCTCAAAAAATCGCCGACTCGCCCGCGCCCGCCGCAACTGAAAAGCAAGCCCGGAGTGGATCCGATGGAGCGATTGAAAGAAGGCGAAAAAGCGCCCTCGATATGGTCGATTTTCCCGGCCTATCGCGGCAAATTTCGCGAAGCCAGTTTTTCAATTTGGGATAACGCCAATAACGAATGGCTCGGTGAAACAGGCGTATATCATCCGTCCGATACATCGCCGCTCGTGGAAAATACCGACCCCAAAAACGGCCCGGTGAATTTGACCATCTCGGCTACGGTGGACGTCGGAGTTGACGTGCGCGTGCCCGCCACGTACAAACATAATTTTAATAAAGTTGAGGTGCCGCCGGGATATTCATACGTCGCGCTCAAAGATCAAAACGGCGACCTCGTGATTCGCGTGGACGGACAGGGAGATGGTGTGGACGTGAAAGTTGTTTTGGCGCCGGATCCGGAAAAAACATTTTGCACTTTGGACGCGAGCAAAGTGACGGTGCCGATCATGCCGTCTGTTTTTACGCCGGAAACTCTGGCAAAACTTCAAGAAATCAAAGAAAAAAAACGCGGCAATATCGCGCGCGCCGAAGCGCTGTCTGCGTATGTGCGCGGCCGCGTGAAATATCTGGCGCCGAAAGATTTTGCCGAGGCGGCGCATTACAACAATCATTATAATACCAGCGCCAAGGGCTTTGCCGGCGCGGTGGACGAAGTGAAAACCGGCGATTGCGATGTGGTCAATACTTATTTCGCGGCGTTGTGCGCGGCTTTGAATATTCCGGTTCGACACGTGGTCGGTCATAGCGTGAATGGCAAGGATGAAGCGGGCGCGTCGAATATCACGAGCGGCACCGGACACGCGTGGAGCGAAGTGTGGGATGAGCGCAAAAAGCAGTGGCGGATGATTGATGCCACGCCGGCCGGTGATTTGCAGTTGGAGCGCGAAGAAACAGGTGGCAAGGCAAATGATTTCATCCCCGGCGATGATGACGCGCCTGAAGCGGTCACCCCGAGCGAAGAAGAGTTGGAAAAGCTTCGGCAAAGATTGGCGGAGCATAAAGAAAAATTAAGTTACACGCGCGAAGAACGAGAGCTGGCCGAAGGCGCGAAAATAGCTCTTAGCGAGGCGCGGCAAGTGGTGAAGGAAATCGCGGCCGCGGAAAAAACGCGTTTGCCGAGTGGCGAGTTGGTGATCGATGTGCTGGCGCGGCTTTTTAACGCGATCGTGGAATCGCGCAAAACGCGAGTGCAAGCGTATGACGGTCCGGCCAGGAAGCGCGATGGTGGGGAGCGAATTCAAAATATCGTCCGTCATGCCATGGGTGTCCGGGCGCACGAGGCTGACCCGATTTCGCGCGAACTGCCGGCGGAAGAGACAGTCTTGGAGAAGTTGATCGGCGGATTTGATGTTTATCTGATCGGCGACAAGTCCGGCTCGATGCAAGGGCGCGTGGCCGAGACGGAACCAGAAGATGATGCGTCCGATGAATCCGATGATCCGGTTTCACAAGAAACTTTACAGCAGATGCAGAGACGCGCCGCGTATTTGCTTTGTTCGTCACTTCATCGCTTCGGGCGTGATCTTTCGCGCGCTCCGTTACAAGAAGAAAAAAAACTGGGCGTACGCACGCAATCCATTTCTTTTCGCGGCGACGGGCCGGATGATATTGATCTCGACAAGCCGCTGTCGCCTGATTTCAAAGCAACGGACAAAGTGCTTTTGTGGCACAGTTTGTCGCGGCAGGGTGCTGGTAATGGCGACGTGGAAGCGCTGAGATACGTTTTTGAACAAATCAAAGCGGAAATCGCGGCGAATGAAGCCAAGGGGATAAAAGAAAAACGCTTGCGGGTGATCGTCGCTTGTTCTGACGGCGAACCGAATGATCCGGCCATGGTGCAATTCATGGCCGAGGAACTGGGTAAGCTCGGGTGCGTGGTGGTGGGGGTCGGCATGACGAAGTCCGCGAAAGCCGTGCCGATTATTTTCGACACGCCATTCAGTCGCGGCGACTACGCGGAAAGCATCAATGATTTGCCCGCGATTGTGGCGAAACATTTGGTGCTCGAAGCGATCAAACTGTTTCCGGAAAAGGAAAGAGAAAACGCGCGGCAGATGATCAACAGCATACTCGCCAAGTTCAGAAATATCCCGGGCAAAGAAAATCCGTCCGCGCCATCGCCCGAAAAGAGCGAAGGCGACGCGGAAGAAGAAGCGGCGGAGAGAGAGGAGGGTAATGAAGTGGAAGAAGCTGATGATATGGATGGTGATGAAAGGACAGAAGCGCCCGATGATGAAACGACTTAAAATAATAACTTTTTTAAAAAATAGTATGGAATTTCCCACATCAGAAACTCCAAAGAAAATTAAGCCGGTCAAAACGGAAAGTCAGTTGACAGAGGCGCGCGAATCGGAAAAAGCTCGGCGCATGAGTGTGCTCACGCATTATATTGAAGAGATTTTTCTGCGCGCAGAAACCGAGGAGGCGGATCGTTTGCGGGCCTTGCAAGATCAAGGAAAAATCACCAAGGCGGAAATAGAAGCGATGATTAGCGACGAGACGGCGGAAGAGGCGGACTTGAAAAAGTATTTCAAAAGCAAAAGCGTGCGGGAAAAGACCGAGGCGCTTTATGATAAATTGATTGCGTATGACGCGGATGAAATGGTAAAGCACAAGAAACGAACGGAAGAAATGAGTCAGTCATTGCGTGAATCGCGCAATAAAAAAAAGCAAAACCCGGAATTACATGTGGGATATGACAAAGCCGCGCTGTCGCCGGTTGAAACGCGTTTAGTTAAAGAAATCGAAGTTTTGTACAATGACGATGCTGTGCGGGAGATGTTTTTGACGTCCTATTCGGAAGCGGGCACGGATGCCAAAAGAGTTCGCGGCTCGGAATTAAATATAAAATGGAAGAAAATTCGAGACGAGATTGACCGCAAAGAAGCTGACTACAAAAAATTGGCGCAAGACATGCACTTGGGAAAAATAGTCGGGGCCGGAAAAATTTCTTCCGCCAAGACGCGGTTGGCCATATTGGCCGAGTCGTTGGTTGATCTTGATGAACAGCAAAGACAAATCGAAACTTTGCAAAATGTCCCGCGGGTGGAAACGAATACCGATGTGGTGGCGAATTTGGAATATGAAAAACTGCTTGAATACAAAAAACAGTTGGTCAAAGGCTTTGTTTGGTTGCCGTCGCGCAAAGTGATTCACGGCAAAACAATCAGCGCGATTTTGAATCATCG
>MFGM01000016.1:1529-1674 GCA_001778275.1 Candidatus Falkowbacteria bacterium RIFOXYC2_FULL_48_21 | reverse complement strand
GCGGCGGCCATAGAATTGACAGGATATCTACCGACCGAGGTGGAGTGCGAATCCAATACCGGCGACGTGCATCTCATTATGGATGTGGCCACAGACAAAAATGGAGCGAAGTATGATGAATATAAGCCCCTTATGCAGGCGTTTA
>MFGM01000016.1:1129-1325 GCA_001778275.1 Candidatus Falkowbacteria bacterium RIFOXYC2_FULL_48_21 | reverse complement strand
ATCCGGGTCGTTTTGCGCCGGATCCTGCCATGCGTCGCGAGCTGGCGGAAATCCAAGTGCCTTATGTTGACATGTCGCCGGACAGCCCGGAATTATACGAGTTCGCGCTGACGGCGCTTCTGACCGATAAAAATAGTTTAGACGCGGCGAAACAAGAGTTGTCGCCCGCGTATGAAAAGATAGATTTTACGGCAGA
>MFGM01000016.1:0-900 GCA_001778275.1 Candidatus Falkowbacteria bacterium RIFOXYC2_FULL_48_21 | reverse complement strand
ATGGGACTGGCAGGCCATTGACCTTGAACTCCACGGTGTCACTTGGCGAACTGCGTAGTTGGATGGAAGGTTTTAATAACCGTCGGGAAAAACGCGACAAGGATTTTCACGGTGATACATTGACCGAGTGGTTGGATTTTAAAATTAAAACCTACATTGGCGCAATGGATGCCGAGGATCGGGAAAAACTGGAGGCGCTTTTCAAGCATTTTCATTTTTTGGAAGGCGCAGTTCCGAACGTGGCCAATGCCAAACCGCTCACGGCCAAAGAAATCGGCTACCTGTCTCCACGCGTGCCGCGTCCGTTGTACGTGGAAAAGCCGCCGGAAAAACCGGCCGAGCCACCGCCGCCCGCTGAACCGCCACCGCCACCCAACATACCATATGTGTCAAAGGACGTGGTGATGGATGATGACAAAGGTTCGCGAATGACGATCACGGAAGAGGTTTTGGAGTTGGAGCTTGATTAATTATAAATTTATAACCAAACAATTTTATGAGTAAACTACCGGGCGAGGGAATGCCGGGAGCGGCCGCGGAAACGAAACCGGCCGGAGAGCAAGTGAAAAAAAAGACAGTGGAGATCGGTGACAAGTTCATCGTCGATGGCAAAACGTATGAGTTCGCCGGGCTGAACGACAAGCGCGAGCCGGTCGGGAAGATAGAGGGAGAAGATTTGCACAAGGTTGTCACCAAGGAGCAAATTGAACGCGGTTTGTTTCTTTATCAGGCGGAGGAGCTTTTGCGTGACATTCAAGTGGAGTTGCCGAAAGTCGCGCAAGATCATTGGGAGTCGGAGTGCGTGAATAATTCGGATAATAATCCGGAAAAAGTTGAGGCGCCGAAGTGGTAAAAACACGAATAATCGCCCGCTTCGACTCGACACCTCAACCTCGTCGA
>MFGM01000015.1 GCA_001778275.1 Candidatus Falkowbacteria bacterium RIFOXYC2_FULL_48_21 | reverse complement strand
TTTCGGCGCCCGATCCCACACCTCGCGCGCGTCGCGCTCTTCGATTTTGATAGCGCGCAAATTCTTCGCGTCTTCATTGATCTTCAGCGCCTGCGTGGCCACGTAAACGGGAATTTTATTTAGAAAAGCGACCAACGCCAAACCAAAACTGCCGACTTTATTCACGCACGAACCGTCCCGCGAGATCGCATCGCAACCGATTATAACCTTATCAATCTGAAAACGATCTCCACTTACCTTGCTGATTAAATACGGTGCAGCCGAATCCACCACCAGCGTGTCCTTAATTCCGGCGCGCGCTAAATCTTCAGCGGTTCGATGCCCCTGATACAGCGGCCGCGTTTCCGTTTGAAAAACTTCGATGCGTTTTTTATTCTGCTTCGCCGCGCGCAAAACCTTGATCACGGTTGACGCATGACAATGCGTGAAAATCTTGTCGCCGAACTTCACCAACCCTTCCCCAACGCGCACGAGCTTGGCCTCGTTCTTTTCAATCAACGAGAAAAAATAACCAACCGAGTCAGCCACCACCTGCCGCAATTCTTTTACTTCCTGCGCTTTGTTCTTCTTCAACGCGTACAAAATAAACTCAACGGCGTTGTCCGCCATCGGCTCGGTCGCTCGCGCGTTAACGAGATAACGACCGGCTTCGGCCATGGCCGCGATGAACAGAGCGCGCGTTTTTGCGTCCGCGCGCTTGGCGTAAACAGATAACGCCTCCGCCACCGCCATCGCCACGTTCGTCGCGCCTTGAATCTTGATTGATTTGATGTCCTCGAAAACTCGAGCAATCTTCTTGTCCATATTGTTAGTCCAAAGTCCAGAGGTCAAAGTCAAAAGTCATAGCCGCAAACACAAATTATTTTCGTGATTACGACTTTGGACTTTTAACTTTTGACTTTAGACTTGCCGCCCCCGCTACACTTTAAGCTTTAAATCTTTAATTTTATTTAAATACTCTTCCCTTCTTGTCCCCTTCAAACTCTGCATCCCCTCCGGCGTTTCCACGAACTCTTCGCCAAGGTCGGCCACGTCCACGCGGCATTTCATTTTTAGGATGTTGATAATGTTGTCGCGAAAAACCAAACATTGATTTTCTTCGCCGTGCACCACAAAAACATTTTCCAAGTCGCTGACGTTTTTTACGTATTCGAGCAACTCGAGCTTGTCCGCGTGCGCGGAAAAAGCGTTCATCACGACCACCTGCGCCCGAAGCGGATACAGCTGGCCGAACAAGCGAATCTTCGACGCGCCGTCAACCAGTTGGCGCCCCCGCGTGCCTTGCGCCATGAAGCCGACCACCAAAATCAAATTTCTCGCGTCGCCCATGTGATACTTCAAATGATGCTTGATCCGACCCGCCTCGCACATGCCGGAAGCGGAAATAATAATACATGAGCCCTTGAACGTGTTCAGCGCTTTTGACTCCTCAATCCTTTTCACATATTTAATCTCCGGCGAATGGAACGGACTTTCCTTGCGGCTCAAAAAGTCACGGAACGTTTCATTGTCATAATAATTTTCATAACGATCAAACACTTTGGAAACTTCCACCGACAACGGGCTATCGATAAATATGGGGATCGGCTCAATCTTTTTTTCGTCGTAAAGCTTGTGCAAAACATACACCAACTCCTGCGTGCGCTCGAGCGAAAAACCGGGGATGATAATCTTGCCGCGCCGCCGCGTTACGTCCATGATAATTCGACTAAGCTCGTCCTCCACTGAATCGAACGAATCATGCAAATGGCCGGCATACGTGCTTTCGATAATCAAATAATTCGCGTGATCGACCTGGTACGGATCGTTCAAAATCGGCATGTACTTGCGACCCAGATCGCCGGTGTAAACCAAGCGCTTTTGACTTCCTTCCTCCTTGAAATCAATGGCCGTAATGGCGCTACCCAGCACGTGGCCGGCGTCATAAAAAGTTACCCACACGCCTTCGATTAACTTGAACTTCTGAAAATACTCATACGTGGTAAAAAGCTTCACCGCCGCATGCACATCCGCTTCGCTGTAAAGCGGTTCGATTTCTTTACCCATTTCTTTTTTTACAAAGGCGGCGTCTTGAAACTGAATCTTGGCACCGTCCAGCATCATCATCTCGGCCAAGTCACGCGTCGCTTGCGTGCAAAATATTTTTCCGGCAAAACCGAGCTTCACCAGCCGCGGAATCATCCCGCAATGGTCAATGTGCGCGTGCGATAAAATCAAAAAATCGACCGCTTTCGGGTCAAACAAAAAGCCTTCATTTTGCGCCCTGACTTTTTCCTTCGCTCCGCCCTGAAACATGCCACAGTCGAGCAAGATTTTTTTACCGCCAATTTCGAGCAAGTGGCGAGAGCCGGTGACGTTGCGGGCGGCGCCGCAAAACTTGATAAACATAAAAATTGTCGCAGGGGCGCGATTAATTACGCGCCGATGAACAGATTAACTACAATTGAATTATAGCAAATTTTTAACGAATAACAAAATCAGCGGAATGTAGGGGTTCAAAATTTTTAACCCCTACATTCCGCTGATTTTGACCATTAGCACATTACAAAAGGCCGGATCACTGTCCGACCTTGTATTTTCTCACGCCCCACCCATTGAGAACGGCAACTCTTGGCATTGGAATCCGGCCGAAGAAACATGCCCATCGCCGCCAAAGCGCTGCGCGATCGCACGCACGTTAACGCCCGGCTTGTCCGTGTACATGGTGATGAACCAGCAATTGTTGCGCCACGCGAACGCCAGCATAAGATCATACTTCTCTCGATCCCACGCGGAAGCGAACACGTGCAAATTGCCATACTGGATATTTAACGCCAGGCAACGATAGCCGCAAAGATCCACAACGAATGCACCACTCTTAACAAACTTCTTGTTGCGCTGTTCGGCGTAACGGTAAATGTAGCGACCTTCCTTGATAATTTCCCCGATCTCTCCATCGGACGCGGCAAACATTTTCCGCCAAAAATCTCGATTTTGCGGATCGCCCTCCCACTGACGCAGTCCGTACTGAAACAGCAAAGCGTCAGCTTCGCCCGCCTTGTCAAACCGCCATGAATCGTACTCACCAAGCAAACGCACCGCGCGCGGCATGGGCTGATCCGGGAAAAAATATTCCCACGTCAATTCGCAAGCCGCGATCGAAGTATCACGTTTGCCGACAAACAGCTTGTCAGTTTGAGAATCAATATCCTTCACCACCGGATGATGCTCGATCCAAACAAATTGCCCTTGGCCGCAAAACTCTCGCAAACGCAACATGTCGGCAAATGGTTTCAGCGTGTAATCGAGCATGTAAACATTACTATCGCCATTCAACCTGCTCCAAGGAAAAACCAGCCCATGATCAAGCGGAACGAAATCACAATCTGTTTTCTGTAGATTCACAATCGCGGCCGAACACTTTCCATCGAAGTCAATACCGTGATAAAAACAAATAGTGCGCATGGGGGCCTCCACTGCAAAAATGTAAAAAGAACGGCATCGTTTAATTTTAGCGGAAATTATAAACTTGTCAAATCAGCATAGCATTCACGACCATTTCCCCCACATGCCAAACCACACCGACAACTAACACGACTCCGGCTAAAAGCGCCACCGGCGTGGTTAATTTCGATGACACTGAAGACACATCTTCCTCGGCACGTTTAACTTCAAAATCAGAAATCAACACAAAACAAATAATAACGAGAAGCGACGTCACAATCGTATCAAAATGAAACTGCACTTGCACCAAATACGCGACCAGCGCGCTTGCCGCCGTTAGAATAACAATCTGACGCGAAACGTCTTGACCGGAGAAAAAACCACGCCACGCTCGCCGAAACAACTGAACAAAAATTGTGATCAGAACAATGAGACCGACTACGCCGATATTGATTAACGTGTCCAAAAGTAAATTGTGCACGCGGTCGCTCAAACGATCGTCAATGGCCAGTTCTTTTTCCGTATAAATACGATCCATTGAGAGGAACATGTACGTTTCCGGACCGAAACCGAAGATCGGTCGCTCAATAATTTTAACGGCGGCGTATTTAAAATCTTGCAACCGCACGTACATGGAGCCGCCTTCGAACGTCAAATCCTGCGTGCGTTTGTCCCCGCCAAGGCCAAACACGCCGAAAAAAAATAACCCAACGCTTAACAACGCGACCGCCACGACGAAGATGGTGGCGCGTTGACGTGGTAACTTATAAATATAAAAAAATAAAAAGAACAACAAGCCGGCGAACGCACCCAGCCACCCGGCGCGGCTCAACGTAAAGTATAGCGCCGCGAGCTGGACAATAATTGTGATCAAAATCAAAACCTTTTGCCAAATCCGCTTCGCGCCGTCAAACAACAATAATCCGAACGGTAAAATCATGGCCAAGTACGCGCCCAAATAGTTCGGATTGCCGATCGTGGCGATGGGACGCACCACCGACCGAGCGATACTCAAGGTTTCACTGTGCACTCCGGGAATAAACTCAAGACCGAATTTTTGCAAAATTGCGTAAAGCCCTACCATAAAACCCGTACCGACAATTACCATAACCAGCGCGCTTGCGCGCCTTGTCTCGGCGAAAACGCCACGGAGCAACCAATAAAAAACTATCAGGCTGACAACCGTCACCAACCCGAATCCGCGATCCATTAAGCCCCAAAAGCTTTCCGCCGGCGCGATGGAAAATATCGTGGACAAACCGTAAACGCCGACAAAAGCCAGTTGCAATGTTTCCACGCCAAACAAGTCCATGACCGCTGTTCGTTGCCAACACCACACCCAAAAGTTTTTCAAACTTCCCCGCTCAATCAGCCATATGGCCAGCATGACGCTGACAAGCAAACGAAACAAAAAAATCTTATCCATTTCAAACCGAAAAAAACTGAACGGATTAAACACAATAGGAATGACAAATGCCATTCCTAAAGTAAGAAAATAAAATAACCTTTTTGAATTACTACGAATCATCATAACCCTACCGCCTACTCTGTCTTTTTAATCTTCGCGCATGGCACGGTAATCGTGCCGCCGGTAGTGCTGCGAATCTTGCACAAACGATTTTCGTTATAGGCAGGGAGTATGCCTGTTTTTTTAGGCGGCGGCGCGGCGGTTTTCTTTTGCTCAATGGTCGTCCTCTTGAAAAATACGCCACCAAAACTAAGCCCCTTGGCCTTGCCAATCGCGCTGATTAACCCACCGAGGCCGGCCAAAATGGCGACAGTTGCCACCGCGATGATCACTTTTTGTTTCGTGCCGGTCGAAATCTTGGTTTTCGTCATAGTTTGCATAATTATATTACGACTAACGAATCTAATTAATCTTTTCCACCGCTATATTCAACCACCCGGCCAGCACCTTTTTCACATCCGCGGCCGAAACGGTTGGCTTTTTATTTTCTAGCGTCACCGACTTGTGCCGCGTTTCCAAGTTTTCAATTTCAGACGTCAACGACAAAATTTCTTTCTTTGCCGTCAAATTTTTCCGCTCATCGGTTGAATTTTCCTTTTCGATTTTTAATTGTTCCAACTTTTCAAGCAAGCCTTTGATCCTTTCCGGCGCCGCCGCAATCTGCGCGTGCACATCGGCCGCGGCCGCGCGAATCAGCTTGAGCGCATGATTCGGCAAATCATACGCTTTCAAGTTGACCATGGCACCCGCTTCGTCCATAAGGTCAATCGCCTTGTCCGGCAGCAAACGCCCTTTAATATATTGATGCGACAACGTTACCGCCGCCTCAATCGCTTCATCCGTAAACTCGACGCGGTGATGGTCTTCATATTCTTTTTTTATACCTTTCAAAATCTCAATGGTTTGTTCCGGCGTGGGCTCACCCACCTCAACAATCTGAAAACGCCGCACCAACGCTTCGTCCGTTTTAAAATACTTTTCATATTCTTCAGTGGTGGTGGCGCCAATGCTTTGCAACTCGCCACGCGCCAAAGCCGGCTTTAAAATATCGCCCACATTCATGGCGCCTTCCGTGCCTTTAGTTTGAATCAAAGTATGGATTTCGTCAATAAACAAAATAATATTGCGCCGTTGAATAATGATTTCATCAACTAATTTTTTGACGCGCTCTTCAAATTCGCCGCGATATTTGGTACCGCCGATCATATCGGCCAAGTTCAACGCCAACACGCGTTTGTCACGCAAAGATAGTGGCACATCACTCGTTACAATCCGAAGCGCCAAGCCTTCGACAATGGCCGTTTTTCCCACCCCGGCCGCACCAATCAGAATCGGATTGTTCTTTTTCCGACGACTCAAGATTTGAATCATCCGCTCGATCTCCTCCTCCCGTCCGACCACCGGATCGATTTCTCCTTTTTTAGCTTTCGCCGTCAGGTCCACGGTGTAAATATCAAGCACGCGAGCCGATGAGGCGCCGCCACCCAGTTTAAACTTTGGTAAAAATTCTTGGCCATATTTCCAAAGCAACAACGCGCCCGCCGCGATAAGAAGCAAGTAAGGCCAGTTATCTTGTAAAAATTCCGGCATAATATTTTTTATTCCTATTTATCATTGGTTCCGGCTATTTTTTTTGGCGCCAAATCGGCCAAAGACAACTCTTTTTCCGGCGGCGCCTCTTTTACCAACGCTTCCGCCTTGGCCGGAGAAACCGGCGGCTTTGACACGGATGGATATGTTGGTCGAACAGCCGATGTTGATGTTGACGCTGGCCGATCATAACGCGACACCGGCGGCTTTGAGCCTTCATATCGACGCGGCGCGTCAACGCGTGACGTCGATGGCTTTGATCCTTCATACCGACGCGGAGCATCAGTTCGAGGCGTGAAGCTGCCACGCGACTCGGTACGTGGCGGCGGAGCGGAAACACCGCGCCGCGCGCGCAAATTTTCCTCAGATGCTTGTTTGCGTCGCTGATCTTTCAAACAATCTTTGCAATATACCGGACGAGTCGGATCCGGATTAAAATTGATTTTTGTTTTCGCGCCGCAACTGCTACAGGTCACGATATTCACAATCTCACTCTCTGCCGACTCGGAACCGCTCGTACGAGCGGAATACTTCGAGGCCGATCTTCTTTCTCCGCCATCATCATCCGCATCGGCCGCCGCGTGACTGGCTTTTCTTTCTTCCAATTCTTTGAGCTCCTCGTCTTCTTCCTCCTGATGATTTTCCCCGCGCAAACTGGCGAGAAAGTCCACGCGCTTATCCACGACTTTTTGCGCTTTGCGCGCCAGCAATTCCTGTTCCAGTTTTAAAAGCGAGGCATCCGTTTCCACGCCGCTCCAGCGAATGATCTTGTCCTCCACTACGTCGCGCGTTTTGGTATAACGTTCGCGAGTGCATTTCACCACCGTATCAGTCGAGTTGGTCTTTTGAGAAATCGGCGGCAATGTCGTGGCGCTAAACGGATCGGATGACACGCCATCGATCATCAACTTTAAATAAATATTATACTTGGGTAAATTCACCAAATCTTCTTCCGTGAACTTCGGCGAGAACTCACGCACCAAGAATTCCGCGTCCGCCGCACCCACGCGGAAGACGATCAACGTACCAACGTTACCGAAAATCGCGTCGCGCACCACCATATTACCACCCACTTCGAGCTGACCGATGTATTGGTGTCCGATTGTCAGACACAAATGATATTTTCGCGCTTCGGACAAAATATTGGCGAAAGATTCAGTGGCAAAGTTTTGAAATTCATCGACATAAAGATAAAAATCGCGTCGATCCTTTTCCGGAATATCCACGCGACTCATGGCCGCGAGCTGAATTTTGGTAATGATCATGGCTCCGAGCAAAGCGCTCGAGTCCTCGCCAATGCGCCCCTTGGACAAGTTCAAAATCAAAATCTTGCCTTCATCCATGATATTGCGAATATTGATGGTTGATTTTACTTGACCAACGATGTTACGAATAAGTGAAGTTGAAAGAAATTGTCCGATTTTGTTTTGAATAGGCGCGATCGCCTCGGTTAAAAACTTTTCATTGTATTTTGAAAACTCATCCTGCCAAAACATTTTCACCACCGGATCCTGCACTTTGGCGATAACTTTTTTGCGGTAATCCTTGTCCACCAGCATTCTATTCACACCAAGCAGCGTTGAATCCGGATAATCAAGCAACGCCAAAATCGTATTGCGCAAAATGTATTCGAGCCGCGGCCCCCAACTGTCCGCCCATATCTTTTTAAACACGCCGACGAGGCCGGATGCCACCAAGTGGCGATATTTCGAATCAACTTTCTCGAGCACGTTGAACGCGATTGGGTTTTCCAAATCAGCCGGGTTGAAGTAAATCACATCGTTAATTCGATTGGACGGAATGCAGTCAACCAACAGTTCGGCCGAGTCGCCGTGCGGATCCACGATGCAGGCACCGTTGCCGCTGACGATATCGGAATAAACCATATTTTCAATCAACACGGACTTACCCATACCGGTTTTGCCAATTATATACATATGCCGACGACGATCGTCGGATTTGATGCCGAATTTTCTTTTTTGATCGCGAAAGTTCGTGAAAGCGAACGGCGCGATGTTACCGTTTCCCATATAGAAATTTATTCCGCGAACGGCAAATTGTCCGGCAAACTAATCCCCTGCCCGGCTGAATCGTCCGGCGGTGATTGGCGTTTCTTTTCAGGTTTGGCCGGCGGTGTCGCCGCCTTGCCTTCGGCACTCAGCTTGGCCAAAATTTCTTGTTTGCGCTTCTTATCTTTTTCTCCCGTCTTGTCCACGGCAAAACGCTTTTCAAAATAATCCGAGTCATAATCAATCGCTCCGGCCGTATCCTTGGCCTTCGTGTCAAACGCCGGCGCCTCTTCTTCCACCGGCCCCTTGCTATCCACCACCGGCAAACCGATTGGCGCGAAAGAGCGACGCGATTCGATTTTTTTGATGAGCGGCGCCTTGACTTCGATATACGGAAAGTGAAACAAGGTAGCCAATTCGGCTGTGTTCAATAAATATTTACCATTACAAGTATCGCCGTTACGCCCCCGATAATCGGCCAAAATTTTGTTTTGTTTGACCGCCAGCCTTATTTGCTTGAGCATAATCTTGGCTTGTGTTTTGTTCTTGCCCGGCTTGAAACCGTTCAGCGCGTATGAACTGTATTGCCTGATCGCGCCCATCATGCCGGCTACGCCCAGACCCTTTTTGAACACTTCGCGTTTGCCAATGTACAAAAACCGTAACTTGCACTTGAAACACGTTTTTTCAATCTTGGCCAAAATCGCTTCCACTCGCGTTTTTTCGTGCGGCGGCAAGAACATCATGTTCAACTTGTCCTTTTTCTTTTCGTCCACCGGCACGGAACCAAAAAACTGGTCGCCGACAAAAGACAATGCCTTGAGTGGCGCCTCAATCACATAATCAATGGCGCGCATTTTAACTTTTTCTTCAATACCCAACGTTTTGTTCACTTCCTTCATGCCCGCCACTGTCCAAGGAATATCCGCCGGCACGGCAATCAGTTGCATCCAAATTTGTTCGCCGGGTCCAATGCTGTTCATCACTTCGAGAATGGAAGCCATCGGATCCTTGAATTCCTTGTCCAATTCTTCCTGAAACTCGACGTAAGTTCTAATCGGGTAAAAATCGTCGCGCGTCAGCACCATGTCCGTGCCCCACAAGTTATATTCATCGCTGGGAAAACTGACATTGAATTCCGCGGCGTAGTCGGCTACCTCCGTCACTTCCGCTTCCGGATATTGAGAATAAATCGCCGCCTCCACCATGTTGCGAAACTGCTTTGGGGTGCGGATGACGAATTGGATAAATCCATCAATGCTGACAATCTCACAGCTGAATCCGAGCTGATATTCTCCCAAAAAAACTTTTTCATGCCAATCAGCCGGCGAATGCGCTCCGGACAAAGCGTTGAAGATATTTTCCACCGCTTTTGGCGTTTGTAAATTGTTTTTCGGAATATCAATAGCCAGAAAAATAAACGATTGCTTCGCGCCGTAAATCTGCTGTCGCCAAAAAATAAAGTTCAGCCACGCGCCGTAAATAAAAACCGCGGCGAACAACGCCCAGCCGCCGTTAACCAAAAAATGCCAAACAATCTGGTACATCGGCAATTGACCCAGATTGTCCAGCCAGCTCCAGTCGAAATCCAGTGAAAAGAAGCCAAAGATATCCATATTAAAACCTTAACGCTAACAACGCGCTTCACATTTGAACTATTTGATTATACCACAAACACAACATGGACAAAAGAAGACCCGAGGATAACTCCTCGGGTCTTCTCTATATAAACAAATTGTTACTCTAAAAGACTGAACTTACCTTCTTCGGTGCGAGCGAACTTGTCCTTGTTGATCAGCGTCAGATAAATCGTGGACTTGTTCACTTTGCGTTGAGCCAGTACTTTGTCATAAATAGCCTCCTTGTCCATCGCGCCACCCTCGGCCAAAATGCGGGAAATAATTTCCGCCACGGTGCCGCTGGTATAGCCCCAATCCTTCAATGCGTAAAGTCCGCGGCCGATCAAGATGAAATTATCATTGGCAATAAGTTCGTTATGAACGGTAGCCGGGCAAATCTTTTTGGTGTCAAAAGCCGATTCTTTGATAATGTCAGCGATTTCCCTGAAATGGAGCGGCTTGGCCACTTTTTGCATTACCAAATTGATCTTGTCGCTCAACTTTTTCGGACGCACAGTGTCCCAAGAAGTGAGACCCCATTGATCCATGATATTCTTGTCAATCTTGGTCGTGGCGCGCAAATACGCGTGCGCCAAATCTTCAACACTGATGTTATGTTTATCCGCGAACCCTTGCAATATCGCTTTCAAATCTTCCGGCAAATGCGCCTCGGCCGCGTCGAGCATTTCCTCATGCGCGTAAAGCTTTTTCCCGTCGCCGATCGTTTGTTCCAGCTTGGCGATATATTCAGCCACTTTATCAAGGTCAATTTGTCTCAACGTCCAAACGCTATAAAAAGATTCGTGATCATCAACGAGCTCGGTCGAATCAAACAAATGCTCGAGCGCGAACAAATACGCGTTCGAATGCAAGGTATCGAGTTCATGGTTTTCCTTGACGTAATTCTCGAGCAAATGATCCTCGCGAACCAGCCCGCCGTTCTTTTCCAAATACTCAACGCAATCACCTTCGAGCCGCCCCAAATCGCCGGAAAACTCCGCCGTCTTGGACAACGCGATAATCTTGATAATCGCATCGCGCTCGATCTGCCGCACGCGTTCGCGGGTAATATTATAAATATCGCCAATTT
>MFGM01000014.1:13493-17225 GCA_001778275.1 Candidatus Falkowbacteria bacterium RIFOXYC2_FULL_48_21 | reverse complement strand
CCCCCAGTCCGGAAAGGCAAGGCGAAAAAATGATGAAAAAGCTGGAAAAATCCGAGGCCAAAGAAGCGGCCATGCTTAAAAAGTGGGGCGCGGAAGCGGACGCGGCTCTGAAGCGCGGCTGGACGGAAGAAGACGAACGCAAACAACAGGAATCAATCAAGGGCAAAGGCCTTTGGAAACGTGGCCTTGACACGCGCGGCAATGACAAGTTAGAACAGGCTTTCATCAACCAAAAAGCCGACGCGATAGACGCCAAAATAGACAAAAATGAACAAAGGGCCGAGCTTAGTGAAGGCTTAGCCAAAGGCAAAGAAGCATTGATCGAGAACGCCTTCGCCCAACAAATGGCAACGCGAAGAGCGAAACGGGAATTAAAAAGCAATCCGGTTCCGGCGGTGGATAGCGCCGATATCAATGAAGCCGCAGAAGAATATAATGAAAAAGTTCGTGGCACCGTCGGAGTGAAACCGATGCGCCGACCGTCAAAAAGCGGCATGGCCACACAGGTCGCCAAAGAACAACCGACCAAATGGATTAAACCGGTTTAAAACAACGCAATAACAAAAGAACTCCTTTCGGAGTTCTTTTGTTGTCCTTGATCTGATAAATTTCTTCTTAATTTCTCCTCAATTTCCTTCAAATTTCTTCCTCACTGATTTAACCCTCTCATTCTCCGTCAGATATTGTTTTCTCAATCGAATACTCTTCGGCGTCACTTCAAGGTATTCATCTTCCGCCACCATTTCCAATCCCCTTTCCAGTGTCAATTCCATCGGCGGTGTAAGCTGAATCGCATCGTCCGAGCCGGACGCGCGCATATTGGTCAAATGTTTGCCTTTGATCGGATTAACGACCATGTCGTAACCCTTGGCGGCGTAGCCGATGACTTGACCCTGATACACTTCCACGTTCGGGTGCACGAACAACACGCCGCGCGTCTGCAAATTCGCCAATGAATAAGACAAAACCTTGCCTGTCTCGCCCGAAATAATCGAGCCCGCTTCCCGCTTTTCAATCTCGCCGGCGTACGGCTGGAATCCGATCACCTCGGTGCACAAAATGCCTTCACCACGCGTATCGGTCACGAATTCAGAACGCAATCCGAGCAAACCGCGCGTGGGAATTTCATAAATCAACCGCACATGATTCGCCTCCGGCAACATGGACAACATGCGGCCTTTTCTTTTTGCCAACTTTTCAATCACCGCGCCGGAATACTCCTGTGGCACGTCGACGGTCGCTTGTTCAAACGGCTCAAACTTCACGCCATCAATTTCCTTGATAATCGCTTGCGGTTGCGATACTTGCACTTCAAATCCTTCGCGGCGCATATTCTCAAGAAGAATGGCAATATGCAGTTCGCCGCGACCGTTTACTTTATAAAAATCAATCGCGGAAAAATCAATTTTCAGTCCCACGTTCACTTCCAATTCTTTTTCCAAGCGTTCTTTAATTTGCCGAGTGGTGACATACTTGCCTTCTTTGCCGGCAAACGGTGAATTATTAACCAAAAAATTCAAACAAATCGTTGGTTCGTCAATCCTAATCGCCGGCAACAAATCTTCAGCCTGTTCAACGCAGATCGTGTCGCCGATATAAATGTCCGGCAAACCGGCAATCATCACGATGTCGCCCGCCACCGCCTTGTCCGTTTCTTTGCGCACCGTGCCTTCGAACGTGAAGAGCTTGGTAATCGACCCGGCGATAATTTCACCTGATATTTTTTTAACAAACACTCTATCGCCCTGATTGACCGAACCGGCATAAATTCGGCCGATACCCATGCGGCCGAGATAGTTGTCGTAGGCCAAATTAAACGGTTGGAAAACAAACGGCAAAGTCGTATCTGCTTGCGCGGCCGGCACTTTTTGCAGGATTGTGTCGAGCAGAGGCGTTAAATCCGATGACTCGTCCGTCAAATTCATCTTGGCGATCCCCTGCTTCGCGATAGCGTAAACAGAAGTAAAATTAAGCTGCTCTTCATTCGCGCCAAGATCCATGAACAGTTCCAAAATCTTTTCCTGCGTCCATTCCGGTCGCGCCGCCGCTTTATCGATTTTGTTTATCACAACGATCGGTTTCAAACCGAGTTCAAGCGATTTTTTCAAAACGAATTTGGTTTGCGGCATCGGCCCCTCTTGCGCGTCAACGACAAGCAAAACAGAGTCAATCGCGCGCAAAACGCGCTCCACTTCTGAGCCAAAATCAGCATGCCCGGGCGTGTCTACAATATTAATCTTCGTGTCTTTATAAAAGACAGATGTGTTTTTCGAGTAAATCGTAATACCGCGCTCCATTTCGAGCGCGTTCGAGTCCATGCTCACGCTTTCATCCGTCACCATGCCGGTTTGCCGCATGAGGGCATCCGTCAATTTGGTTTTGCCGTGATCTACGTGAGCGATGATTGCTATATTTCGTATTTCCATAAAATTAAATAAATTCCCTTCCGGAATTCTGCGGCAATTATACGTCAAATTTTATTTCTTGTCAAGACACGAAAGACAAGTTATATTGAGCACGCTTATACAAAAAATCCTGGGCAATGCCAGGTGCTCTTAAAAAAATACTTGTTTTGTTCTCACTTTTTCAAGATATTATCCTTATTGAACAGGAAACCGACAACGATCAAGGCTAATCCTATGGTTTTCAAAAAACTCTCTCCCACGAAAAATGGCACGATATACCCCTCACTAAACTTCATCCATTCAAACCCTACCGCCAATATCACAAAAAAATCAAATGCCACAATCGAAATAATTACAAACAACAGCCATTTAGACCACATTCTCCTCATGGCCATGATATCAAGCCTTTCCTTTGCCAAAATTTCCGCTTCGGTCTTTTCTCTTTCTAATTGACGAAATTTTCTTTTTTGTTCCAAAGCAGCGCCGGCCGCCGGCAATGCTGGCAACTTTCCTAAAATTTCCGTTGCTTCAGCAACCGTTACATTTGCCATAATTCAACCTTTTTATTCTAAACTCCATCATCTCACTTGAAACTCCAAACATTTTTGCCAATAATGCAGTTTCATTCGTGGTGATTTTATATTTTTCCTTTACCTCTTCCATCATGTTTTCGGGAACCAAAAGATTTGCGGCAAAGCAATTAGCTTCTTGTTCAACCGGACTATATGTGCCATTGATAATTGTTCGCCGCAATAACACACTATACTCATCGGGCTTGTGCCCCAGCTTAAAATGTCCCAATTCATGCGCCACGGTAAAAGTCTGTCTATTGACCGGATCATCATTATTTACAAAGATAATTTTCTTGTCTATATCCAAAAACCCTGCGACAGATTCCAACGCCTTTGGCATTTTAACAAATTGTAATTCCAATCCTTCTCCTTTCGCAACTTCAAAAACATTAACAACCGGTTCGGTTATCGCATATTTTTCTAGCAATTCATTTGCTAATTCTTCACATCTTGTAAAATTTGCTGGGGGCATATAAAGTTAACCTATACGTCTTCAACTACAATATATCACAGAAACAATACCACTGGCAACTGCCACGAAAAAACTCGGCCTGAACCGAGTTTTTTCTATAAAACCTCAATTACTATGCGGCGGACATCATGCCCACATACGTCACAATCGGATACGCAATCGAGAGCACAATCATCGCCACACCCACCCAGCCGAGCCACTTACGATTTTCCGCAAAACCGTACGCGATGATGCCGATCGGCGCGACGAAGATGAGAAGCAAAATCCAGAGCACCTTGCTGTT
>MFGM01000014.1:0-13475 GCA_001778275.1 Candidatus Falkowbacteria bacterium RIFOXYC2_FULL_48_21 | reverse complement strand
CCTTGCTGTTTTTCAAATCATGTCTGGCGATCGTCTGAATGAGTGCGATCAACCAAAACACGAACGCGGCAATCATGAGCAAGACCATGATGATACCGGAAATCTGGGCGAAAAGCATAATTTTCGGGTTATTTAAATTAATGAACTACCTCGCTGCAAGCCGACGAGGTATCGGATTATTTGAATTTCGCGGCAGAGCCGCTGGGTATTAGACCCTAAAAGAGAATAAAAGCCAAAGACAGCTGTGGCCGCAAAAATTAATACAAGCGGAAGCGCGATTGTTAAATCTTCACGTTTTTTTTCGTCATAAACCCGCGACCAGTCCATACCATTCCCAAAACCCATACATGCCTCCGCCACGCCAAAAATCGAGCAACTCCCGTGATTTCATGATTTTATTTCCGGGTAAAAAATCGTTGTCATCCGTTGTCAATTCCGGATTTTCATGCGAAGGCGCTTGAATACTATCATATATGAAATACTGATCCATGTCTGACGCGAACCCCAATATGGTGACATAGTGTTCATAATTATCCCGTTCGCCAAGGATAACGATCGGCCTGCCCATGGAAAGATATCCACGGACAAGCGTAATCTTTTCATCATCCGACAAAACTCCAAAGTGGGGTTTTGCTATATTAATACCGTGCGATCTTATTTGACTTTCAAGCCCCCAAGGCAAGGTGTAACCGTTGGCAAGACGCCAACCGATTTTGTGAGCCAATGCCGCGGAATCCACGTTTTTACCGATCAAAGCTCTTATTACGGCGGCGACATTAAAAGGTCCGCAATCATTTACGGACTGTCTGTAATTGTACTCCGCCGGATAATTAATAAAAGCACTTTCCTTTATAATGGCCGCGTCCATTTGCGGTTTAACTCTTGAGTTCAAAAACAAAAGCGCGACCAACAATAAAAGCGTGCCAATTAGGCTCACCCAAATTTTTTTCTTATATACAATCATACCGCCTTTTTCCACGAAAAGTATAGTTGACTTCTCGGACTATCAACTAAATCTTCCGGCGTTACCATTGGACCGGCTTTTACATCATACGGCTGGCCATACGTTTCCAAATACATTCCGGTCACCGCTCGCGAGTAGCTTTTATATATCAATAAGGAACAATACCATTTTGATTCAGTCCACTTAGTTACTGCAATACTATATGGCTCGCCAAGCTGTTTGCGCGCATATGCAACCGCACGTTTACGCGCTTCATTCTCACTGATAACATTTCTCTTGCACCACGGCACATACCACGCATCAATTTCTCGAATTGGATTCGGTAAAATCGGCCTCAACCAAGCCGCTTCTATCAAGTCATCCAAAAGCCATAAATTCGCATTTGTGTTTTCCGTACCATTCGGCAACGTAATTATCCTTTGTTTCTTCATCTCATACTCAACGACACCCTCGCGAACCTCTTTTTCTCCATTCTTTTTATCTTGCTTTTGCAGAAGGATACCGCTGACCTCGACAATCTTCAACGGCGCGATTTGAGAAATCAGGCCAACGTGATGCCAATCTTCCCAAGGAAGCTGGTCTGCCCATACTGAATTTTTAAACCTTGCCACAACAAAGTCACCGATTTTAACTTCATTCGGAATTTGAAAACTATTACCGGATGTCTCAATGATATTTTTGGGCGATGACATAATTTATATGCACTTTAATTAATTCCTTTTCGGGATTATGCGGCAATTATACAATGAATCGTATTTTTTGCCAAGCAGAACATATTTCGAGACAGCAGAATATTTCGCCTTGTTTTAACAAGGTGCATGCAAGCTCAATCATATAGTTCTCGCTTGGTCAGTCTGAATAATGATTACGTGCAAAAAACAAAAGAGCTCAGCCTTTTAGCCAAGCTCTTTCCAGTAAATTTATTGCGCCGCTGACATCATGCCCACATACGTCACAATCGGATACGCAATCGAGAGCACAATCATCGCCACACCCACCCAACCGAGCCACTTACGATTTTCCGCAAAACCGTACGCGATGATGCCGATCGGCGCGACGAAGATGAGAAGCAAAATCCAGAGCACCTTGCTGTTTTTCAAATCATGTCTGGCGATCGTCTGAATGAGTGCGATCAACCAAAACACGAACGCGGCAATCATGAGCAAGACCATGATGATGCCGGAAATCTGTGCCAAAAGCATAGTTTTGGGTTATTTATAAAGAGTTAATAAAGGCAAAGATAACCATGGCTACAAAAATCAATATCAATGGGATGGCGATCAAAAAAATCCTTGCGTTCTTTCTCACATAAAGCAAAAGCGCCGCCCCGGCCGAGAAACAGCCGGTGGAAAAAATGATGTAAAACCGACCGACAAAATATTTCAAATCATACAGGTCAATCGCCAACGAACGGGAATTGTGGAAAAAATCGACCAGCCTGTCAACAACAATAAAAAGAAAAGAACACAAAAAGGTTGCGACCAATAATTTTACTAATAGGCGGAAAAATTGCCGCATGGCCGAAAATGCGACATCCACCGCCATTTTCTTGGCTTGCGACTTGGCCACGAAAAAACAAACAATTGGAGCGATAATCAATAATACCGCCCAAAACCATAACCGCATCAAATTATCAAACGGATCATACGGCGCAAACCCGAATGACTCAACCATCGGCTGCGCCGAGGTTTCCGTGAACGCATTGGCAACGGGAATCAATAACTGAAGAAAAAACATAAACTTTCTTTTAATCAATTAACATTATTAAAACACGTACCAATCGGACTGATCGCACTCAACCGGCCGGCAACTTAACTGTCCGCTCGTCGCGTCCAATACCGCCTCATGGCAATCGGACAGTCGCCCGGTGGATAAATCCGAGCTGGCGGCAAACCAAACATTATCAGTCAGCGAATAATTCTGCTTTGGGATGCCTTGCATGACTTGATTGATTCCATAGTCCAAAAGCCCGTAATGCAGGCCGTCAAACTTCACGTTCGGGTCGCATTGGCGCAAAGTGGAGACCACCTTGGCGCAAGTAAGGCTATCGCCGGTAAACGGATACCGTTGCACCGCCACCAAGCCGTCAAAACCGGGCAACGCGGCCAAAAGATGCGCTTCGTCGGCCACGTCGGTTAATTGATCAAAAAACTTTTTCTTCATCTCAAACCGCTCTTTGTCATTAACCAGCTTCAATTGATCGGCGGTGATTTTTTTATTTTTCAACGCTTCGAGGAACAAGTCGCGCTGATCCTTTCTAATCGCCACCAGGTTGGAATCGGTGTCACCGTTAAAATTGCCCACCTCGTGATAATACCACTCGCCCATTTTCACGCTATAGCTGACGTGAAACACCTGATATACCGTGTCTTGCACTGTCACCGACTCCTCTTCGATCCAAACCGGCATAATATGTTGAGCATAATAACCTTGATCTTCGCGCGCAAAAAAATCCTCCCACAAATCAAGTGCCAGCCGCTGATCCACAGTTATCACTTTGTTCAAATACTCGACCGATTTGTCAATTTTATTTTTGCGGTCTTTCATTGTTTTTCCCCACTCTTGGCACACCGCATTGACCGGTTCCGGCGTTATTGCTTTATAACAGGTGCCATCTGCCGCAAAAAATCCATTGCTCGCGGCGCAAACGGCCGCTTCGATTTTCCCCTCCACTTTTCCGCGTGCCGACCCCAAATAATCGGTGAGCGCATCCCAGCCTTTCACTCCCAGAATTCCCCATGAAACAAGAAAACTTAAAATTATCAAAATACCCACTACATACGAAATCACACCGATAATTTTGTTGCGATTCATAAGCCCCTTGATTATCAAAAATTATACTTACAGATGTTCTAAATATACCGCTTTATCACCCTTTTCATAATCGCCCCGTGGATAATTTAGCGTGGTTTTTCGTAAGGTTTAGCTCGCCTCGCGTCGAAGCGGGCGTTATTTCGCGCCTGCGATTCTCCCCGTACTCCAACAAATCTGCAAATTATACCCTCCCGTCGGCCCGTCCAAATCCAAAATCTCGCCGGCAAAATATAAATTTTCAATAATTTTCGACCGCATGGTGCGCGGGTCAACTTCATGCAAATCAACGCCGCCGCTCGTCACCATCGCCTGATCAAAACCGCAAACGCTTTTCACTTGTAAAGGAAATTCTTTGATTAAACGTGCCAGCACTTTGCGTTCTCCACGCGAGATCGCGTTCGCTTTTTTATCCGGGTTAATCTCCGCCAAGTCCAAAATCGCCAACGCCAATCGCGCCGGAACAATATTTAAAATATTTTTTATCATCTTGTTTCCGCCTTCACGCAATAGCTGTTCCAGTCGTCGATCCAGCGCTTCAACGATTAAGTCGGGAGCAAGATCAAGACGCAATTCCACTTTGCCTGTTTTCAACAACTTGCCAAGCTCTTTGCAAACGCCAAACACGGCCGGCCCGCTCATGCCGTTTGCTGTGAACACAACGTCGCCAACACGACCGGTCTGTTTCTTGTTGTTCTGAAAAACTTTCAACCCCACGGCGCGCAAACTCACGCCCTCGAGCGACTTAAAATTTTCAACCGCGCAAACACCCGAGCCGCGCGCACTCCCATACACTGGAGCATGGGAGCGTTCTCCTTCTATCGAGCAAACGATCGGCGCCAGCGCAGGAGCCGGTTCCACAATCGTGTGGCCAAGCCCTTTCAACCACGCACAAGCATCTCCGGTCGAACCGGTTTGCGGCCAGGCTTTGCCGCCGGTGCAAATAATATATTTTTCCGCATGCAGTTCACGGCCATCGGCCAGCACGATTTTTTCAAGTCGCTTCCCCTTGGCAATGATCTTTCCAACGCGCGCGTCAAACAGAATCTCAACTTTATTTTCCACCAAGTATTTTTTCAATGCGTTCAACACGTCCTGCGCCTTATCGCTAACAGGAAAAACCCGCCCGTTTTCTTCCACTTTGGTTTTCACTCCCCGACTTTCAAAAAACTCAATTACTTCCGCCGGCCCGAAATGTTGAAGGGCGGAAAACAAAAATCGACCGTTCTTGCCATACTTCTCAACCAAATTGCCGGACTGTATTTCCGTGTTTGTCAGGTTACAACGGCCGTGGCCGGTCAACAACAACTTCACGCCGAGGTCGGCGTTCTTTTCAACCAAAACAACGCGCGCGCCGTTCTCGGCCGCCTTTCCCGCCGCAATTATACCAGCCGGTCCGCCGCCGATTACTAAAACATCAATCTTCTTATCCATAACGAATTATTATTTAGCCTTTTCTTCCGGCTCGCCGCGACTACCGTCGGGCGAATCGGGCACCAGCCAGTACGCCGCATTACCGCGCTTTTTTTGTTCTTTTTCCACGCGAGCAACGATAATATCTTGAAAAAACTTTACCAACTTCGGTTCGCGTCCGTTCAAACGATCGCGGATAAAGCCTAGCACCGCTCCGCGCTCCATGTCCGTCGCCTGAACCAACTTCGGCACAATCGTTTTCACCGCCATGTCCGAAGCTTCTTTCACCTTTTTTCCTTGCGCTATCGCTGTCGCAAAAATCACCCGCGCTTCTTGCAACCATTGATCATTGCGGCGAAAAAAGTTTTGCTCCAACTCCGCGTACGCGTCGCGAATCCAGCCGAGCCGCGCATGGAGCGCTTCCTGCACGAACACGCTGTCTCGCTTGTAGCCGAGAAACATCTCCGCTTCATCCGGCGACAGAGTCAATGTTTGCCAATCAAATTTTTCAAACATTTTGTCCCAGCGCAAATGATCGCGCACGTATTTCTTATTGTCATATTCAATCGCTTTCACTTTAACCGTCACTTGCTCACCGGTTGTATCATCTTTGTATATAGCCATCAGGCCTTCCAAATTAGACAAACTCCCTTCTGTTTGCGCGTGCTTATAAATCTCCGCGATCGTCATACCCTTGAATTTATCCGTCAAATCTTCCGCCGTGCGCGTGCCAAGCGCAACGGCCGTTTTCGCCACCTCGTCCCACGGCAAATAAGCGCCATCCGCCGTCCGATTGGCGTTCAAAAGCACCAGCGCTTGCTTGCCTTTGTAATCGACAATGTGCGGGTCGGTGGGGAAAATTATTTCAAATAAGTACGTATTTGCCGGATTGAGCGCCTTGGTATTCATGTTATCAAGCATTTTTTGCGCCGGCACCGTGTACTGCTCGTTGTACAGACTGAACTTGGTGGCGATGCGCCACTGCCCTCCGTAAAAATAACAAACGCCAAGCGAGCCATTGGCTTTTTCAAACACTTTTTCCGGAATAATATTGATTTTTTCAAGCGGAATCTCCACGCCGGCCTTGTGCGTTTTTTTGAACGGTCGGGCGATGATTTTGCCTTGCTTGTCCACAATCAAACCACGAAAGTTGCGCAATGCCGGATAATAATCCCACAACTTTTTCACTTCGGCCATTTCATCGTAGCTGACCACGGCCAAGTCTTGCAACGCACCGCCCGGCTGACCGTGATTGATTTTTACCATCATCTGTCCTTCCAAAAAATTGATCAACTCCCACAACTCCGGCCCCTCTGGCAATTCCGGATTTTCCGTCAGGCGGGTCAGATGCAAAATATACGGCTCGGTAAATGACACATATTTCATTTCCGGATAAAACATGCCGTGCAATTCCGGCCCGGTGTCATCGAGGCCGACCGTACCCGAACGCACATCCACCGTGCGGCCGCGATCATGCGTGTGGCCGCCGACCAAAATCCGATCCGGATCCTTGGCCGCCACGTTACGAATCTTCAAAGTGTCCGCCATGCCACCGACATATGATTTAATTCCGTGCGTGAACTTTTTACGTTCTTCTTCGCTCAATTCCTCGCCAACTTTTGGCACGCGGAGCATCGAGGCATGCACGGCGATTAGATGTCGCCACTCCTTATAAACGGGCGCGGCATTTAAGACGCGCACAATCCGTTTCAAAACATGCTCTTGCAATCTCGGCCGCTCGTCCTTTTTCTTGAGCGTGCCTTTGTCAATCACGTTCACGAACTTTAACATTTCTCGAATCGTTTTTCTGGTATTTCGCGAACGAACCACGCCCGCCATCATGTCATCGGAAAAGTCATCACGCACCCAATCATTCCACGTTTTTCCCGAAGCTTCAAAATTTTTCACAATCAAATTCAACCCGCTGCGTAAATTCACGTCATGATTGCCCAAAATCCAAATCGCTTCGCCGCGGCTAACCATTGACGAGGCATACATGACCGTCTGCGCGCTGTAAGCACCGCGATCCGGCACATCGCCAATCAAAACCATCTTGCGCCGGGGGGCATCTGGCCTTTCTTCTCTTTCTCGGCGGATAAGCTTACCCATTTCGCGCATCGCCACGAGGCAACCGTGCACATCACCGAGAATCAGTAGCGACTCATCTGTCAATTCATCGCGCTTAATTTCCAGCACGGCACTCTTCAACTCGCGCTGATCCATCGTCACCGACTCGATCCGCGCTTCGCGCGCTTTCATTTTTGTTTCCAGCGCTTGCAAAGCGATCACCGCGCTCTCCGAGGCCAACACGAAACTGACCAAATTCAATTTTTGTCTATACTTCAAAAGCCGTTCTGCCGTGTCCGCCACGAGCGGATCATCAATGCCCGTAGCCAACCGCCGCGCCAAAAAATCCAAGTCCAACACTTGCGATCCGGTGGTATTGTTTTGCAAAAACTCGCGCGCACCGGCGCTATCCTTGATAAAATTAATCGTGCCGGGCTCAACTTTAACCCGCGGAAGATCCTCTTCTTTCAGTCTTTCCTTATATTTTTTCAAATACGCGAACACATCCTTTTCCGCCCGGTTTGTCGCATAATAAAAATCTCGATCTTCTTGCATGGCCTGCTTTTCTTTTTCCGGGAGGTTAACGGTTACCGCCGGCGTATCTTCGCCAACCACGAAAATATCATTGATTTTTCCGTCGTGATAAAGCAAATCCACGTCCAGCTTATTTTGCGCTTTAAAAGTAATGACCTCTCCTCCGACTCGCTTGTCTCTTTTGGCATCGCGATCCAGCAATGTTTCTTGATGGTAATCCAGATGCACGCCAATCACTCTGACTTTCAACTGCTTGGCCAAATCCAAAAATGCGCGGCGCGAATTGATATTCAAATTCATCGCGTCCACCACGGCTATCCGCCCTTGCCGCAATCGCGCCTCAACTAAATTTTTCGCGGACGCAAAAGCCGGGGCGGACATGACTTCATTGCCCGGATTGTTCGTGATCTCCGCGCGCAAACCATCGGTCGAAACCACGCTTTCAAGCGGAAAATGTTTCTCGGAAAACGTACTCTTTCCCGATGCCGGCGGACCAATCATCAACACGAGCGCGCCTTCCGGCACGGTAATTTCCGTTTCATGATGAATTTCCGGATATTTCACTTTTATTTCAACACGGTCGAGTTTTTCTATGGGCATATTGATGATTTAATTCGCTAGTATTATACCAATTTTTGAAAACAAAAACCACCCGGTCGTAAAACCGCGCGGCCAACACAAATTAAGTTGTTTTTCCCAGCCTTTTACTTCTCCACCACAATAAATACACAACCGTGAGAAAAATTATGTCCGGAAAAAATATTATGGGTTGCCCCCAACTGACGCCGTTGACGGTGAAATTTGATATAGGCCAAAGAAACGGCGTAGGGAAAAAGGCTGTGGAGTGGGTTGGAATGTCCACTAAAATATGCAACCCCCATGCCAAAATGGGAAGAAAAGGTTTACGTCTCAAGAACCAAACTAATCCGAACACCAAGGCAAAAATCACTAAACTATGCGTAATGTTGTAAAGCTTATAAATGGCTATCGGAAACGCCAAAGGGTCAATCGACCCAAGTTTCCAGTCCGGCCCGGATACCAAGCCGAGAATGTTGGCCGCGGAATATAGGCCAAAAGACAACAAATCCGGCGCTACGCCGATCAGGAACGACCACCAAAATAATCGTTTGGTTTTTCGCCCAAACGCGATGCCGCCCCAAAGGCCATGGGAAATGATGTCCATATTTTTCGTGCGAACTGCTTACCTCTCCACCAAACCAAGAATCACTTACGAAAAGAAATTCGCTTGACTGGCATATTATTTTTTAATTTTCCCATTAACATCAAAAAAACGCCACTCACCTGCTACCAGTCGTGCCACCTCATCTCCGGGGGTCGGCATTCCGTCCGCATCGTAAAACATGACATGAATGGCCGTCTTCGATGCCTCGCCTTCGGGATAACGTCCCTTACGCATATAAGAATATTCCTCTTCGCCGTCTTCCTTTTTGATTTTGACATCCCACAAATAAAGCCCTTTTTCATCCGTGCGCGTTCGGACTTCCGAGAACCCCCTTCCTTCCAAAAAGCGCTTCAAAACGGCAAAAACCTGATCCTTTGTTGGGATAACCTCCGGCGTTGTTTCACCGGATTTTTGACTGGGTGGAAAGTCTTTTGATGACATAAACGTTATGTTAATCATTCGCCGTTACATACAAATACAAGATTCCATCTTTGTCGGCTCCGGACGTTGACACATCAGGATGACCTTTATGAAGCCCGTTAGCCGGAACACCGACAGTCTCATATGATTTTGGTACCGGCACGCAAATGTCATTATCGTGTTTCGTAGTGGCGGTAATAATTGTGTTCGTGTATGGAATTAAAATGCTTGAATACATCGGCTTGTTTGTTCCCTTTTCCCTGACGCAAATCAATATCATACCGCCTTCCTGATAACTCTTGCTCAAGGACTTTGTCCCGCTAATCATTTGATCCAGTTTGCTGAAATCTAAGTCTAGCTGAACATTATATCCGGTTGGGGCTTCAATTTGAAAAAATCTCTGAATCGTTGTCGCGCCGACCTCGTCTGATATAGAAATTCGATAAGCGCCATTTATCGGTAAATCTATTATCGTCTTACCGTTTGTGTCCGTCAGACCATTAACGTTCACTCGATTAATATCGATTGGCCCGGTAGCGTACACAAACCGCTTCGCTATCGGCTTGCCGTTCATGTCTTTATAAACAATATGCAATTGCGTCTTATTCTTGGCATTATTGGTATATGTTGTCTCGGGAAAATATATCTCATCGCCCGATCCGATGGCTTGAGGCGTCATGGTGATTTTTCTTGTTTCGCCGAGTTTGATGTTTGTAATCGTGTCATAATTATGCCAATCAGTGCGCACCTTTCCCACGGTCGCGGTGGCGTTGCTAACAGGTTTCAAAGTTACTTCGCCGTTAATATCGCTTTCCGCCTGATTTTGCATACTGACATCGGAACACCCGGAACAATAAATCGTATGTCCGGGCACCGCTTTGCCGGTTACCACATTAATGAATTGAATCTTGGCCGCTCCTTGCGGCAATGTGGTTTGTTTTTTCGTATCAGGCAAGGCTGAATTCTTCACGGAAATTTTCTTTAAGTCATTGTTGGAAATACCCAACCCTAACTTTTTCATAATCGAAAAAGCATCATCCGGCCTCCGCAGAAAATATCGCTTACCATCGGCGGGATTTACATACCACGCCTCCCCTTTTGACTCCACTTGAATAAAAATCTTCCCGTACTGTTTTTTGGCAAAATCAATATCAATGCTCTTGTCTCCACCTTTAAAAACTGGCCGATAACCATTTAAAAATTCATCTTTATCTTGATACCCATCACCATCAGTATCAACTTTATTTTTATCCGATCCGATTGACTCCTCAATCGCGTCCGAAAGCCCGTCTCCGTCACTGTCCGGTCCGTCAAAGTTGGCATTGGCAACCGGTATCTTGATTAAATTAGCATTGCTGATCCCCACTCCGAGCTGACGCATTAAACTAAAAGCTTCATCCGGTTTTCCCATGGAATATCTTTTTACGTCGGCCGGGTTTACATACCAAGCCGCTCCTTTATTTTCCACTTGAAGAAGAATTTTGCCTTTTAATTTTTGGGGCAGATTGTCGGCTTTGACCGGTGGCGTAAAGGCAATAAGCACTAAAAATACCGTTAAAACCAATAAACTTTTTTTCATTTCTTTTAAAATTATGATTATTATCGCTATAGTTAACCATTTTTTTCGGAATCCCTGTGATTATATCACAAAACTAAAAAAACACAGTTCAGGTATTTACTCGTTGACCAAATTTTTTTCATCCTGCACAATCAAGCACTAATTTGCGACTGCGGCCATAAACTCAATCACCTTTTTAACAACGTTTTGGGATTTTCCGTAATCCGGATGGTGATGCATGTACAAATCCGGCTTGCCGTTGATTTCCAATATATTGAACGACTTGGCCGTTGGAGACTGGGTAATGTCGCGACAAATCACGTCGATCCCGGTAAGCTGTTTACCAACAATTTTCGAAGCGGCCACACAAATTTTGCCAACTTCTTTATGAACAAAACCGGTCACATCGCGCGTTTCTCCGCTCTCCGCCAAACAACTCTTTTTAAAATAAATCACGCGACACACGGGAAGAATATCGTTCAACGCCACGCCTTGGTCGTTTAAAATCTGGCTTAACTTTTTATCAAAAGCCGTTCTTTGCGCGGTGGTCTTTTGCTTTTTTCGAATAAGTTCACGAACGGATGAGCTTCCATCGCCACGCACATACGGCGGCACCATTTCAAGGGCGGCGATTACCCGTTCGCCCAAAACCAAAATCCGATATTCCCGGCCGAAAACCATAGTCTGCGCGATCATACTGCGATAGTTTGGCAACTCTTTTGCAATAATCACCATTGCTTCTCCAACGTCTTTAACAAAGGGAAAAATTCCGCGGCTGTTGGAGCCGGTGGCGTCTTTGATAATGATCGGATAGCGGAGCGAGCGGAGCTGTTTCGCCGCGGTCAATCGATTATAACTTTTGTTGTAGAAATATCTTGTTTGAGGCGTTGGCAAACCGTGGGCCACAAGCAGTTTATGCGTAATGTCCTTGCATCGGGTCAACTGTCGGCTGACAAAGGATTGCCTCGTGATCGAAATATCGCCCTCGAGCAAAATGCGCTTGCCCATGACGTTAACGTAAAAACAACCGCGCTCGGGTAGAAATTCCTCGATGGTACCACCCATGGCGCGGACAGTGTCTTTGATAATTTGGAGGTTTTTTCTCATATGCTCCATTATAACAGGAATAAACAAAAAAGCGGAATGATTACCGTTTTTATGTCTCAACCCCAAAGGAGAAAGAATGCTTTTCCGCCGACGCCTAACTTCGTGCCAACCTTATTGATTCATCGCTCAAAAATTTTTCAAATACTTTTTAATTCTATCTTCGACTTCGTTTTCCTTCTCGCCCTTGAAATATATCTCGATGAAATCCACCCTATACTTTCCACAATGAAACGCATAAATAACTCGTATTCCGCTTTTTGAACCTCGCCCCTTCAGACTTTTGCATTGAAATTTTTTGATTTTGAAAAATTGCAAACTTGCATCATTACCCGCGTTGTCTATTTTAAAAATACTTCTGCTATCAATATTTTGCAAATGATATAATTCAATGCGGTATTGCTTGGCAATTTCCAAATCTTCTTCTAAGGATGGGAATTTTTTTAGGAGTTTTTTAAGATCGCGCGCGAATTCGGCGGTTTGATTATAATTTATCGTCATATTGTCTTACGGAGAATTCCGGTGTTCGGCAAAAAACCGCCTCATAACTTATCGGCTGCAAATCTTTTGCGCCAATCCACGGCACATCCTTGTGCGAATATTCTTTTATTTTATCTGCGTTAAAATCCTTAAATCTTTCTATCTCCGTGTCAATTAATTCCTTTTCGCGAGCAGTAAAAACAGACAAATCGGCCCTTCTCCGTGGTAAATATTTCTTTTGGTCATACTGAAAATATTTTTTTACCACTGAGACTAAGTCACCATCACGCTCCATTTGTTTGACAATTTCAGTAAAAGCCGCCGGCGTAGGCCCATAATGATTTTTAATATATGTCGCGCCAATCAGCTGTTCTTCATATTTTTCGTAATAATCAAAATCAATAAAGTATAAAATCTTGCAAATCACCGCTTCACCAACGTTTGGCAACGCGCCAATTTTCTCTAAAACATATAAAAGCGTTTCCTTAAGTTTTATAATATTTTCTTGTGGCACGGAAATTCTCATCCCTTGTTTTATTTTTTTAGGTATTGTTTGTTTTTCCAGCTCTATTATTGGAGATGGGCTTTCTTTGCCTTGTACGAAATCGTCAAAAACAATACCAAAAATATCCGCCAGCTTCCTGGCTTCGGTGATAGTCAAATCTCGTCCGCCTTGTTCTATCTGAACATAGGTCGGACGAGAAACGCCGATCTCGGACGCCAAAAAATCTTGCGTTAGACAGTGCTGTTTGCGCTGTTCTAAAATAAATTTACCAAGCATATAATTATCCACAGTATAATCCATGCAAAATTACTTGTCAATAGCTATGTTAATAAATTTGACAATCGCTATAAAAGGACTAAAATTGACGTAGGGCGACGATTGTTTGCGGCAACGACTCTCTCCCTATCCATCAGAAATGTCTTTTTCGCCTTTTAGG
>MFGM01000013.1:12432-23564 GCA_001778275.1 Candidatus Falkowbacteria bacterium RIFOXYC2_FULL_48_21 | reverse complement strand
AATTACAATGAAATATGGGATATTGTTATTGCTGTAAAACAAGATTGACACAATTCGGCTGTCGTGATATTATTGGGAAGAGGGCAAGCACTTTGCCCGGGGCGCCTGGCCGTGCAACGGCCAGGCTAATCAGCAAAGCCCCGCGAGCGGGGCTGACTGTGATGGTTATCTGATTATCAGGTCGCGGAACTGTTCAATTCGCTCAATTCTCATTCTCTTCTCAATTCGCTTAATTCTCTTAATTCGCTATGCCCCTCCAAGAATTACTAACCAAATCCGGCCTCGACGAAACCGAAACCAAAGTTTATCTGGCGCTTCTTCAACTCGGACCGTCCACCGTGAGCGAGATAACGAAAAAAGCGGCCATCACGCGCACGCTGGGTTATCATATTTTGCAGAAACTTGGCGTTTACGGACTGGTGGACGAAAGCGCGAGCGCCGGCGCGCGACGCGTGTTTACGGCGGAACATCCGCAACGTCTGTTGCAGTTCGTGAAGAACAAGAAGAACGCGTGGGAGCGCAAGCTCAAAGACGTGGAAGACGGCTTGCCGGAATTGATTTCATTGTTTAAAGTGGCAGAGAAGCCGACTATTCGATATCAGCAAGGAGTGGAAGGAGTGAAGCGTATTTTCGATGAAACATTGGAATCAAAAACGGAAATTCTTTCCATTCTTGACGCGGAGGGCTGGGCGCAGACGGAGTTCAAAGGCTGGGGAGAAAATTATAATCGCGAACGCGGTAAAAGAAAAATTCACGAAAAGTTTTTACTGCTTGACACGCCGGCCGGACGCGAGTGGATGAAGCATTACCAGGGCTCGTTCAAGTACACGGAATACCGTTGGATAAAGCGCGAGCAATTACCCGGGATTGAAGAATTTGGCGGCGAAATTAATATCTACGAAAATAAAGTGGTGATGGCGCTTCATAAACCAACAGAAATGGGAGTAGTTATTGAAAGTACAGCCTTGGCGAATCTTTTAAAGGGATTGCATGCATTGGCGTGGCAAGCGGGAGTGTCTGCGAGCGGAAAGTATGATAAATAAAGAAGGATATGGACTATTCCTACGAACAAAATCTAATCACACGTGGCTTTCATTTTATTTGCGGGATTGACGAAGCCGGCCGCGGCCCTCTCGCCGGGCCGCTCGTGGCGGGCGCGGTGATTCTTGATCCGACCAAGAATGATTTTTTTGATTTGATCAATGATTCAAAGTTGCTCAAAGGCGCGAAACGGTTGAAAGCGTACGAACAAATTGTTCACGGGGCGCGGTGCTGGGCGGTGGGCGTGGCGTCAAGTTATGAAATTGACAAGCATGGACTAAGCTTTGCCAACAAAATCGCCATGAAGCGCGCATGGAAACATTTGCCGATCAAACCGAATTATATTCTTTCCGATTACATGGCCAAACTTTATTTTGAAACGTCCTTTGAGCTGATTATTGACGGTGATGCAAAAATCATTTCCGTAGCCGCCGCGTCAATCATTGCCAAGGTTTTTCGCGATCGCATGATGGAGGCGTTTCATCGCCGTTACCCGGATTACGGCTTTGATCAACACAAGGGTTATGGCACGAAACTTCATCTTGCGCGCATTGCACGGTTTGGTCCGTGCGATATTCATCGCCGATCGTTTGCGCCGCTGAAGCCGAAATTACCCTGGAAAGATGAAGGCGAATCGATGCGACGGCATTGACAAGAATCATGTGGCTTGCTAAGCTTTTTTCAGCTATCCATTCACAAAGGAGGGCACATGAGCGAAAAAGACGCAACTCAAGGATTGACGGACAGACAGCAAATCCAACGATTAATCAAGGGGCATTTCGACGAATTTGATCAAAGACAAGAGTTGCTCAACTCGCTTGCGGAGGCTGTGGCCAAGCTGATTGCCACCGAATTTGCGGCAAGGATAGGACAACGCCTTGACCCCATGTTTAAACCGAAAAAAGTAACGCTGTCCATACCAATCGCTGAAACGGTCAACGCCGCGTCGATACGATTGATGATAACGTGCACAATTCCCCCAGAGGACTTGATCAGCAAAGTAAATGAAGAATTGAAAAATCTTTTTCACGAGATTGACCAGCGCCTCCAGTTATACATCAATACTTTCGGCGGCCATTATAACGTTATTCTATTCCCGGAGCTTGAAGGCATCGCCGAAGAAGAAGGACTTTGTTTGACACTAAGGAGGGAACAATGAAGGAAAACAAGAAAGATCCAAAAAACAACACCCACGAAATCTGTTTCCGGTTGCTGGTGGAGGCGGCGGAGGAGATGCTCCACTCGCCCAGACTCCAGCGACGTGAAACGTTTGATGACCACATCTTCACCAAGGTGAGCGTTTTGTCCAATGCGCTCGAGATGTCGCATTTCAGCAAGGACTTCATTCCGGCGTCGATCGACAAACTACGGCAGTTCGCGGACATGGAACCGAACAGGATGCCGCGCTCGATCAAGATGCGGCTGGCGGAATTGATCCGCAATCTCGAAACTCGCTAAAACACAACACAAGACTCGCGCGCATTGCGCCGGGTCTTTTTTGTAATGAGAAACTAGAAATTAGGGTTGGCTAATATGTTTAATTATTGCGATTAACCTTATAAGCCAACCCTAATTTCTAATTTTCTATTTCTATTTTCCAAACGAAAACAGGCCCTCAACGCGGTGAGTGCCTGTAGCGTGAAATTTCAAGCGGCAAACTTGTCTTCTTCTTTTTCTTGCCCTTCATCAAACGCGGCCTGCGCCTTTTGTCGGAAAATTTCATCCCCCACCATTGCGGCCGCTATCAACTCAACGGTTTCAGCCGGTGAATTTGTCGGCACCACTTTGTTACACAACCCGCCCGGTCCATTTTGCATCTTTTGCAATCGTTCTGTTTCGTTCAACGGATGGCGCAACGAATCTCCATCCGCGAGTCCGCCCGGCCCAACCTGCAATTTTTGCTGCTCCTCATCATAATAAACCTGCGAATAGAACAGAGACCACAGAATCGTTTGGACTGACTGCATGCTGCTGCTGATTTTCGCCATGTTCTTTTTTTCCTCCTTTGAACATCGGCGCCGGCCACCATGGCCTGCCTGACAAAGAATACAACTCACAATGTTATTATATGAACTTTTTATTTAACAAGGAATAGTTTTTGTGGAAAAATTTTATGCCAAAACGCCAGAGCACTACAACATTTTTAAACATGAAAAGCAAACAAAATTTTGACTTTATACTCCTTTCTGTCATAGCTTTCTGTGGATAATTTTTGCTCGTTTTTGTCAGTTTCCTCTAACATCTTGGTTGCGGTTCTGATATAATAAAAAGGTATTTTCATTGAAGGCGCTACAAGATTACAAGATACTTTACAGATATACAGATAGTTACTAATAATGCTACATGGATTTCAACTGCGGTTATCTTGTATATCTTGTAATCTTGTAGCGCCTCACTTTCCCTATGGCCTTAACGCAAGAACTACTCGCCATCGGCCTTGAAAACAAAGAGGCTGAAGTTTATTTGTCCGCATTGCAACTTGGCTTTGCTTCGGTGCAAGAACTGGCCGTCAAAGCCGGAATCAATCGCACCACGGCGTACACGCATATCAAAAACTTAATCGGCCGCGGGCTCATGAGCGCGGCGGAAAAAAACGGTAAAATTTTTTACGTGGCCGAGCGACCGGAGAAATTGAAATTCATTTACGAACAAAAAGAAAATGAGATCCGCCGGCGCCGAAAAATGCTGGAAAAAATCATGCCCGAGCTGGAGTCCATTTACAATCTGGCCAAAGACAAGCCGAGCGTGCGCTTTTACAAGTACGACAATCCGGAGGACTTATCCGCGGTGCGGCGCGAGATCGAAGAGTTGCGCGCGGATGAGGTTTACAACATTTTCAACTATGAAGAGTTTCACGACTACATTAATAAGGCGCACATTCGCAATTTAATCGACGCCACAGGCAAGTTTCGCGCCCTTTACATCGGTCGGAACAAAGTGATTGATCTGCGCGTGCGGCCCTTCATGGACGAAGAAAAGTTCAAGCTGCGTTTTTTACCGGAAGCCAAGTTCGGCTTTCTTTGTGAAGTGCTGGTGGCGCGCGACATGGTTTACATTGCCGGCAACAGCGACTGGCTGGTGATCAAGGACAAGCTTTTCGCGCACACGCTCGGGCTCCTATTTCACGCGCTGTGGGGAATCGCGGAGCAGGTCTAACACGAATAACGCGGGCGCAGTCACGAATGACGCGAATAGCGCGGGTGCACGTCAAAAGTCGATAGGTAAAAGTCCAAAGTCATGAGGGACAAATTGATAAAAAGAAAAGCGCCGCGAAAGAGGCAGGCGCTTTTTTGATTGGATTTACTTGTCGAACGAAAGTTCACGCACAATTTTGCCGATTAAAGAGTTGTGCTCAGCTGCGCCGCAGTCGCACAGCTTCATTTCGTCCGGAAAAAGTTTGGTATCACAGTTTGAACGGTGACCAATTTTTGCCTGTTCCAGCAGGAGTTTGGCGCGGTCGATCTTTTCGATGAGCTTGACTGTGTCTTTGTCCATCGTCTCTACTCCTCCTTAATTGTCCGGTGAAATCTCCTTGAGCACATCATCAATCATCCTGTTTCGTTCGCACGAGCCACAGGTACATGTAACAAAGGCGCACGAATCATGGATACCGCACCGAATACGCTACTTTTGACATCCGGCTTCCAAAATCACTTTGGCACGATTCATTTTGTTAATCAGAGCAATTGATTTCCCATTACTGTTTCCTTTGTTCCTCGTCAAGGCGGCGAACGACAATGCCAACGAGAAGGAGAAACGTCACGGGTGCTGAATAACAAAAACGCCCGTATCAACGGACGTTTTTAATTGGTAAAATTATTTTTTGTTCAGTTTATTCCACGCTTTCATCAGTCTCGACTTGGTGCGGGCCACAGTGTTTTTTTTCATCATTTTCGCTTGCGCCGCTTTGTCCAATTTTTTTATCAAGTCTTTGATCAGCGTTTCGGCTTTCGTATCCTTGGCCTCCAACGCTTTGCGCGCTTTTTTGAGCAAGGTTTTGATGTCGCTTTTAACGGCTAGGTTGACGGCCGCTTTTTTGATGCTCTTGCGCAAATCCTTGGCCGCCTGTTTTGTCGTTGGCATAATAATTGAAAATATTGATTATGCGTCTATAATAGTCGTTAATTTAATGAATGTCAATAGGCGTTTTGGTCTTGTGGATTGACAACAGGAGTGGCGCGTGGTAAGTTGCAACAAGTCGGTTCGGTGGGCACGTTGACAACAAGGGGGAAATAAATGAGGAAGTTGGAAGACTTGAGGTGTTCTTTTTGCGGTAAAAATCAGAAAGAAGTGAAAAAACTTGTCGCTGGTCCCGGCGTGTACATTTGCGACGAGTGTGTGGAACTCTGCCGCGCGATGATGTGGGGCAACGGAGCGCGGCCGGATGGCATGGTCATGTTGCAAGTCGAAGACGGCCACATCGTTATTGTCGATGAATGGCGTGATGCCCGGTTTCCTTTTTCGACAGAAAATGTGAATGAAGAAAAGTGGCGACGATTTTGTGAGAGAGTACGCCAGGTCGGTAAGATTGATTTTTCGCAAGAGATTAGTTTGACGCAAGAAACGGTGGACAAACTAATCGTGGATGAACGTGATTGGCAAGCGATGATAGTTGAATTTAAAAGAAGAAACAAAGAAGAACAAATTTGGCGAGCCTCTTTCCCGGTAGAAATAGATTGGACATCGCGAGACGAGATGAATAGCGAGTTTGAACGTGGTTGCGAAGTAGAGTTGGCCAAGGTGCGGGATAAAAAAGCGGCAGTCGAAAATCGGCTGAAATTGTTGCGCGAACAGATGGAGGGAAAATAACTCCAAAACACCGGAACAATCCGGTGTTTTTATGTTGCTTCTGATAATCTTTGACAAGCCGATGGTCACGTGGTAAATTGTGGTCGATGCGGTTCATTTTAATAATAGAGTGGTATTTCGTCCAGTGAAAGTCGAAACGTGGTATTGAGTTTGATGGATAATAATCAAAAACGCACAATCGGAGGAAAAAAGACCATGGGAGACGCAATCGGCAACGTGAACAAGTGCGCCTTTTGTCCGAATACGATGAATGTGGTAAGGACGACGCTCGGCGGGTACGTCTGCGCTGATTGCGCAGGGAAATTGGTGGAAGATTTTGCGCTCCAGAAAATTGATCTGATCGGAGTCAACACGATCTGCGTCAGAAATGGCCAGGAATTAGCGCTACGTTTTATGGAGTTTCGCAAGACCTTGCACAGTGGCGGCAACCCGGTATTCCTTGATGAGGTTAGCAAGTTTTTTTTGAATGTCCACGTGGGCATTACCAATGGGCGTTACGGCGAATTGCAAACCCGGTCCGCAAAATTGCGCGACGTGCGGCGCCAGAAACGGGAAGCGGAAGAAGCGGTCGTGGCGCTCGATGGAGGACAGCAGGCGGCAACGCTGGCGATTGAAACCGGTCTCGCGGCGATTGAACGCGCGAAAGAGGAATACGACTCCGCCGTGGCCAAGCTGGCCGATGTGCAGAAGCAGAAAGCGGTGGCCGTGGCCGAGCGTCAGGCGTTGGAAAAGAGTGAGGCGGAATTGGCCCAACAAATCGCGAGACTGCTCGGTGGGCTGGGTCTGTGATAAGTCAGGGGTAGGTCAATGGATCACCGCGCTGAAATTGAATTACTGTCGCCGGTGGAACGCGCGCGTCGAGTCTGGGTGAGAAACAAAGCTTTTTTCCGGCTCATCATGCGTGGCCGCGGCGCGGCGAGTATGGCAATCGGTTTTTACGATGGAATTTATTACACGCAGTACGGCCGAGATTTTCAGGAGATCGAATTGGCGCTCGTGGCTCGCGGTTTTACAAACGAAGAATTGGATGACGTTTTCCATTTCGTTTATCTTTGAATCAAACAGCTCCGACAATTCGGAGCTGTTTTTGGATTTGCGTACGGTTGCGGGTACGAAATTACGAATCGTACGAATGTGCGAATTATCCATTAACCGGTCAGCCAATCATTCGTAAATTCGCCCGCTTGCAACGCTTTGCGTAGCAATGCGGGCAGGTACAATTCGAAATTTCGTATGACCCGTTATTCCGCTTGCGGTTTTTCCAACTTTTGTTGATCAACAACGGCCACCGCCGGCGCTGATCCCGGCGCGATTTTCATTACGTCTTTGTCGATTTTTTTGAGTTCGGTATAGGCGGTGTTGTACGCGTTGACCGTGGTGCCGAGGTGGCCGCCCATTTTTTTCATATATTCGTCAAAAGCGAGCAAGTGCTTGCCGAGCAGTTCCACGTTTTTGCGAATGACTTGCGTTTGTTCTTCAATTTGCAAGTAACGAAGCCCTTGAATCACCGTTTGCAAATAGGCGTAGAACGATGTCGGCGACACGATAATTACGTGTTTGTCTTTGAACGCGTATTCGATCAAGTCGCGCGTGTTGACTTTTACGGCGCCGACTTGGTTAACGAGCAAGTCATAGTAAATGCCTTCGGACGGGATGAACATAAAAGCGAAGTCCGTGGTGTTCTCCGTGGGGCGAATGTATTTGGCCGTTTCGTCAATGCGCGTTTTCAAGTCAATTTTGAATTGATGTTCCAGCTGTTCGTGTCGCGTTTGGTCTTTTTCTTCGATAATGCGGTTGTAATTTTCTAGAGAGAACTTCGAATCAATCGGAATAACCTTGTCTTTCATGAAAACCACGGCGTCAACAATGGTGTTATCGCTGAACTTGTATTGCATTTGATATTGCCCCGGCGCGAAAACATTTTTCAGAAGCGTTTCGAGGAAATACTCGCCAAGAATGCCGCGCTGTTTCGGGTTTTTCAAAATATTTTCCAAACTCTGCAATTGTTCGGCAAAGCCCATGACTTGCTTGTTCGTGTCGTCAAGTTTGGTTAGCCGTTCCGTAACGTCCTTGATGATTTGAGAGCTTTGGTGGTACTGACTTTGCATTTGTTTCGTCAAGTCGCTCTGTTGCAAGGAAAGCGATTGGCGAATTTCCTTTAATTGTTCTTGCATCATGACGATGGACTGGTCGTCGTTTTCTTTTTTCTTGAAGAAAACAAAATAAACAAGGATTGCGAGCGCGATGAGGATTAGAATGATTTGGAGGTAAGCCATAATTTTTAGTTAAGGGCAAAGGTCAAGGGGTAAGGGGTAAGGGACAAAAGTAGGTTTAAAATTAAAAAAATTTTTTGACTTTGATTTTTTTTGAATTTGTTTTTGCCCTTTGACCTTTGCTCTCCTCGATTCGACACCGATTTTTAATAAGACCTCCCATATCAATCGAGTCGTCCGCCTCGGATAGCCGAAGGCGAGACGGGAAGCGGGCTCTTTGCCCTTGAATATGTTACCACGTTCCAATAAAAAAAGCACCCTGATGTTCAGGATGCTCGTGCTGTGTGTTAATGATACCACTGCTTGAATTGCCGATCAAGCATGGCCATGCGGAGCATGTTGTAGTATCGGTCGTTCACGAAGTATTCGTCGAGCAGGGTGCCTTCGACGGAAAATCCGGCGCGCTGGTAGATGAACTTCGCGCGTTCATTGTCCTCGCGCACGATCAGCCAGACTTTGTGCAGCCGCATGACTTCGAACGCCTGCCGGAGCAGAGCTTCGAGAACGCCCTTGGATAAATGGCGGTTCTGAAACTTTTTCGTGAGAACCAGGAAGAGCCGCCCGTTCTTTGCCGGCCAGTAGATTTCGTTGATCGAGCACTGTCCGGCGTATTCGTTGTCGATGAGGATGGTGAACAGTTTGTCCGTTTCGCTGGCCAGTTTTTTTCCAAATACGCTCTTTCCTGTTCAAGGCTGACGTGGCCCATTCGGGCGAAGTAGTGCGTGATGTCTGGGTCATTGACCCAGCCCATGATGTCGGGCAGGTCGGCCATTGAGGTCGGAATCAGTTCGATGTTCATTATGTTCTCCTTGAAATCACCCTGTGACCATGTTCCCCTTCGCGTCAATTTTGCAAAGAAACTCAGGGTTGAGCTTGATCATGATGGACTTTAAAGCATCCTGCGCGATTTTGGGATAGGGGGCGATTTCGTACAGTGTGACGACATCTCCGTCGCTCAAACTGTTACTCATGGGATTGCCATTTATCATCGCCCGAAATTTTTTGACAATGTCCAAGATGGTGTCGCGGTGTTTGTCTAAATACTGGGGAAAGGTTACCGTATTGAGCGGCTTGCCAATGTAAATCGGACTTTCCTTGTCGCCTTCCTCCGCCACGTCGCCTTCGATCGTGAAGGTGGCGATTTCTTCGTTGTGATGATCCCAACACCAACTTCCTTTCAGAACAAACTGTCGTTTTCCCATGTTATTCTCCTTGTAGAAAGGGATCGAGCTTGGCTGACGATTGATCGTTGTACAGCCACGCGCCATCGGTGGTGATTTCGCGGTATCGAACATCTTTCAACTTGTCCGGATCATAGCCAACGTGTCGGCTGGATTCCTTCATGGCGGCGTCGCGGCTAGAAAAGGTGCGCGCGGAGAAAAAGTCATTGGTAAAGTATTGCCATCGCCCGGGCTTTTTTCCGCTTCTGGGAAGTTGGATGACAACTGCGGTGTGCGCTGTTTCGAGGCCATCGGGCGACTTGTATCCGTAACGCGCCAAATACAGCTTGGCGATTTTGCCTTTCTTCGCGAGAGTGCGGAGAAAAGCCGCCGCGTGCATCGCCTGGTCATCGCAAACGCCGTAACCTCGGACGTGTGTAGTCCATGGAGATGTATAGGATGCGGCTTTGGCAGTCGCGAATTCGGCCGTGCTTTGCGCCGGATAAGAGATCGGCTTGTCGGCCAGAACGCTTCTCACGTCATCGAGCGTTTCCACCGAAGCCACCAAGTCCTGAAATTCTTCCAGCGTTTTCACATCGCCGGCTTTCTTGATTTGCGTTAGAAGTGAATCGTATGTGTCGCCCAAAATCCGGCGCCGTTCTTTTTCTCGTTGCGAGATCTCATCCGCTGTCCGGCTGACTCTGATTTCTTCTTCCTTGGCGCTGATTTCCTCCGCCAGAGCGGCGGACATCTTTACCAAATACGAATTTGATGACTCCGCGTAGGCAATCTCATTTTCAATATCCGGCGCGAGTTGATCAAGGATGGGAATGTACGCTCGATTCACCGCTTCCGGAGTGATGGCGCTTTCCGTCTCCGCCGTTTGGCGAGCCGTCGCCATGCCGTAATCGTAATAGTGGGCAAAGGCGTAAACTTGCGACCGGCCGTCGGATTCTTTCAAGGCAAAAATATCATGCAGCGTCTTGTCAAGGTAATTTTGATAAGAGCTATACTCCACGTACTTGAAACCGTCCGCGCCGTAATCGTAGAACCAACGCGTGGTTTTGGAGTCTGTTTTTCCGAGAAGGATTTCAACAAGGGGAAACAGTTCTTGCTTGTCGTGTTCGAGGCAATTGACGAACACGCGATAAGTTTTTTCCGATTTATCCGCGGCAAAGAGGGCAAACGTTTTCAGCGTTGGCCGGCCTTCTGCGTCAAAGTTCACAACCGTTTTTTGGAGTTCGACCCGCTCAATTCTGGGCGTGCCGTAGTTGATGGGCTGGCGAATTCCGGTAGAATAAGAATCTGAATACCAACCGCCGTCGTATGCCATTGACGACCGTGGCGGATTCTTCGGATCGTTGAATGCGGCGAAGTTTTTCGTGGCCAGAATCTTTTCCAGCTCGTCCAACTTTGTCTGCCGAGTGGAGATTTCCGTCACCAACGGAGTGGTCTTTTGCTGGGCTGCGTACAGGCGTGCAGTTAACTTGTAAAACGTTTGCGCGGTCTTCGCGTAGTCAGCAAACCGTTTTTCCATATTTCCGTCCGCGTGAACTGGCGTTGACCATAGCACAAGCGCGAACAACAGAGAACCGGTAACAACGTAATTTTTCATTTCCTTTCCCCTTTGTCAAAGTTGTCAAAGAACTTCGATAAGCCTAAACGTGAGTATGAGCCAAATTATTGAAAATGTCAAGAGTTGACGCCATTTTTTATTTAATTTTAGCAATTTAATGTTCATAGTGACTTGACAAGATTAATCAGTTTGTTAAATTGAAACATCACGAGCGGTTCGTTGACAACTTAAACCAAGGGGGAAGAATATGGGAAATGGAAACGGAATGAAGTT
>MFGM01000013.1:0-12422 GCA_001778275.1 Candidatus Falkowbacteria bacterium RIFOXYC2_FULL_48_21 | reverse complement strand
GAAATGGAAACGGAATGAAGTTCACGGAAGTGATGCCCGGCGCGATTATCGCGCACGCAAGTCCGGATGTGATGGCCGGTTGTCCGTCGGAAATTGTGAAGGTTCTCAAGCTGAAAAACATTTCTTTGCCCACGACCATTATCATGCCCACGCTTTTTTACGCGAAAGGATTGCTCCAAGCGGCGTGCGAATTTCCGTTGTACGCGTTCCTGTTTGTTCTTGGATTGTTTTTTAAGGGTAAGAAGTTAACGATCGTCGGCGAGGCGGATCAGTGCGAACGTATGCGCAACATTTTGCGGCTGACTTTGCTCGGACCCACGCGCGAGGAAATGGAAGAGTGGGGCATTGAGGAAAAAGAAATCAGCCAAATTCTTCGGCTCAATCAACATTTCGCGTTGAAGAAACCCGGCACGCAGGAAGTGGCGCAAATTGATGACATGGTTGATTTCATCGCTTTTCAGAATGACCAGGTTGAAATCTCCGGCAATGCCAAAACCATCACCATCACGAAAAAGGGAACCAATCTTTTTACGGTGAATGATGGCGAGGCCGAGGTGGCGGTGGATATCAACGTGCACAAATTGCAGTCGCCGCCCATTCCGATCGAGCCGAAAGGGCTGGTGCCGCGCGCGATCTTTGGCGCGGTGGCGCTGACCAAGTGTACGACCGGATTTGATCACACGGGCTACACCACGGCGCTCGGCGCTATTCTGAATTACATGATGGTGCTGGTGGATGGTGCACCCTGGGGAAAGGAACATTTGCGATCGCTAGGCATCAATCATCATAGCCAGGTGTGTGGCCACGTTGTGTCGCACATTCATGATGATCATTCGAACATCTATGACCTGATTGTGAACGGACAGAAATTCGTTCTCTTGTCTGACAAGCTTGGTTACCATTTGTTGGTCAAGAAAACGGCGTTGACGCTCGGACTGACCGAAGAGCAAGTGGCCGGACTGATCGATCTGGTGGAAGTGGTCAAAGGCGTGCCGTTGATTTTTTACGGCGCGGAATTTCTTTTTTGGCGCACGGCGCATCCGAATGCCACACTGGGGTTCAGCGTCACCATGAATGGCAAGACAATGGTGTTTTCCGGCGATACGGTTTGGGGCAAGGATCTGGACGTTTTGGTGGAGCAGGGAGTGGTGGACGCGGATGTGGCGGAGTGGATTCAGAAAGCTCCGCGTTTGGCTTCGGACGTGACATTTATGGATTGCGGCGGCGGAGCCATTCATCCGAAAATGGCGGAGGTGGCAAAGTTGTCCGATCAGGAATGTCGCCGCATCGTGCCGACGCACATCATGAGCGTGCCGGAAGAGTTTTCCGGTAAGTTCAAGGTGATTGAACCTGGACAGCAGTGGATCATCATTCCCGGCCGGACATGTGAAACCGGTGACATGCTCCAAGTCGTGGACGCGCCGATTTTCGAAGGATTGAGTCCGGCATGGCGCAACACGATTTTCGCGCATGGCGAAACGCGATCCTACCGTCCGGGTGAAACGGTGTTGAAGCTGGGACAATCAAATGATCGGCTCTACGTTGTTATCGGCGGATCGGTCAGTGTGAAGAATGAAAGCGGTGCGGTGCTGGCTCGTCTCGCGGCCGGAGATTTTTTTGGAGAAATTTCTATCATGCGCGGAGTGCCGGTGACGGCGACGGTGGAAACGGACGCGGAAACCAAGCTGTTTTCTTTGCCCGGTCGGATTTTTTTGGCTATGGCTATGTCCACCGGACTTTTCGAGCGGCTGGACAAGGTGCATGCGGTCAGGCCGGTCATGATGAAGTTCGGCTTCACGCGTGATTTACCCAGTCGCGTGATGAATGAGCTGATTCAGGCGGCGGAAGTGCACTTTTTTGAGCCGGGGGAAACGGTGATTGCGCAAGGTGATACGAACGTGGATCGGCTTTACGGCATTTTGCACGGTCAAGCCAGTGTGCATTTCCGTGGCCGGAGCGAAGTGATTTCGTTGTACCAGCACGACGTGTTCGGTGAAATGGCGTTCATCAACCGGGCGCCGCGTATCGCCACAGTCAAAGCGGTGAATCGGTTGCAGGTTTTCTCGCTGTCGCGCGATGACTTTGATCGCATCGTCGAGAAAACGCCGATGTTGTACGTTTATCTCGGTTTGTTGACCAAAGAAAGAAAGCCGGCCACGCCGGCGTAACAAAAAAGCGGCCGAACGCATGGCGTTCGAGCCGCTTTTAATTAGGGTTTCACGATCATGGTGCAGAGATAACCGTCGTGCACTTTGTCGCAACCGTGAGTAACTGTTATGAGGGAGCTTATTTCTTCGAGCATGTCGTTAACCGCATTTTTGTCAGCGTCCGGATAAAATGGACAGAAGTCATCCGGATTATTTAACGAGCCGTTGTGCAAAAAGGCGCGTGACGCGCAACCGCCGTGGCAAGCCGCGAGGTAAACGCATGATTCGCAGAATGGTGGCTGGCGCTCGCGCACTGCGCGGAAGGTTGGTGAATTGTAAATCTGATCCATGTCGGTTTCGGCGATATTACCGCCGGACCAAGCTTTTCCTTTGAGATAAACGCAAGGCGTCACGGACAAGTCCGTTTGAATCCGGCAAGAAAGCGTGCCGCACGCGCATCGTCCGACCGGTTGATTTTTTTCATGATGGCTGAGCAGGGCGGAGAGTAGCGGGTCGGACAAGCTTTCGAACGTGACGCCTTTTTGCGCCAGAAGTTTGATTATCTGCCAGAAGCGCGGCGTGGTTAGCCGCAAGTGTTCTTTGCCGCGACCGGTTTGCCGGAACCAGTTCGTGCGCCATGAGGCGCCGAATTTGGCTGACAGTTCGAGAAATTGTTCAATGTGATCATCCGTGGTTTCGCTGGTCACGCAAGTGACGATGGATCGTTCCATGCCCACGTCTTGCATCCGTTTCAAACTTTCCAGCACCCAATGCCACGCTTCCGGATGACCGCGAAAGCGGTTGTGTTCTTCCGGATTGGGAAAATCAAGTGAGATGTCAATGTCGTGGAAAAGTTTGGGCAGCTCTTCCGGTTGAACCAATAGAACGGTCGTGCCGTTGCTGGTGAGCGCTTGGCGCACTTGCGGATAAGCGGCCTTGATGTAACGCGCCAGTTTGAGCGTGCTCGGATTGAATGAAAATTCACCGGTTCCGTAATTAATGTCGCGAATGCGCGGACAGATTTTGTCCGCCACTTTTTTTAGCGTTTCAAAGTCGCACGCGTGTGACTCAAGTATGCTGGCGTTGTAGCAATGTTCGCAATGCATGTTGCAACCGCCAAATCCCCAACCGACGCTTCTGATATCCATGGCAACCTCCGTTTGGTGTTTTGTAAAAGAGCGTTTAAATGATTTTAGTGCGTAGGGAGGGAAATGTCAATGGGGTGGAAGGGCAAAGGGCAAAAAACTAAGGGCAAAAGTAAAAGTAAGGATGAAAGAGAAAAATAAAAAATACGTTGAAGGTTTTTTAGTGGGGCAATCACGGTTTATGAATTCTTATTTTTGATCTTACTTTTTGTTTTTTTTTGCCCTTAATGCTCGCGAATCGTTGACAAAGCATTTCGCGTTTGCTATACTGCGCGGTCAAGGTAAGAAGACTGACCAACCAAAAGGAGGCGAAAATGATTGCTATTTTGCTTGTGGCCAGTCTGTTGTCCGGATCCATTCCGGAAAAGAGTTGGGTCGGTCAAATGAAGGAAAAAATCAGCAGCTTGGAGATGGTTTCATTCAAGCAGGTTCGCGAGGCGAAAACGCGAATTCGCGAAAAGTATTCTCGATCGGGACTGCCATACCGGTTGGTCAATCGCGTCATTGGCAAGGTTGGTTACTATCACGTCAACGACCTGTTGCGGAATTGGTATGCGTTGCCGGCCGGCACGCGTGACAAGATTGAGTTCATGTTTGCGGATGCGGGATTGAAGCATTTGACGTTTCTTTGTTTCTACGAAAGCGGCGCGAACCCAAACGATCGAAGTTATGCCGGGGCAATCGGGCTTTACCAAATTATGCCACGAACGGCGAAGTTGCATTGCGGCATTGACTTGGTCGAGGACCTTTACGATCCGGTGGTGAACGCGGCCTGCGCGATTGAGATTTTGATTGAAAAGGGCGCGCGAGAAAATTTGGTGGCCGGGCTGGTTTACTACAACGGCAAGCGCAAGGAGTGTCCGATGAAGGGATACTTCAACTGTTTTTGGGAGAAATACCAAGCGGCACTCACGCCGGAAGAAAAGGAAAAGTATTTGCGCGCCATGATGTATGTGCCGAACGTGCTTTTGCATCAGGCGATTGGGGAAGAGTTGATTTGGCGGCGCGAGGTGGCGACAAAGTAAAACAACGGCCCTGCCAATGGCGGGGCCTTTATTGTTACAAATACACGCGCGTGGTATAATGGGAGCGCAAGAGGGCGGAATGGGGCGCAAGAGGGCGACGGGGTGGAAGAAGGCAATGGGGCAATGAGGGAAGAGAGGCAACAAGTAAATAAAAAATTTATGGAACAAAAAGAAGAAAAAGGACATGAAAAAATGATTGTTTGGAAAAGTATAGAAGAGTTGGATGAGATTGTGCGAGAAATTCCAAGAAAGATTCCGAATCATAAGCATAAAATGATTGATCAGCTGGAAAGCTCCAATGATTCGACGGCGGCGAATTTTGTCGAAGGGTATTATTCCGGATCGCTCGGTGAATATATCAAGTTTTTGAAATATAGTCGTCGATCTTGTGCAGAGGTTTTTGTGCGCGGACGGCGCGTGTTCAATTACGGATATATTGATAAAGAATTGTTTGACCGCTTTGAAGATCGGTGCATAAAGACAGGTTATTTGATTGACCAAACCAGAAAATCGTTAGAAGAAAAGCAAGCCAGAGAAAGGTGATTTTTATTATTCCCTTGTGCCCCTCTTATTCCTGTTGCCTTATTGTCTTCTTCCGCCCCGTCGCCTTCTTGCGCCTTGTTTCGCCTTCTCATGCTCACAATAAAATTTTACCAATATGGACAACTACTCAAAGTTCAAAGAAATCACAAACAAATGGAAACTTCTCGTCGCCGCCGACATTGTGGCGTTCTCGTTTCAGGAGCGGCAATTAAAAGTGCTTTTGGTTAAACGAAAATACGAGCCGGGCGTGGGGCAGTGGGCCATCCCGGGCGGATTTGTGCGCGAGGATGAGAGCTTGGAAGAATCAGCGCTCCGCGAGTTGAAAGAAGAAACCGGCTTGGCAAAGGACTGCTACTTGGAACAGCTTTACACTTTTGGCGAAGTGACGCGCGATCCGCGCGGTCGGGTAATTTCGGTGGCGTACATGGTTCTGATCAACGAACCTGAAAAGTTAAAGTTAAAGGCGTCTGACGACGCCACGGATGCGCAATGGTTTTCCGTTGATGATTTGCCGCCATTATCTTTTGGCTCGGCGCACCGGAAAATTTTGGAATATGCGCGCCAGCGCTTGCATTGGAAACTTGAGTATTCGAACGTCGCATTCAGCCTGCTCGGCGCGCACTTTACGCTGACCGAGTTGCAACGACTGTACGAATCCGTTTACAATGAAAAGCTGGACAAGCGCAACTTCCGTAAGAAAATTTTATCGCTTGACTTAGTCGATCCCGTTGATAAAGTTTCAAGCGAGCTCGGCCGGCCGGCGCAGCTTTACAACGCGCGCACGAAGAAACTAAAAATTTATACGAGGATAGTTTAGGAGGGGGGGGGCGCCCGCTTCGACTCGCACACTCAACTCGTCGAATCGAGGCGAGCAGAGTCCAAAGTCTAAAGTCAAAAGTTAAAAGTCGGAGTCGCAAGTCCAAAGTTTAAAGTTAGAGCGACAAGGTGTAAGAGTAAAAAGACAAGTGTAAAATTCAACGCAAAAATTCGCGAATAAAAAGAGTGGGATAGAATGTCCCCACTTTTTTGTGACGGGAAATTGAATGGTTTGCAGGTTTAGCGTTTGGTTTCGCGGAGTTTGGCGCGTTTGCTGTTGACGTTTCGCCTTGTGTTTGGTAAGCTCGACGTAGTTGGTTCTTTATGGCAATTTAGTGTGATTAACTTGGTTAACATGATTAACAAGGTTAACTGATTTTGTTCAACCACAAGGAGGTGTGAAGATGGCCAGAAGTGTTAACAAAAAGTGGTTCATTGAGTTGATTGAAGCATCGTCTTTGTCATGCCAAGTGAAGATCGAAGTCGCGGACGCATTGAAGGATTACCCTGATGATGAGCCATTTGATGTTGTTTACGATGCGGTTTTGGCGCGGGAGGCCATGACGGAAAACGAGATCATTGATTTGCTGGCTGAAAATTTCGGCGTGGAAAAAGTTGATCTCGAGAGCGTGGCGGTGCCGGACGACGCGATAAAAATGATTCCGCGCGAGGTGGCGCAGAAGCATGTCGCACTGCCTATTTCTAAATCAGGTTCGACTTTGCGCGTGGCGTTTTACGATCCGACCAATGTTTACGCGCAAGACGACTTGCATTTTTTGACCGGCTATAACGTCCAAGTGGCGCTAGCGCCGAAAAGTCTGATTGTCGGGGCGATCGAAGACTATTACGCTCCGCAAGATGATAGCGAGATTTTGGATTCGCCGGCTGAAGAAATGGAAGCGGCTTTTCCGGGCGCGATGACGATGACGGATGATGATGAGGATAAAAAGCACCAGGCGGAGGAAGACGGAATTGATATTGATGCACTTGAGCGGTCGAGCAAAGAGGCGCCGACGGTGCGGCTGGTGAATCTGGTGTTGGTGGACGCGGTGAGGCGTGGGGCATCGGAGATTCACATCGAGCCGTATGAAAAGCAGTTCGACATTCGCTATCGCCTTGACGGGGAGTTGCACGCCATGATGCGGCCGCCGCTTCGTTTGAAAAATGCGATAGTGTCGCGGATCAAGATTATGGCCGCGATTGACATTGTCGAACGGCGCAAGGTGCAAAACGGAAAGATTCAGTCGGTTCTGGGTAAAGAAAAATACGTAACGTTTTACGTTTCCATTTTGCCGGTACTTTTTGGCGAAAAGGTGGTGCTCCGAGTGTACGATGCCAAGAAGGCATTGCCTCTCGCGAGTGATTTTTTCCTCGCGGTTGACGACATGGAAGGGCTCAAGCGAGAGTTGGCGCGGCCGGGGATCAAGGGTATTTACGGTCCGGCGCGGGCGGGCAAAACGTCTTTGCTCCAACTCATTTCATCTGAAATGAGTGCCACGTGGGGAACGCAGAATGTGCTTGCGATCGGCGATGTGGATGTCGGTGGTTTAGTGGTTGGCAATGTGAATTGCGTTCGGTTGGATCCAAAGATCGGATTGACCGGAGCGCGCGTGCTGGCGGAAGCATGTTATGGCCAGAGCGCGGACGTGATTATCATGGATGGAATGTTTGACTCGGATACTGCCAAAGCGGCTGTCGACACCGCTCTTTCGGGCAAGGTGGTGATTCTCACCATGGCGGCCGGTTCGGCAACGGAAGTGCGCGGCGTGATGGGGAAACTGCTTGGCGATGATTCGCGGCTCGATCTGGCGCTCAATCTTTTCCTCGGCGTGCGGCTTTTGCGCCGGCTTTGCCCGGAATGCAAGGCGCCGTTCGCGGACAAGGAAATTTTGGCAAAGTCTTTTCCGCCGACAGAGTTGCCGATAGTGGAGAAGATGCGAATACCGGTTGGTTGCTATCGTTGCAATCACAAGGGTTATTCCGGACAGGTGGGTCTTTGCGAGGTGGCGAAGAATGCCTCCGGACAAACGATCGGCGCGTCCATGCAGGCGAAGATGCGTCTGTTGCTCGAAGCCGGAACCACTTCGCTCGAGGAAGTGGTGAGGCAGATTCCCGTCTGAACTTAACATTTGTAACAACAACAAACGCGGCTGAATGAGCCGCGTTTTTGAATTGATAAAAGTTAATCAAAAGATCGTTACGGCCGCGCTTCCAGCGACTCTACTCTCTGCCGTAATTCAATCACATCGCCAACGATCGCATCGGTGTCGGCCTTGTCCCGCGCGTCGATTTTTGCTATCGCCTCCTTCACGTCCTCAACATCACTTCGGACAACATCAATCTTGGCGCCAAGGTTAGACTCTACTTCGTCTATACGGTTTTCCAGTCCCGCCAAATCTTCCTTTGTGGCAAACCGCTTCAGGTCTTCTTTCGTGGCCATTTTAGCCTCCAGCTCATCAAATTTTTCCGTCATCCTCGTTTCCATGTTTTCAAAACATCCGCCGATCGTCACAGCGAGATCTTCGATTTTCTCATCCGTGCGCTTCTCCGCTCCCGCAAAACCGGATTGCACAACATCAGCCAACTCTTTTATTTTATCGTCTGTGCGCTTTTCCGCTCCTGCGAAGCCGGATTGCACAATGTCAGCCAACTCTTTTATTTTATCGTCTGTGCGCTTTTCCGCTCCTGCGAAGCCGGATTGCACAATATCAGCCAACTCTTGTATCTTATCGTCTGTGCGCTTTTCCGCTCCTGCGAAGCCGGATTGCACAATGTCAGCCAACTCTTTTATTTTATCGTCTGTGCGCTTTTCTGCGCTCGCGAAGCCTGTTTGCATGATGTCAGCCAACTCTTTTGTTGTTATTTCTTTTTCCATATTTTTTTACTTCAACAATATGATAGCAAAAATAAAAACAAGCGTCAAAAAAGACCGGGATTCATTGATTAATATGATTATGCGGATTATAGGATTGGTTTTTCTTTTGTTGACCTATGAAAGAAAAACCCCGCGGCGTGGCGCGGGGGATGGGTGCTAGAAAAGTTGTTTGCCGATTTGGTTGAAGCGCACGAGCCCTTCGACTTTGCGCACGCAGGTGCCGTGCTGAAACAGCGCCAGCGTGGGCAGCCGATTGAGACGCACCGGCCGATTCGGATCTTCTTGTTGTTGGCGCGGCACATCGATGGCCAGCGCTTTGCGGCCGGTGAATGAAAGGAACTTGGCCAGCTCCAATTTTTGATCTCGGCCCACGTGTGAGCGGGAATCAAAGTAGAAAACAAGAACCTCGGCCATTTTTGCGAGCAGACTCGGTGTCAGTTGCGCGTCCGTTGTTTCAATGATTCGTACCGCCACGAGTAACCTCCTTGGGTTGTTGTGAGCAATGGACGGCAGGAGTATATCACGATGGAAAAATTTAAGCAAGAGTATGCGACACAAAATTTCGTACCAAAACAGAAGCCGTTGCGAAATCAAAACCCGCAAGCTATGCTCGCGGGAATGATTATTGTGTTTATATCAAGGCGAATGGTTGCATCCGCAAAACCTTGTCCGCGTCTTCGGCGGTGATTGCTTTCCGCATCGTTAAAATTTCAATCAGCGCATTGAATTTTTCATTTTCCTTGCGCGTCAGCGTCGTCATGATTCTGCGCATGTCGGCCAGTTTGTTGTTGACATACTCTTTCGTTATTGAATCGTTTTTTAGGCGGTTGAATTCTTTACTGTCAATGGTCGCCTTGAATGTTGGTTTTGATTTTTTCTTCATATGGTGACATTATAATTTATCGTCCAAGGTGTTGTCAAATTTTACATATGATTCGCTGATTCTGATGATTAGTTTGATTATTTCGTTGGTTTTCTATGACAAAAAAGCCCCGAACCGCGATGGGTTCGGAGCATCATTTTCTAATTCCTCACCTCGCCCTTTCATACTCGCGACTCAATCGCTCGCACTCGGCCACGAACGGCGCGCAGAGTTTTTGCAGAATGTCGCGGCTGACCAGTTCGCCCTGATTGGCAAAGGCATTTCGGATTGTGCCGACAATCTCGCTGTAATTATCTTTTTTGTACCATGTAATGAACACGTCAATCGGCACATTGTTGTCGCTTGTGTTTCGGCGAGCCATGACTCGGCCGTGAATTGACGAGCCATCATTCATAAACCGGATATCTTTCACCTCCATGGCGAAGAGAATTTCTCCGCCTTCGCGCGCCTCACTCAAAACAACGGGCGGAATTTCGATTTTCATGGTGTTCCTCCATTTGAATAAGTTATTTAGACAAACCTTCAATCAGTCGTCATTTCGCCAAGCGCCGTACAGATAAGTCACCAGGCAAATTGTTATTTCATCTGCGCGCAGATTGATGGATTCAAGCTTGCCTTTTTCGATGATCATCTTTTGTTGAGGCGCATATCTTATCCCAGTGACTTCATCGACAAGGTCACCATACAATACCTGAATTTTTAGCCACCCGATGCCTGCAGCGGCATACCGCCCCCTCGCAAGCACAAATACTTCCGCCACTTTCTCCAAATCAGGATTATCCGCGCGTTTCTCCAGCACGAAGTAATGGAGGCGTTTGAGTGAACCGTACATGGCATCGTTGACGAAAAGGCCGAGAGTTTTCATGTTGTCCCTCCGTTGTTTATGTTCGCCATTTGACCCTGATCCGCGAGCCGGAACCATCTGATTAATCAGGCAACTTTTTCAATAATCGTATGGTGCTGAACAAGCCAATCGGTATTGGTACCATGAACATCACGAAGCAGAGTGACATGACAATTCTAAAAAAACAATGCGAAAAATACGAAAACCAAGAAAGAAACACCAACTTTATCGGCGGCGGCGCCCAAAGATTATATAGCCCATTGACGCACGCCACTTCGACCAACAAATAGAGGACAACCGTTAGCAAGCACAAGCACCACCAACGCCGGTCAATGGATTTACTTTTCATTTCTTCTCCTTTGAAATTGTCAACGATCATCTCGCCCGCATTCTCCAATTCGCACTGAATCATGCGGGTAAGGGCGCTTCCATGCACTAGTGCATAAAAGCGCGTTGTTTTTTTTCGTCATCCGAATACTTTGACAACCAACCAAACCAATCCGCCCACCAGCATGATATTTGCGGCAATGACGATTGCCAACCAGACAAAAACGCCGTTCCGCTTGAACCATGACAAAGTCTTTGGATCGGGAACCGTGAGCGCTGTTTCGATGTCCGCACCACAGCCTTCACAAAACTTATCATACCGCGGATTCAATTCATTACCGCAGACTTGGCACTTTGGCCTGCGAAATTCCAGGACAGAACCAGAGGGATACGATTCTTTGCAATTGTCACAATAATAGCGATTCGATGCGGATAGGTAATTTTTCGGATAGGTCATTCGATGATTACAAAGCGGACAAAAACTGTCGGTATGTCCGATTTGTTCTTTCCCCGCGGCGACCTTCAACACCTCTGCCCCGCAACGACCACAGTGTCGCCCCCAATCTTCTTTCCCGTGTTCTCGATCACACGAACAGCGGAACTTGTACAGTGTGACGGTTGTGTCGGTGGAAACTTTTGCCATGTTTGTCTCCTTTGTAAATGAACCACCCCACCCGCGCCATCCACTTTTTTGCATGGCGCGGGTAGAGGCGCCCCGAAATGAGATCGGGGCGCGATGTTGTCTTACTCGCCAACGACGAGAAAATGCTGCCCGGGTCTTTTACCGTCGAGGCACTCGATGCAGTTGAACCGGAGGTACCTTCTTTCTTCCCACGCAGTTAGAACCGGCGTGAAGCCACCTCGAACATCAATTACCCAAACATCGGTCAGTTTTTGTATCTCGGGATAAGTCGCACCAAAAGCGAGAAGTTCATACACGGTCGCGGAACGCACATGGTGCGCTCCCATATAAGCTACAGCTTCGAGTATGTTTTTCGTTTTTGGCGGGTTTATTATGCGGCTTACCAACATTTCTTTTTTTCCAACCAGTCCGCTCGGAACGGGATATTTTTCTTTTATGTATCCGTCGAAATTGCAATATTCACCAGCCTCAAGCATCATCTCCAATGACATGCCATAATCGATCACAATAGGATAAATGCCGGCTCCCGCGACAAAGCCGTTCGGGTTGAGCAGGAATGCTTCAAAGTTTCCCTCGTTGATGAGGCCGGTGTTGGCTATGGCGATAAGTCTTTCCATCTGGCCCAGTGTAATTTTTCCCATTGACACCCTCCTTTGTTAATGAACCCCTCGCTTCCAAAATCAAATCCTAAAACTTGATTCCGCAAGTGAGGCCCCGCCGCTCGCGAGCGGCGGGGCGCAGTGGTTGTTATTCGGGCGGATTCGGGATAAACCAGTTGAGCAACCATGGATCAATCGCTCTGAAGCGCATGGTCGCGAGCAGAGCCTGCTGTTCTTCCTGGACGCCGTAGTAGCCGCTCCAAAGTTCTTGCGTGCGCTTGACCAAATCCTGCATTCCGGAGAGCGCCTGCAACTGCGGATAGGTCGCGAGATATACGAGCAGATTTTGCGGCTTGAAGTTTTGAAAAATCGCCTTTTCGTGCTCCGGATATTTTTCCGTGAGCGCTTGACGAAATTCGTTCGTCAGTTCCGTCGCCTGCGTCAGTCGGATTTCCTGCACTCCGCGCAACTGAACCAACTTTTGCGAATCCGCGAGCTGATCGGAATAGTTGTTCATGGTTGAGATGACAGTAGAAATGGTAAGTACGGCCAAAAGCATTCCGGCGCCACACACC
>MFGM01000012.1 GCA_001778275.1 Candidatus Falkowbacteria bacterium RIFOXYC2_FULL_48_21 | reverse complement strand
CGAATCTTCGAATACGCCTCGTCGCTACCGTTTACCAGCGCATAACATTCCGGCGACAGCGGCTTGGTTTGCGCGAAGGCCTTGGTAAAATTGGCTCGAGAAAAAATCAACGTGCCATCAAGATCAAAGCCCACGCGCAATTTTTCTTCGTCCCCAAATGATTCCTGCCACGCCTCAAGCGGCGGTCGGGGCCAAAAAACGATTGCTCCGCATAATCCGATAGCAGTAAGCGCCAGCAATCCGATATAAAGCCAGACGTTCTTAAACACCTTCATTGTTTTTCCTCCCATCATCCGCCGGACACAATCTGCGGCCAGAGTGTAATGAACAACCACAAAACCCATCCGCACGTCCCGACGATAAGTACCGCCATGACGACAAAAAAGCAAACACCACCCTTAACTATCAAATTGGCCATCCACGGAATCACCGGTTTCACGAACGCGACACAGAGCACGCCGACCATGAACAGGACAAGGCAAATCAACGCGACGATATTCATGTTTCTCCTCCGGGCCAGTTGTCAAATAACGCGCGAAACAGTATCATATTATCAGAAACGGTATTATTGTCAATGTTGTCGGGGCGTTGCAGGCAACGCCACTACAACAGGGAATATGAAAACCACAAAAACAATCATTACCTATTGCTTCTACGTCTTCATTTTTTTATTGCCGCTGCAAACGCGCTGGATTTTTGCGCCGAATGCGTCGGAATATCGGACGATGAGTGTTTATGGCACGGAAATTTTGTTGGGATTGATTTTATTGCTATGCGTTGTAGGGGCGTTGCGCGCAACGCCCCTACAACAGAAAAACACACCCTCCCTTGTTATCACGATTATTTTTATCGGGATTTTAATTTTAAACGCGTGGAATGCGGCAGACCAATCAATCGCATTTTATAAATTCTCCCAACTAATCCTCGCCACGGCCTTGTTCGCTTTGATCGTGGCACTGAAGCCGGCGTTTTCAAAAATTTCCGGCGCGTTAATTCTTAGCGGCACGTGGCAAAGCCTGTTCGCCATTCAACAATTTCTTGACCAAAAAATTATCGCCAACAAGTGGCTCGGCATGGCGGCGCAAGATCCGCAAATTCTTGGCACGCCGATTGTTCAGCTCGGCGAAACAAGATGGCTGCGAGCCTTTGGCACCTTGCCGCATCCAAACATGCTGGCCGGATTTTTAATTATCATCTTGATCCTGATCATCGGATCATACACCTTGACGGCCAGCAAGCGCTGGAAGAAAGTTTTGCCGTTATTTTTCATCATCAATTCCATCGCCCTCTTCACCGCCCTGTCGCGCGCCGCAATTTTAACTTTCATAATCTTAATAATTTTTCTCCCCTTCCTCGCGCGCAAACACGCCGCCCTATCCAAATCCGCCACCAAGTTCGCCCTGATTTTTCTTTGCGTCACGATTCTCTTCACCGCCATGTATCCGAATCTGATTCTGAATCGCGCCACCGGCGCCTCTCGCGTGGAAAGCATTTCCAACGCCACGCGCATTGAACAATACAAAGAGGCTTGGCCGATTATAAAAAGTAACTGGCTGACCGGCGTTGGCCTTGGCAATTACACGATCGCACTAGAAAAAATCAAACCGGCTTTGCCGGCGTGGACTTACCAGCCGATTCACAACGCCGACTTACTAATCTTCGCCGAACTCGGACTACTCGGCCTTGGCGCGACCATCTTGTTTATTATCTTCATCGCGCTTCAGTTGCGCCGAATTAACCTTTCAGTTCAACGCATCACGGCCATAACATGTTTAACCGGCATCGCCCTGCTGGCGTTGTTTGACCACTACCATTGGTCGTTTTACCTTGGCCTGACGCTCTTCGCCACTATCCTCGCACTAACGAAAATCAGCGGTAACACCGTTGTCGTTTCCGGCCCCGTGATAATTAACAACAACAAAATACTTCTGATTCGCGACAAAAAAGACGATTTTTGGAAATTCCCCGGCGGCCGCGTTGAAGAAATCGATTACAAAACAAAAGAGCCGCTCCGCGCCGCTTGTCAACGCGAAACAAAAGAAGAAATTGGTTTGAATATTGAAATCATTCGCCCATTGCGCTCATTACTTGTCGACAAACCGGACGGAACGGCCGTGGAGCTGAATCACTTCTTGGTAAGGTCAACCGGCACAATTTTCTTGGGCGACGATATTGATGAGGCGCAATGGCACAATCTGAAAAATTTACCAAATAGTTGCGCGCCAAACATCAGGCTCGTCATTGACAGTTTGAAACAATCTGATAAACTGCGCTTAGCAAGTTGAAATTTGGCGCAACCGTTTTTAAAGGAGACCAATCATGACGGACACCGGCTCAGCGGCGATTATCATGGGTTACGGCATACCGCCGGACATCATGCGCGATGTTAATTATCGCGTGTACCTGAATACCGCACTCCGGCAGGTGATCCTGCCGCGAAACATCGATTACATTATTCTTTGCGGCGGCCGGACAAACATTCATCATCCGGAAAAAACCGAAGCCGGCGAAATGCGGCACTGGCTGGAACAAGTTTTGCCTGCACCAGGCAGACCGAACATCGCCGTGGTGGGCAATTCCATTACCGGTTGGGAAAATCTTGAAGGCGCGGCCGCTCTTTTGCGCAGTCGACCGGCCGCGGAAGTATTTATCGTTTGTGAAAAAACTCGCCGGGCGAAAGTTTGGCTGACGGCCAGACTGACCTTGCCGGTCGGCACGCGATTCGAGGTTGTGGGTATTGATTTCGATGCCGGACGCACGTGGATCAAAGATTATAAGCAATATCTCGGCGTCATGGTCGTGGCCGCGGAACACATTTTCCCCGGCTTACGCCGAATCACACGACGACGCCAGCAAAGCCACATTCAAGCCGTTTCACGAAAATAAAAGCAAAGAGCCTCAACGCTACGAGGCTCTTTTTTCTCGACGCACAACCTCTCCGTTTTCGCAACACGATGATGTACGCGCCGAATGAAAGCGCGAGACAATGGCATAATCGTCACTGCGGTCGGTGGCACATCGTCTTGCGCAATCGGCCGCTATTGACACATCTCGAACAGTTGAGCTAAAATGACCTTGAATTTAATCTGGAAGCAATCGGCTTTGAACTTGCTGACCGTGCGTCATCAAGCCACGAATCCAGTGTTTCCAAACAATGTGCATATGTTAAAACCGCTTGGCGATCACATCATTGTGAAAGCTTCTTCCAAAGAGGAAAAAACCAAATCCGGCATCTTCCTACCTGACACCTCCAAAGAAAAACCGGAGCAAGGCGAAATAATCGCTGTCGGCCCGGGCAAAATTCTAGAAAACGGCCTGCGCGCGCTCATGTCCGTAAAAGTCGGAGACAAGGTTTTGTTTACCAAATACTCGCCGAATGAAATTAAAATCGATGGCAATGAATATCTGGTTTTAACGGAGTCGGATGTACTTGCCCTTATTGAATAACAAATGAAATAACATGATCTACTGATTTACTACTAATCTACGTGATATAAACAAATCACATCAGTAGATCAGTAGCAAATCATGTAGATCACGTTTTACCATCATATGTCAAAACAAATCATCTTCGACGAACAAGCTCGTCAATCAATCAAGCGCGGCGTGGACAAACTGGCCAACGCGGTCAAAATCACTCTCGGCCCAAAGGGTCGCAATGTGGTTCTGGATAAAGGCTACGGCTCACCGCAAATTTGCAACGATGGCGTGACTATTGCCAAGGAAATTGACTTGAGCGACAAAGTGGAAAACATCGGAGCCTCGTTGGTGAAAGAAGTGGCCAGCAAGACCAACGATGTTGCCGGCGATGGCACCACCACCGCCACCTTGCTCGCGCAAGCGATCATTGCCGAGGGCTTTAAAAATGTTACGGCCGGCGCCAACCCGATGATGATCAAAAAGGGAATTGAAAAAGGCGTGAACGCCGTGGTGGAAGAATTAAAAACAAAAATATCGAAGCCGGTCACCAGTCAAGCGGAAATCACCCAAGTCGCGTCCATTTCCGCCAACGATGAACGCATCGGCGCGATCATCGCTTCCGCCATGCAAGAAGTGAGCAAGGATGGCGTGATTACCGTGGAAGAATCCCAGAGTTTTGGTATTGAAAAGGAAGTGGTGCAAGGCATGCAATTCGACAAAGGATATTTGTCTCCGTACATGATTACGAACGCCGAACGCATGGAAGCCGAATACGCGGATCCATACATTTTAATTACCGACAAAAAAATCTCCACCGTCCACGACATTGTGCCTTTGCTCGAAAAATTGGCCCAGGTCGGCCGCAAGGATTTGGTTATTATCGCCGAAGATGTTGACGGCGAAGCCCTCGCCACGCTCGTAGTTAACAAATTACGCGGCGCTTTCAACGCGCTGGCGATCAAGGCTCCGGCTTTTGGCGACAGACGCAAAGAAATGCTGGAAGACTTGGCTTGCTTAACGGGCGCGAAGGTAATCTCCGAGGAAGTTGGCTTGAAGCTGGAAAACGTGGAAATTGAAATGCTCGGCCAAGCGCACAAAGTTATTTCCAAAAAAGAATCCACTACGATTGTGGAAGGCAAGGGGGACAAGGCAAGAATTAACGACAGAATTGCCAGAATTAAAAAGGAATTGGAACTTTCCACTTCTGACTTTGACAAAGACAAACTGAAAGAACGCTTGGCGAAACTGGCCGGCGGCGTAGCCGTGATTAAAGTCGGCGCGGCCACGGAAACGGAAATGAAAGAAATCAAACTGCGCATCGAAGACGCGATCAACGCCACGAAGGCGGCCGTAGAAGAAGGCATTGTGCCGGGCGGCGGCGTGGCGCTATTCCGCGCTAAGGACGTTTTGAATCGATTGGTCGTGGACGGTGAACAAAAAATCGGCGTGGATATTTTGAAAATCGCGCTCGAAGAACCGGTCAGACAAATTGCCAAAAACGCGGGCAAAGACGGCGGCGTCGTGGCCGAGGAAGTACGCAAGTTGAGCGGCAACATGGGATACAACGTTGTCACTGACAAACTCGAAGACTTGGTCGCGGCCGGTATCATCGATCCGACCAAAGTTACTCGCTGCGCCCTGCAAAACGCGGCTTCCATCGCGGCTATGTTGTTAACGACCGAATGCGTTGTGACGGATGAACCGGAAAAAGATAAATGCAATCATGCGCCGGGCGGACACGGCATGCCGGATATGGGGGGGATGATGTAATTAATGGTGAAACCGGCACCGTCATTCATGCGGTGGCCGGTGAAAAAATATAACATGAGCCCACGCGATTTATCCGTGGGTTACCATAGCAAAAAGAACGTCACGTTAAAACGGGGCGTTCTTTTGTTTGCACGAAACGGCAAGCGCCGCAATTGCTTGAACGAAACAACAATAAAAGCGCCCCGATGATGGAACGCTTTTCATTTTGTGTTTACACCGGCTCGCGATCCGCTTCCGGATCATCGTAAACAATGATTATGTTTTCCAGATCGCAAAGCGGCGCGTCGCTTCTCTTGCCGTCACCACCATCCCAAGCTATCCCGACAAACGCGTCTTCCGGATCATCCGGCCAATCCCGCGTGCGCGCCGGCCGCTTGAAGTCCACTCGTCCATAACGCCCGGTAAAGGGCGATTGCACGATTGTGCCTATCTTGATCTCATCGAACGGCCGGCACCCGAGCCGGACACTATCCTGTCGCGGTCTGATCGCGAAACACTTGGCCACGAATTTATGGAACAGAAAGTAGCGCCTGATTTCCTCGCCCTCTATTATCCGCAAAGCTTCACCGGCAAACTCGGGCAACACCCCCTGCGCGATTTCGAACGGCATGGGCATGGCCTGACGAATCTGATCTTCACTGAACGGTCCCCACTGATCCAAGTTTTGGCAAAGCTTGATCAGATTATACGCGACCAAATTGCGCAATCTTTTGTCCGTCTCACGCCTCATGAACAAAAAAGACTCTTCAACCAACTCGGTTGGCCACCGTGTTTCGATGTCGCGCGGCCGCAGCGGATAAGGGACGCCTTCCACAAGAACGATTCCTTGCATGTTTTTTCCTCCATTTGAAATGAACCATTCACCATGATTCCGCATATTAGCAAAAGGCGAAATCGATGTCAATCGCTCCCGAATTCTAGACGTATTGCCCCACCCCTTGCAAAAACCGTTAACACCTGATATTCTGCCTTAATCTTGAACATTAAAAATCGGAGGAAACATGCACCCGGATGAAATACGCAATCTGGTTATGGACAATCAAGGGCTGATTCCCTTCTTTATAAAAATGCGGTTTGGTTGCTTTCCCTTGCCCGGATACACGAAAGATGAATGTTGGCAAATGGGTATGATCGGCCTTTTTCTCGCCGCGCGACGCTGGAACGGCAAAAACACTTTTGCCACCTACGCGCAATGGTGGATATTTCAAGTCGTCATGGACGATATCCAGACACAACGAAGCGGCTTCCATATCGGCCGACAACTGCAAAACAGATCACACGCGCTTAAGAAGTACTGTTCCCAAAATGCCATACCGCTAGCGAATATTACTGCGGACAACCCAGAATTGCTCCATGAAATGAACGTGAACAAAACACGTTTGGCCACCATCATCTCCGCGGCGCAACGAAGCGGGCGACTGCTTTCCCTTGATGAAACGATTCGTACCAATAAACGCGACCAAGATGGCGAAACAAAACGCGGCGACCGCGTGGCTAACTCCGCCAATCTCTGGCAAGAAAATGAATCATGCGACGATCCGGCCAAGCTGTACGAAAAAGAAGAACTCAAGCACAAGCTGCGCCAAGTGATAGCCAACGGGCAATCAAAGCTGACGGAAAAACAAAGGCGCCTTTTAACCAGAGTTTTTCTGGACAACCTCTCGATTGCCAGCGCCGGCCAAGAGCTGGGTATGTCTCGGTCGCTGGCTCATTTAACAATCACAAAGGCGATTTGGAAAATCCACTGGAAATTTCATGAATATCAATGATCCGACCGAACGATTTCGGCCGGATTTTTATTTGACCCGGCCTTGAAAATCCTTGACGACTGATTTTAACTCTGCTAGTATTGAAACGTTGTTCATTTGTCAACAATAAATTCAGAGGAGTTGAGAATGGAGTTTACGCATAGTTTATTGCCCCAGTTACTAAATTCCAAAATTCACAAACTGCCGGATCCGGTGATCGAAAGCAAGGTGGCTAAACTAAAAAAACTGGCTCCACCGCTCGACAAACTGCTCGGCCACAAAGAAATCAGCTGGCAGCCTTCTTGCGCCTTTGAAGTATCCGAGCCGTCACCCGAAACCGTTTCGGGCGCTTGTCACGATTTTGTGATCTTTAGCGGCGACCTGACGGCCGAGGATGGCGATCAAGAATCATGGGGGCTGTGCTTGCATTACAAAAACTGCCAGCACTTTCCCAGCCTTTCTCTCTATCTCATGCGCGCGCCCACCATCTCCCAGCTGACGCAATTCCGGACTTTTGTCGCCGAAGTGCTACGCTGTCTGCGTTCGCCGGCACACATGTCATTCGTGCGCCTCGAAAAAATAAAGCCCGACTGTTGGAAAGTCGCCTCCATGAAATACAGCAATGGCACCAGTTCGCCGGTACCGAAAATTTTCTTTGAAACGGTCATTTCGCTTTAACGCAAATTCCCGCCCTCATCGGCGGGAATTTTTTTGACGTAGGGTCGTTGCCTGCCTGCGCAGGCAGGCAACGACCCTACGTCACACCACAACATTACACATTGAATTTGAATACGCAAACGTCCCCATCCTTCACTTCGTACTTTTTTCCTTCCAGCCGAATCATGCCCTTTTCCCGCGCCGCCACCTCACTGCCAACGGTTAACAAGTCCTGCCAATTGATCACGTCCGCGGCGATAAAGCCACGCTCAAAATCGCCATGAATTTTGCCGGCCGCTTGCGGCGCCAACATGCCGCGAGTAATCGTCCAAGCGCGCGTTTCATCCTGGCCGGTCGTCAAGAAGCTGATCAAGTTTAAAACTTTATAGGCCTCCAAAATTATTTTGTCCAATCCGGAAACGGCAATACCCATTTCCTTCATATATTCTTGCGCCTCTGCCGCGTTCAAATCGGCCAAGTCCGCCTCAATCTTGGCGCAAACCGGAATAATTATTTCATTTTTTAATTTTGGTAAATTCGGCGCCTCGTTGATCGTATTCTCGTCCACGTTTAGAAGGTAAATCATCGGCTTCACCGTGAGAAAACTCATATACTGAACAGCTGCCAATTCCTCCGCACTCAATCCCGCCTTGCGCAACGGCAAACCCTGTTCAAGCGCCGGAACGATTTTCTTTTCGAAAAGTTCAATCAGCGAACGCGTGTCTTTTTCGTCCTTGGCACCCGCGCTTTTCACTTTGTCACGCAACTTGCTCAAGTGCTTTTTGGCCGCGTCAAGGTCGGAAAAAGCCAATTCCATTTCCACAATCTCCGCGTCTTCCTCCGGATCCACCTTGCCGGCCACGTGAATGATATTTCCCAATGCAAAACCGCGAATCACGTGACATATGGCATCCGCTTCGCGAATGTTCGCGAGAAACTGATTGCCAAGTCCCTCACCCTTGTGCGCGCCTTTGACCAATCCGGCAATATCAACGAATTCGATCGTGGTATAAATAATTTTTTCCGACTTTGACATGTCTGCCAGATTTTTTAACCGTTCATCCGGAACCAAAACAATACCCTTGTTCGGTTCAATGGTGCAAAAGGGGTAGTTGGCGATATCAATCTGTTTCTTCGTCAGCGCCTTGAAAAGCGTGGACTTGCCCACATTTGGCAGGCCGACTATTCCGATAGAAAAAGACATACTGGGTGCGGAGGCGGGTGCTCGGTACGTGAAAGCTGGTTTAGAAAGTGGAAAATAGATAATGGATTTTATTTTCCAGTATCCACCCTCAACCATCCAAACCAGCTTCCTCGCCGGAGGACGAGTCCGTCCTATGGCGGACACATATCACGCACCAGCATCCAATTTAACTGTATGGATAATACGGCACAATCGCGCAAAAGTCAACACAAAACGGCTCCGTTTTAGCGGAGCCGTTTTTAACAAGTGATTTATTGTTTCGGCGGTTCGACCTTTACCAGTCCAAAAGTAGCGACAATCTCCTCAAAGTTGCGCCGGTAATCGAAGTAACCGGTCAATTTCTTATTCGGCACGTTGAACGTGGCGCGGTAAATGTTGTCCGCCGTGAGAATCAAAATCGTGGGTACTTCGCTGTTATTCTTGTCCAGATTGATAAAGTAAATCATCCGACCGTCGGCAAAGGTAATTTTGTCGATAATATCGAGATCGCTGAAAATTTCAATTTTTTCTTTTAGGCTCAACTTGGCGAAGTCGGCATAATCGGCAGTGATGGTCAGGACGTTCAAAAAGTCCGGCTGATTGATCGGCTGAAGCACAACCGTCGTCACCGGCTTTGTTGCAGCATCATTCGCAGGCGGCATGACCGCGTTCACTTTTTCCCAATTGGTCGGGTAACTAACCAAGAAGCCCAATGTTTTATCATCCAAAATATTCCACCCTGTGGCGTTAACCTTGGTCGGAATAGTGCGACTCTTGTCAAAAAGGTCAATCACAACATTCTTGTTGGAAAGATTATCTTTTTCCAGTATGTCCGCCTTATCTTTTAGTGAAGTTAACTCCTGCTTCAGCACGCTTACCTGCTCTTCCAAGCTCTTGGTTACATCGTTACCGCCCTTTTTGATCTCGGAAATCTTGTCCTTCGTATAGCCAAAAACAATGCCAATAATACCGAGAATCACCACTACGGCGATAACCAAGTTGAATAAGTTATTATCATCGGATTTGGCTTTGGCTGCGGTCGGCTTGACCGGTTCAGCCGGGATTTGTTTCTCAACCGGCTTCTTCACTTTTTTCGCCTTTTTTTCCTCCTCTTTTTCAACGTTTTCGATAATGTTGTCTACTGGCATAGGTCAGCAGTTATGATTATTTAACACGAGTCCCCCCTTTTCGATCAAAAACATTTTACCACGTTCAAAATTTAGCGCAACCCATTTACACACAAGCAAACCTTTGTTGTAAAACCTGTGGGAAAAAGGTATTATGTAAGCAAAGGTAAATTGACCTAATTGACCTAATTATTCTAATTTACCTAAATAATGTCCAAGGCTAAAATACCCAATACCCAAAAATAGTATCCAAGGTCAAAAAGCCCAATCACCAAATTTCACTTTTATCGTTTTCTATAAAAGTTGCTAATTGACTATTTCTTGAGACTTTGAGATTTGTTCATTGGGATTTATTTAGAATAATTAGGTCAATTAGAACAATTAGAATAATTTTATGTCAACAACTTCCCCCTCCATCGAAGATCTGCTCAAAAAATCAAAAACCGGAACAACGGCTTCATCGGCTAAAACCAAAAAGGGCCGAACCGACGACGATGTCACGGTCGAGGAAAAACTGGAAAAAAAGCTGGGCGCCCTTGATGTTGGTGATGAAGAAATGAAAGTACAGCAACAAGCGGCCGGGCTGGGCTTGACCTACATCGACTTGACAGAATTTCCCATCAGCGGCGAAGCGCTCTGGCTAATTCCGGAATCAGTGTGCAAAAAAGAAAAAGTCGTTTGTTTTGTCTATACCGGCGAACAAGTTCGCCTCGCCACCACTGATCCGAAAAACACAGAAATTCCAAAAATCAAAACCAGCCTCGAAGAATCTCTGCACGTGCATGGAGAGCTGTATTTAATTTCCGAACGAAATTTGAAGCACGCCCTCGAGGTTTACGCCAAATTGCCCAAATACACACCACCCCCGGCCGGCGTGCAGATCAGTGAGGCGGAACTGGAAAGTTTCAAAAAAATATCCGTTGACTTCAAAGCGCTAAACGACCAACTGCAAAAGGTAAACACTTCTGAAATGGTCACACTCATCATCGCGGCCAGTATTCAGGCCGGCTCTTCCGATATTCACGTGGAAGCGGAAGAAAAAGACGTGAAAGTGCGCTTCCGGCTTGACGGACTTTTGCATGATGTCGCGTCCGTGCCAAAGGCCGTGTGGCCAAAGGTGATTTCCCGCATCAAACTGCTCTCCGGCTTGAAACTTAACATTACGGATAAACCGCAAGACGGTCGATTCACCATCACCACGGCGAAAGAAAAGATTGACGTGCGCGTATCCTGCCTGCCCACGACTTGGGGCGAGAGCGTGGTGATGCGTTTGTTGAAAGCTTCCACGGCCAGCTTGAGTTTCGAAGCGCTGGGAGTCATCGGCAAGGCGTTTGACGATCTGAAAAAGCAAATCGAGCGGCCGAACGGCATGATCATCACCACCGGTCCGACCGGCTCCGGTAAAACCACAACGCTTTACGCCATGTTAAACAAGCTGAACCAAGAAGACACGAAGATCATCACGCTTGAAGATCCGGTCGAGTATAAATTGGAAGGAATTAATCAAAGCCAAATCGATCACAGTGCCGGCTACTCGTTTGCAGACGGTTTACGATCTATATTGCGTCAAGATCCGGACATTGTCATGGTCGGCGAAATGCGCGACCTCGAAACCGCGGAGGTGGCGATCAATGCCGCCCTGACCGGCCACCTTGTTATCTCCACAATCCACACGAACAGCGCGGCCGGCGCCATTCCCCGCTTTCTCGCCATGGATGTGAAACCGTTCTTGCTCGCTCCGGCGCTAAACGCGGTCATGGGCCAGCGTCTCGTGCGCCGCGTTTGCGAAAAGTGCAAACAAGAAATTCAACTTGCGCCCGATGTTCTTGAACGAGTGAAAACCACGCTCGCCGCCATTCCCGATGGTCATACGGACAAACCGGACATGAGCAATACGAAATTTGTCGCGGGCAAAGGTTGTGAAGCGTGCAATAATATCGGCTACAAAGGCCGCGTGGGCATTTACGAAATCTTGGTCATGACGCCGGAGATTGAAAAAGTAATTCTTGGCGGCAAAGTTTCCGAGTACGACATGCAAGATATTGCCATCAAAAACGGTATGATCACCATGACGCAAGATGGACTGATCAAGGCGTTAAAAGGCATGACAACGGTGGATGAGGTGTTTAGAGTGGCGGAATAAAAATTATTCTAATTGTTCTAATTAATCTAATCCCGAGCCGAAGGCTTCCCTTAGGGAAAGGGATCCCTTTGGGATTATTCTAAACAAATTCCAAGCACCAAGGAAACTTCAATAAGCTATCAACCAAGTATGCCTCACCTACATGAAAAAATGGATTTCTGCGCGGAAACTTTCATTGTTTACAAAAACACCGTGCTTCTGCGAAAACATGACAAGCTTAAAAGGTGGCTAAGTGTGGGCGGGCACATTGAATTATATGAAGATCCGAGTGAGGCCGCGGTTCGAGAAGTAAAAGAAGAGGTTGGGCTGGATGTGGAGCTATATCAAGAAGCCGGCCGACAGCCTATTTTTCATGG
>MFGM01000011.1:2958-25464 GCA_001778275.1 Candidatus Falkowbacteria bacterium RIFOXYC2_FULL_48_21 | reverse complement strand
GGTTTTGACGTTGTACGGCGATTTGGATTTGTCGGTAATTAACGAGATGCCGCCCGGTCGCAAACCGATTGAAACGAGATTGATATTTGAGCAAGGACGACGCGAAGCTTATGAGTTTATTCGCACGCAAATAAAAGCCGGTCGGCAAGTCTTCGTCATTTGTCCGTTGATTGACCCTTCTGACACGCTGGGCGTTAAGTCTGTGAAACAAGAGTTTGAGCGTTTGGATAAAGAGATTTTTCCGGAAATTCCGGTCGGCCTTATGCACGGTCGGCTCAAGGCGAAAGACAAGGAACAGGTGATGCGCGATTTTTCCGACAAGAAAACCAAGATTTTGGTTTCCACGTCCGTCATCGAAGTCGGCATTGACGTGCCGAACGCCACGATCATGATGATCGAAGGCGCGGATCGCTTCGGCCTGGCGCAATTACATCAGTTTCGCGGACGCGTGGGGCGAGGCGAATTTCAATCGTATTGTTTTTTGTTCAGTGATAATAATTCACCGTTGACGCAGAAACGTTTGCAGTATTTGGAAACGTGCCGCGATGGATTTAAGCTGGCGGAAAAAGATTTGGAATTGCGCGGGCCGGGGGAAGTGTATGGGACAAAGCAATCCGGGTTGCCGGAGTTGAAGATGGCAGACTTGACGGACGTGAAAATGATCGAGCAGGCGCAGGAGGCGGCGAAGGCGATATTGGCGGCGGGCGAGTTGTCCGCACCGCTGGAAAAAGCGCTGGAAAAGTTTAACCCGAGTTTGCATTTTGAATAATCTCATTAAATAACTGCTGCTATGCTTAGAAGCATAGCAGCAATGTTTTTGGGGCGTATCGTTGATTGGCTTGCGCAACGGATTGACACCTTCCAAACGTCATGCTATCATTTCGGGCATAGCGTTTTTTATCTCATAAAGTGAGGAGGCGTCATGGATACACGATTTTGTCCTGATTGCGGATTGATTGTAACGATGGAAAATGGCATGGATGTGCTTGGTCAACTGCGGCATCGCGCTTGCGTTCAGCGGTGGGCGATGAATATTATTGGCGATGTTTTTTGCGGCACTGATGAAGAAGTGCGCGTCGCGGTGCGCGGGGTAAAAAGGGATTGGAATCGGTTTGTGGAATTGCTTTGCTTTGTGGCGAATAAACTGGCCACGGGAGCGGCTCCGTTCGTGCTGTCCGAGCATCAGCGTTTTCTTGACGTTCTTTTTGAAAAGTTCGTGTTGCCGCGCTTTGACGCGGCGATGCAAGATCTTTCGCCGGAACAAGCGAAAGAATTGAAGTCGCAATTTTTCACGTGAACAAAAAACAACCGCTTCACCGCGGTTGTTTTCAATTTGGCGTTTAAAGTGATTTTATTGCTTCGCTGATATGCTTTACGCGTTGAATGATCACGGTATATTCTTTTTGCAGTTTGGTGTCAGGGGCGATAATGTTTGTGAAGCCTAACTTTTGCGCTTCGTAAATGCGTTTTTCTAAATTTTGCACCGGTCGAATTTCACCGCCAAGACCGAGTTCTCCGATGGCCAGCGTATTTTGCGGTAAGGGAACGTTGCGCAGGGCGGAGGTGATGGCGAGCGCGACGGCGAGGTCGATGGCCGGTTCCGTGACTTTGAATCCGCCGACGATGTTGAGGTGAATGTCTTGATTGTTAAGATTGAGGCTGGCGCGTTTGAAAAGCACAGCGCTAATCATTTGCAAGCGGTTCAGATCGTAGCCGGATGTTTTTCGCTGTGGATAACCAAAGATTGTCGGGGTAACCAAGGCTTGCACTTCAACGAGAAAAGCGCGATTGCCTTCGACAAAGCAACTGACAACAGAGCCGGGCAAGTTTTGCGGCGTGGCGGAGAGAAATGATTTGGCCGGATTTTTTACTTCTTCCAGTCCTTGCTCCGTCATCTCCAGCACGCCGATTTCATTTGTTGAACCGAAGCGATTTTTGCTTGATCGGAGCAAACGAAAGCCTTGATATTTGTCGCCTTCAAGGTACAAGACAACATCAACCAAGTGTTCCAGTGTTTTCGGGCCGGCCATGGTGCCGTCCTTGGTGACGTGGCCAACGAGAATGACGGCGGTGTTGGTTGTTTTGGCCGCTTCCAGCAACTTTACGGTGCAAGCGCGTATTTGACTGACATTGCCGGCCTCGGATTCCACTTCGTTTGAATAAACGGTTTGAATGGAGTCAACCACGGCCAGTTGCGGTTTGAATGAGTGAATGGCGGCGCACACTTCTTCGATATTTGTTTCGCCGAAAAAGCGCAGGTTTTGCGGTTTGTAATTCAAGCGATCCACGCGCAGTTTGATCTGTTGCGCTGATTCTTCGCCCGAGCAATACAAAAGGGGAGTGCCGTTGTCCAGTTGTTTCAGAATCTGCAAGACCAGCGTTGACTTGCCGATGCCCGGTTCGCCGCCGAGCAAAATCAAACTCCCCGGCACGATTCCGCCGCCCATGATTTGATCGATTTCCGCCATTTTTGTTTTCACTCGCTCAAACTTTTGTCCCGCGATCGTATTGAAGTCCACCAGTTTTTTCTGATCAAATTTTGTTGCGTCTAAGTTGAATTTTTGCCCTTTGCCCTTTGCCCCTTGCCCTTCGCTCGTTTCTGCGAGCGTTCCCCATTTGCCGCAATTTAAACACCGCCCCGACCATTTGGGTGACTGGGCATCGCAGGCGGAGCAGGTGAAGATGGTTTTTTCAGACATGGAATAAGGGGTTACTTTGTTTTTATCGGACAGGTTCCGGCTCCGGGCACGGCTTTAAAAAGATTGGTCGCTTTGTAGGTACCAATAATGCGACTTTCGCCGGCTTTTCTGACCGATCGGGCTTTTCCTTCGCCGAATTTTTGTGCCCCGGCTTTGGCTTCTTCAATTGAATTATACGGTCCGCCGTAGCCACCGTCGCCGGGAGTGCACACGGATTTTCCTTTGCCAAAAGCTCTTTCTTTGCAACGAGTCGTGATAATGTCCACCCATGATTTGATAAAAGCTTGTTCAATGTTGTTGCCTCCGTTGCAACCGCCATTAGCCAAAACATTTCCCAAGCTGCCGGTGCCACTGTTGTGATAAAGGTACAGGAGGGTGGCGATATCTCCATCGGACAAGTGACTTACATCGCCTTTGCATCGCGCGAAGATTTTGGCTTTGGCTAACATGGTGGCACCGGTAATGCCCATGGTTTGCAGGTCGTCGTTGTAAAGGCGGGGGTCGGTTTTCGAAAGAGGAGAAGTGCTTAAGCTGATTTGACTTAAATAATAAGCAGTATCTTTGCCTCCCGGCCAGCCGTTCATGGAGGCTGTCCATGTGTCATTTTTAAATTGAAATAATCCCTTGAAGCAACAACAATTTGTCAGACCGGGACGAAAGCTTGACTCATGTTCGCATATGCCCATCAAGATGTTGTAATTAAAGTTACCGCAAGCGGCAAAGTTTTTGAATTTTTGAATTAACGCTTCTTTGTTCGGATGTGGCGCGGAATTTGTAGTTACACCGCAATAGGCAAGCACGGAATTTTTTGGAGCCGCGCAGGAGCCGGAACTTCCACCGGTAATATATCCCCCCTCGGCTTCTTTGTCCGCAATAACATTGTAGTCAATGGGCACAACGGATTGCAGGTCAATACCGCCTAATCTTGTCAATTGTGGATTAATCATCTGCAAAATTAAATTCGAAGCCAGTAGAAGCACTAGGCCGCCCACTGCGCCGAGCATTATTTTTTTGGCGCCGCTCGCCGCTTCGGCATATGCGCCGCCGATCAGATATTGAACTCCACCAACCATGAGGGCGAGTACGGCAATGATCGCGCCGATGATGATGGCATATTTGTAAACCGCGACGATATATTGCGCGAGCCACGGAATGGAAACCATTTCGCCGGTTGTGACTTCCGTGGATTCAAACGGCGCCAGTCCGGGGATGGGCACGCTCATTTTTGGTGGAGTGGCTTGGTAGTTTACTGGCGCGACTGGCGGGGCTGTCGGCGCTGCCGGTGCGGCCGCGGCGGCTTTGGCCTCGGCTTCTTTTTTTATTAATTCTTCTGACTTTTCTTTTGATACCGGATAAATTTTTTTACCTTTATTGCTTTGGCAAAAATCCAGATCAAAAGAAGCGGCTTCGCCATCAACGCATTCCCACGTTTCCCCCGGTTCGATTGTTAGACCGAGTTTCGTGGCTTCATCCGAACACTGAGAATCTTTATCGCATACGCAAAAGGCGTTGTGTTCCATCTTTATGTCGCTACCCTCACATTCGCCGGAATTGCATTGTGATGTCGGCAATTCCGAAGTGTTACTACATTGCTCGCCAATTGCAAAGCCGGCCTGCGCCATTGTTGAGAAGCCACAAAGGATGCCCCAAAGGGCAATCGCTAAAATTTGAATTTTTTGGTGAGCGCGCATAATCAGCCACGAGTATTAGTAGTAAAATAGTTGAACTTTTCGCCATTTAAAGATCGTCCAACCCGTCTTGGAAATTGGGCGTCGCAGGCGGAGCAGGTAAAAATAGCTTTATTGGTCATGAGCTGTTTTTGAGTGTTACTTTGAGTAAAATGAATCATCTACAACGCTATATCCGCAAAAGGTAGTTCCTTTGTTAAGCAAACCTTGCAGGTATTTTTCAGCTGAATTGTAGGCTCTTACACCGGAGGCGTCCAGCTTGTCAAGGCCGATATTTTTCACCGCTTTCATCGCGCCATAGGAATTGTTGGCGATGTCGCCTTGACTGCCACCCGACCCCATTTCCAAAATTTCGAAGCCCAATCCTGATACCTTGCCGGTGTACATGAAATAGTGTCCCGGAGAAACCATATGGATGATGTCGCCGAATTGTAAGGCGGCAAGCGCTTTTTGCAAATCGGCAGGGGTGGATGATGCGTCTATTTTGAACCGGAATTTATTTAATCCTTTCGCCCCGAGTTTACAGCCGAGTCCGGCCTTGGCTCGGCCGCCGATTTTTTTGTCAAAACATTCGCTGTATAAGTGTTCTTGAAACGTGCCGCAGTCGCCGCACATCATGCCCGCGGCTTGTGCCGGTTTAACAACGTTATTGACGACAAGCGCATTAATCATGGGAAGGCACGATTTTGATGGGGCGCCATATTTTTTCATAAAATCGGACACGGTATCAGTGGTGGGTCTTGGTTTTTTGGGCATTTTACTGAGAGCATCAACGACATTAAGGCAAGCAGTGCTTTGATACGCGGCAAAGGTTGCGGGGTAAGCATTATAAAGATTGGTTAGCGATAATAATTGGTATTCTTCTTGGGAAAATGATTTATCGGTACAGCCGGTTTCGCCGCCACGAACGTAAATTGCGCCGCCTTGTTCGGCAGCCACTACTTTCCAGACGTTTACAATTTTTACCAACCGTTGGAGGCGTTCAGCCACGGTCGGAAGCGACATGCCGGCTTTGTCGCCGCAGGTTTCAGATGATAACATGGTTGAACGATATTTTCCCGGTAAGATTGGTCCCACGGTCGCGCCGGAAGCGTTGAGGTCGAAACTGCCATAAAGTTCCATCGCCACATCTTCCATGTTGGATTGTTCAACCGTTTTTAATGAAAGGGATTGTAGATTTACTAATTTCGGATTAATCATCTGCAAAATCAAATTCGATGCGAGGAGAACGGTGAGTCCGCCGACCGCACCGATCATCATTTCTTTGCCGCGGCCAAGCATTTTTTGATTCAGCCCGCCAAGCATATACAAGAGTCCGCCGGCCATTAGCGACAAAACAGCGATTACCGCGCCGATGATAATCATGTATTTGTAAACAGCCACGATATATTGCGCGAGCCATGGTATTGAAACCGTGTCGCCGGCCGTGATTTCTTCGGTTTTGAATTCTTCGAGGCCGGGAATTGGCACGTTGATCTTTGGCGCGATGGTGGTATATTTTACCGGTTCCGGCGGAGCGGCCGGGGTGGTCGTTGTTGTCGCGGTCGGCGCAATCGGCGGTGCGGTGCATGTACCGGCCACTTCCGGCAGTTGAACCGCGCACTTGCCGGATTTACAAACAGCATCACCATTAGTAGCGGAACAGGCGGCGCCTTCATCCAATTTGCCAAGACACAGACCGGCATCAAGCGAGGCGCCGGCTGCGCAGTATTTGTCAGCCGGGCAGTGGTCGTTTTGTGTGCACACGCAAGTTTGTTGTGCGGGTTGCGGCACAATGGTTTTTTCCTCACAAACGCCGGAGATACAGTTTTTGGGGTCAGCCGGACATGTTTCTCCGGCCGCAACTTTATTAACGCAGTTGTTTTTGGTAACGTCGCAAAACTGATTTTTTTCGCAGTCGGCATTCTGCGCGCAGGCGCATTGGTTGTTGGCACATTCTCCGGAAATGCATTGATCAGCGTCGTCGCACGGTTTGCCTGACGGTAATTGGGGTAGGCACTGGCTTATGGTGTTATCGCAAAATTCCGTTGGGTTGCAGTCTAATGATGTGGCACAGGGTGCTCCCGCTGTGCATTTGAACTCGGCCAATGAACAAAGAGGCTTATCTTTTGGGCAGTCCTTGTCCGATGCGCACGCATCGGGGTTGGTATCTTTTTGGCAAAAAATTAAATCCGCTTCCTGTATATTGCTCACGCCACCCCTGTATTCGAAATGATGTCCGTCGCAAATGCCGGGATAAAGCGGTGATGAAGGCAGTCCGCCACCCCAGGAGATGCCACTGTCTTTGGCCGCCTTTATCACGCATGGCGGATAATTGCATTTTCCCGGCACACATGTTCCGGAAAAATATTTGTTGTCCGGGACATTAATATCAATCGCGAATCCTTCCGCGTGATAGCTAAGTTTTGTTTCGCCGGTCATTAATCGACAAGCGAAATGATCGTAAACCACTATTTTATATGTGCTGTTTTTTATCTCCGGACATTTGTCGAGCGCGGTGCTAAACGAGCCGAATGCGCTAGCGGCGCTTTTATTCACATAAATCGATTCTCCCAAAATATCTTTGGTTACCTGTCCGATTTTAATCGCGGTTAGGTTGCTATTTTTCCAGGGTGCCACTGCGTCCTTGTACCACGTCGATGTGGCGTAAGATTTTTTGCCCGGTTCAGAGGTGTCGGAATAGGCATCCTTTTTTGGTACATCGGCCATTTTTCCCGCGCACGTGTCGGGAAATACGGATCCTTGGATGCCGCTTATTTCCGCGAGCGCAATCAAGGGTAAACAAAGAAGACTGCTAAAAAATACGATAAACAAGATTGTTGCTCTTTTGTTTTTTAGCATATTTATTTAACTTTGTTTACGTGGATTGATTTGCGATTTATGCCTTGTGATCCGTTTAATCCGTTTCTTATTCGCGCCGCTATCCGTTATTTCAATTTAATCGCGTGCAACGTGCCGCTTTGCTTATCGGTAAAATAGAGGTTTGATTCATCGCCGGCCACTTGGATCTGATCAATGGTGTAATCGCCTTCCGGCTCGGCCACGAAGCTTTTGATGCCGGTTTCGAGATCAACTTTGTAAATATAATCCGGCGTTTTGTCCGCAATGGCCGGCACCAGGCCGGCGCCATAAGGCAGCTCTTTCGGCACGCCGCAATACATGGTCGTGGCGTTGGCAAAGGCGCATTTGTTCGCCCAAGTGTATAGTTTTAAGTCGTGGTGATTGTAGCCGATGTTGTCGCCGGAAGCGTCAACCAAGTGAAGCAGCGGCTTGTGCTCGGAATAAGCGTTTTGTGAGCTATACATCAGCTTGGATCCGTCCGGCGTCCATTTGGTTTCGAGGCTGTATCCGTCCACCGTGATGGATCGGAAGTTCTCATCGTATTGGCCGAGAAAAAACAGTTTACTTGAAGTGGCATTGTTGCCGGTTTTGTATTGGGCGATCATTTTGCCGTTTGGCGACCAATCGATTTTGAAATCGCGCGCGTCTTCGCCCATGTATTCAAGGTACTTTTGGTTCGAGCCGTCCGCGTTCGCGATGCCGAGATAGCGATAGTCCTTGTTCGCATTCATGTCTTTGAATCCGATAGAACTGCCGGTCGGATTGAAGCTGAAATTTGTCCAATCTTTCGGCAATGAGATTTGTTTGTTTTGTTTAATATCAAAAAGAACGTTGGAGCTGTCGGGAAATTCCAAAATAACTTTGTCTTTTTGCGGGGCAACCGCTACATCCTTTACGTCTTTATAAATTTTGTCGAATAAGGGCGTAACCGTGCCGTCCGGATTGATGACGTTGAATTTTCCCGTGTCCGGATTGTAAGTCAGGGCGTTGTTGCCGGAACCGTCCAGCATGAGTTTGTCCGTTTTTTCGTAACTTAAAGTGGTAACCTTGGTAATGCCGCCATTGGCGATTTCATCGGCTCCCTTTGGCGCCACCTCCGGAGCGATTTTGGTGATTGATTTTGTCACTTCTCCTTTTTTAACCGGTTCGGGCGTCTCTTGTTCGACCGCGCCAGGTTGTTCGCCCTCTACGGCTCCGGGTAATTGGCCGAGGGGTATTTTTTCTTCGGCGGGGGTGGGGGAGGGAGCGGGTTTGAAGAATAAGAAATAAAGCGCGAAAGCGAGCGCAACGCAAATAAAAATAAATCCCGCGATCATGCTGATTTTTTTCCAGTTGATGTTTTGAAGGTTAAGCATAGAGTTAATCGTGTTAATCATGTCCCAAAGGGATTCCTTCGGGATTAATCGAGTTAATCATGGCTAACGGCGATTGTTTAGAAAAAGCTCATTATTGTTTTAATGTCGATAATGCTATCCAGCGCTTTGGCCGCAAGCAGCGCGAGTCCGATGCCGATCAGAATGGGAGCCGTTAATACTAAAATTACAGACAGAACATTACAACAACAAGCACAGCTGAAACATTTGTCAGTATTTTCGTCCGTCCAGAGCAGGTCAAGGACGGCGTAAAGAGATGATGCGCCATGGAAATCCAAAGCCAAACGATGCAGGATGCCAATACAGCCCGTGCAGGAAAAACATTTGCCCTGAAAAACGCGTTTTAACGTTTGCTCCGGACCCGCCTGCGCCGGGTCGGGGACTTGATCGGCCGCTTGTTTTTGTTTTTCCTGATCTTTTTCCATGGCCGCGCGTTTCATGATCGCGGCGCGTTGCAGTACGCTTTTGCGTTGCCAGTCCGCTTGTTTTTCTTCTTGGCCTTGGTCTTCTTGTTCGGATGGTTTTTTTCCCGGTGCCACGTCGTCCGGATTGGTGCCGGGTGGTGGTGCGTATGGTTTATCCGGAGGCGCTTCGTTTTCATCATCGTTTTCTTTTTCGGCGGGGGCTTCGTTTTTCTCTGGTTCCGTCTGCTCTGTTTTTTTCGGTTCGGCCGAGGCGTCTTGTTCCGACTTGAATTCAGAATCAATTTTTTTTTGTTGATCGAGCTGGCGTTTCATGGCCATTTCATGTTCTTGCTCGCCGAGGGTTTCACTGCCCTCTTGCTCGGAATAGCCTTGGTCGCCGTTGCTTTCTTCATCGCCATTGTCCAATAATTGAGGCGCTGGCTCGTTCGTCGGTGATGGTTGGCCGGAAGTAATGGGCAATTCATTTATGAATTCCAATTTGCCGGTGCCTTTTTTCGGTTTTTGCACAGGGGCAACTTTAATTGATGTGCCGGGATTGTTGTTTTGTCCGCCGGTGCTTGTTTTTGGCTTTTCTTCTGGCATGGCGTTTGCGGTTGTTGAATTATGCTGGTACAATTTCATTACTCAAAAATATCAGATACTCATCTGTTTTCCGGCTTACCCGGCACTTTGTTTCGGTTTACCCGATACCTGACGAAGGAATGGTATCGGGGACTGTTGATTTTTCTGTTATTATTGTATAATTTTGGTAGTGTTTACGCAACAAGTAAAGGGGATAAGACAAGGGGGCGTGAAAGTACTCCGTTAGAATGGGGAAAAGTGATTCAATTCTATTAATTCTCTTAATTCGCTCAATTCTCTTAATCAGCTTTCCTTATGCAAATTGACCAATCCATTTTCAAAGCCTACGACTTCCGCGGTATTTATCCCACGCAACTCAATGAGGAAATAATGGAGCGCATCGGGCGAGCCTTTGTTGAATTTCTTGACGCAAAGGAGGTGCTGGTTGGCTGGGACATGCGTTTGTCTAGTGAAGCATTGAAAAATGCATTTACCATTGGCGCGACAAAACAAGGTGCAAAAGTTATTCAGCTCGGCATGGTAACGACGGACGCGCTTTATTTTGCGTCGGGAAAATATAATTTGCCGGGCGTGATGATTACTGCTTCGCACAATCCAAAAGATTATAACGGCGTGAAGTTCTGTCGCGCTATGGCGGCACCGGTGAGTCAGGACACCGGGCTTTTGGATATTAAGGAAAAAGTTTTGCGGAACGAGTTCGTTGACGCGCCGGTCGCGGGTTCGGTCGAAGAGCGGGTCAACACGTTGGAAGCTTTTAGTGAGCACTGTTTCAAGTTCGTGGACAAGGACAAAATCAAGCCGCTCAAAATTGCCATAGACACGGGCAACGGCATGGCCGGCAAGCTGTTGCCGATCGTGTTGAAAAGCTTACCGTGCAAAATCGAGCCGCTCTACTTCGAGCTTGACGGCAATTTCCCCAATCATCAGCCAAGCCCGATTGAAAAGGCGAACAACCTTGATTTGATTGCCAAGATTAAGGAACTAAAATTTGATCTTGGTTTGGCGTTTGACGGCGATGGCGACCGCGTGTTTTTCTTTGACGAGAATGGTGAAATGCTGGATAGCTCGTTTATCACGGCGATGATTGCGCAGAAGCTGTTAGAAAAAAATCCGGGAGGTAAGGTTATTTACACCGTTGTTGTAAGCCATGCTGTGCCGGATCTGGTGAGGTCGCTGGGCGGCGAAGCGTTGTTAAGTCGCGTCGGTCATTCGTATATCAAGGACTTGATGAAAACTTCGGACGCGATTTTTGCCGGCGAGCATTCGGGCCATTATTATTTCCGCGACAACTTCCGTGCTGACAGCGGCGTGATTGCGGCGTTGATTGTGATGGAAATGTTAAGTGAATCAGAAAAGAAGATGTCGGAACTGATTCGCGAGTTTCAAACTTATTACAAGATTGAAGAAACTAATTCGAAAGTTGAAAACGCGGCGGAGATTATAAATAAAATCAAAGAAAAGTTTCGCGCGAATATCACGCAAGAGTTTGATGGCGTGACGTTCGATTTCGGCGATTGGTGGTTCAACGTGCGATCGAGCAACACGGAGCCGCTACTTCGGTTGAATTTGGAGGCGAAGGATAAGAAGGTGATGGCGAAAAAAACAGTGGAGATCTTGAGAATGATTAGAGCGCAAGTCCAAAGTCTAAAGGTCAAAGTCAAAAGTCCAGAATTCGAATCAAAAATTTTTAATAGAGCATCCTAAATAAAAAAAACGAGCCTCGCGATGTTCGCGGACTCGTTCCCTTGGCACGATGGCCAAGGTGGTTGACTACTTGAGGTTTGTCTCGATCTGGGCCACGGCCGTCTTTGCTTCAGCGGTGTGGCTGTAGTCGGGGCATTCGACGAACATCTTTCCATAGATGATCATCGCGAGCTCGCCGTTCTTGCGGCTGTTCGATTCTCTGAACAACCGCTCATGCTCGCTCCCAGTATTATACAGAATCGCGCAGTCGCGCGCGATCTCTGTCTCGGTTCGGGTTGCCAGCTTCTTTGTCTCGACGCAATCGGTGAACTGCTTCACCAACGTGGGCGGAATGTTGATTCCGTCCAGCACTTCGGCCGTTGCTTTTTCGTCCGCCGACCCATTGTCGCGGAGGATGGTGCAGGCCCAGTCGGTGTGGCCATAGCGTAGAGAATCCTTGGCGCTTTGGATGGCCATGGCTCTCGCGTCACTCGCACAACTGCCGTAATCCTTGAGCAGGCCGAAGAACTCGTTGATCAGCTGCTCCCGTTTCTTGTCGTTTCCTTGGAAGTACTTGACTATCTCCGCACACCGGAGATCAGCGTAGAACTTCCTTCTTTCTACGGACAGTGTTTTGCTGAACTTTTGATTTTTGACCAAGGCGCCCATGACCCCCGTTTCATTCGTGGCGTGGGCGAGGTCAAACGTCTCGCTCACCATAAGCGAAGTGCTCATGCAGAGATTGGTCTCGGCGCAGATGAACACCAGGTACAACGCCGCCAACACATTTTTTTTGTCTATCGCCATGCTCCACGCGGCCACAGAGCTTTTGGCCCTTTCCGATTCGCTGACCTTGTTTGCCGCAATCTCGCGGGCAAGATTTGCTTCGTGGTGCTTGCGCATGTCCGCATTCGGCGCCTCGGCTGTCACGAACATCGTTCCCGTGAGGTCGCGGATGACCGTTTCCCGCGAAATCGTCAACTTCGGTTTTTCTTCTCCACACCCGACAACAACCAGTACTGCCAGCATTGCTACGATAAGCTTCTCCATGTCTTTCTCCTTTTGGGGGTGTTTAGCCCCGCCCCTAGCCGATGTTTGTAATCAACTCTATGCCGATGAGCACAGCGAAAATGCCGCCGGCAATTCCCGAGCCCGTGCAGGTGAAAACAATTCCACTTGCCGCGGTTATGAAATGTGTCAGCCAGTGCATAATTCCTCCTTTAGCTGCCTTTTTATACCTACTGGTCGAGGTGCTGCGCTTCTCCCTGCTGATGAATCATTGCTTCCGACGGATCTGCCGGAGCGGCATCGTGAGGGTCGTTCCCGCTGCCGGGGTTCGGCACGAACACGAAGTGTGGAGCGACAAATTTCTGGATGATCCATGTTATAATGCATGCGAAAATGAGCCACGTGGTCAATGGATCGCAGTATCCTGAGAAAAAATACACAATGAAACTTACCGCCGTTACTGTGAGAAGAATTATTATGTTTACCCCTCCCCTTGCGCTTGGTTGTCAATGGCCAGTTTTTCATTATTTCACAAAAATCATTATATCACACTTTGATAAAGAAGTCAATAGGTGGTGATAATATTTTGTTTAAATTTGCTTGTTTCGCTTAATTTACTTACATCCTACAACCTACTTTCCTACATGCCAACTTTGCTTTTTTGCTTCTATGTTTCTATACTGAATTTATATGATTGGTGTTTTTGATTCCGGCCTTGGCGGCCTAACCGTTCTAAAGGAAATAATCAAAGTGTTGCCCGAGTACGATTACATGTATCTCGGCGACACGCTTCACGTGCCTTATGGTAACAGATCAGATAAGGCGATTTATGATTTGACGAAAAATGCGTGCGATTATTTGTTTGATCATGGTTGCACGTTGATTATCATCGCGTGTAATACGGCGACGGCGAAGGCGCTGAGAAAACTTCAGCAGGAATATTTACCCTCGCTCACCCTCGATTTACCCCGTGCTCCCACGCCCACGCACGTCAACATTCTTGGAGTAATAAGACCGGTGGCGGAAGAAATCGCGCGGTTGAACAAGCAACGCATTGGGGTGATTGGTACGCGCGGCACTGTCAATTCGGAAGCTTATGTGGTAGAATTGGAAGGTCAAAGGGCAAAGGTCAAGGGGCAAAAAAAAGGGCAAAATATAAATTCAAAAATTAAAAATTTACAAACAGGGGAGAGGGAACTGCAGATTTTCCAGCAAGCCTCCCCGCTTCTCGTCCCAATGATCGAGGAGGGCTGGATGAAGCGCAGAGAAATGAAGTCGGTGTTGCGATATTATTTGCGGCCGTTGAAGGCGGCGCAGGTGGAAACGCTGATTCTCGGTTGCACGCACTATCCGCTTTTGTTGAAACAAATCAGAAGCATGATGGGCAAAAAATGTTTTGTGCCGAGTCCGGGTGAAATCGTAGCGGGCTCGTTGAAGGATTATTTAGCGCGACATCCGGAAATGGCAATCACGCTGACGAAAAATAAAACGCGCCGATATTTAGTGACGGATTTAAACGATAATTTTCAAAAAACGGCCGAACGATTTTTGGGGGAGAGGATTGAACTGGAAGAGGCGGTTGTGTGACTGCGCGGCGTGGTTCAATCGTTCCGCGGGTATGCCAACAGGACGCACCCTCCTCTTTCGCGCGCCGCGCTTCGGAGGATGCAAAAGCGGTGCGGTAGTGATACAAATTTATGCAAAAAGAACATTTCCAAGACAATTTTCAAAGTGAATCAAGCAGTCGCTACGAACGCGAGTGTTTTGCCGATTTCAATAAATTTGTGGCGCATTTCGACGCGCTAGAAGAGGTCAGGGGAAAGAAGAATTTGCAGGACGTGCCCGACTTGCGCGAGGCGTTGATGGGCGTAAATGAATGGTACGTGAACGCGATTCGGTTTATTCTGACAGCCGGAAACGACGAAGCGGCGCAAGAAAAATTTTGGCGCGGAGTGCAAGCGCAACTGCAACGGCGCGAGCCAAAGATGAAACGCGTGGAAGATTTTGAAAAAATTAAAGAAAATGTTTTGCGCACCGCGGCGCTTATGCGCATTTTTAACGCGGAAGGCGCGGAGGCGGTGTTAATGATTGGCGACCTTGAAAAGGGCGCGAACGTGGAGTCTTGCGATGTGAAAAAAGTCGTGAAAGATGCGTTGAAAAACGCACCGGATCGCGGCGTGGCGTGGTCGGTCGTGGAAGTTGAGGCACTGGATGCGGAATTGCCGGCCGTACGGGTGCAAAAAGACGGCAAGGTTTATTTGGTCGGCGCGACAAATATCGAGCTGGAACAGGATAAGCGGTTTGTGGCCGGAGATCCGATCGAGCGTTGTTTTTATGTTCTGTTAAATAAAAAAGATTTCGAAACGAGCAACGGCTTACCCAACGCGCGAACGGCGGCGACGATTCGCATTCAAATTGAAGAGTGGTTGAATCGGCAGTAAAAATTATTCTAATCCCAAAGGGATCCCTTCGGGATTGACCTAATTGTTCTAAATAAAGTCCAATGAACAAAGCACCAAATTCCAAATAAATCCCAATTAACCAAAATAAATTTTAATAAATATTTTAGAAAGCGAGGTTTTGGTCTCACGTGCTATTTTTGAACATTGGAACTTACGACATTGGACATTAGGAAATTGAGACTTGGGAATTATTTAGGTAAATTAGAATAATTAGGTTAATTAGGTCAATTCGACTTATGATTTATACAATAATAATCTTCTTCGCCGTCCTCGCAGTTATGGTTTTCGTTCATGAGCTTGGTCATTTTTTTACCGCACGCAAGCTTGGCGTCAAAGCGGAAGAGTTTGGATTTGGCTTGCCGCCGAGAATCGGCGGATGGAAAAAAGTGGGCGGGAAATGGAAATTTTTCTTTGGTAATCAGCCGGTAGAAGATATCCAATCGGAAGACACAATTTATTCGTTGAACTGGCTGCCGGTCGGCGGCTTTGTCAAGATTAAAGGGGAAAACGGCGAAGGGGTCGCGGAGCCGGACAGTTTTGCGAGCAAAAAAATATGGAAACGCGCCACGATACTTTCCGCGGGCGTGATTATGAACGTGGTGTTGTGTTTTTTATGTTTAAGCTTAGCATTTTTTATTGGCGCGCCGCAAATCGTTGATCAGCCACAAAGTAACATGGCGGTGGCGGATCAAAAAATTCAAATCGTGGCGGTGGTGAAGGATAGTCCGGCGGAAAAGGCGGGATTGCAAATCGGCGACGTGTTGCTTGAAATCGACGGTCAGAAATTTACCGCGATTGAAGCGGTGCAAGCGTTTGTCGGAGAAAAAGAAGGAAAGGTTTTGCCGCTGGCGATCGATCGCTTTGGCGAGCGCAAAGAATTCGCCGCGGCGCCCGTTAAGTTGAGCGAAACGGGTAAGGCCGGATTTGGTGTGGGGCTCGCCACTTCGGGCATTGTTTCGTATCCGTGGTATGCGGCCATTTGGCTGGGTCTTAAAACGACGATTTTTCTCGCTTGGCAAATCGTTTTAGCTTTTTACACTTTGATAAAAAACGCGATTGTTGGTTTGCCTCTCGGCGTGGATTTGGCCGGACCGATCGGTATTGCTGTCATGACCGGCCGGGTGGCACGTCTCGGCTTTGTCCACATCCTCCAGTTTACGGCGCTTTTGTCCATGAATCTCGCCATTATTAATTTTTTGCCGTTTCCGGCGCTGGACGGCGGGCGGGTGTTGTTCCTTATTATTGAAAAAATCAAAGGCAAGGCCGTTAATCAAAAAGTGGAGCAAATCGCGCACACCATCGGTTTCGCGTTGCTCATGCTGCTCATCGTGGTGGTGACGGGCCGCGACTTTTTCAAGTTCAAGGATTCATTTATAAATCTATGGCACAAGATAATCAGTTAGAGTTTCCGACGCGTCAACCGACTCAAACGGATGCTCGCCGTGATAATGATCCGGACTTGACGCGGCGCGAAGACAAAAAAGAACTTTTCGCGGCGATCGCGGTGCACACAAACGCGCTGGAGGATCTTTTTGATGAAGCAAAATACACCGTTGAAGAGAATAGTTTTTTGCAAAAAAAAGTACATTTGTATCAATGGCAAAAGCCGGGCTTGGTGGCTTATCGTACCGAAAAAAGAGCGCGAGCGAAAATTATCGATCGAGAGTTGGCTGGTGAGTCCAATGCGCGGCGGCGACAGGAATTGATAGATGAAAAAAACGGTTTGTTGGCGGAGCTGGAGGATTTGACGCGGGCGGTGGACGAGGGAAAGTCGCATAAGTTGGCGGATGAGAAAAAGAATCGCCTGCGTACAAATTGGGTGAATTTTGTTATGGGCAGAACTCAGCTCATTATTGAAGATTTTGGGACGAAGAGACTTGGCGTTGACTGCGGTTTTGGCGCGTTGGCTGATGAAATGAAAATATTACAGACAAAGTATAAGGAATTACTGCGTCAGGAAGCGCGGCTCAAGTCCGTGTTGGAAGATTCGTCCGATATTGATGAGCCGCGGGTAAAAATGCGCGTGGCCGTGATGGCCGCGGAATTGCAGGATGTTTATCAAATGAAAAAGGAATTTGTTACGACCGAGTTAGAGCGGTTCAAAAATCGTTGTTTGCAGCGTCTGCGCGACCTGCGGCGCCGGTTGTTGGGGGAAAAGTTGGAGGTTTGATTGGTTTTGTGGTATAATAATAGCAATAGTTGAAATGGAAAAGGGCAAAGTTGAAATCACAGGGCGCAAGTTACAAGTCCAAAGTCCAAAGTCCAAAGTCCAAAGTTAAAAGTCCGAATCACAGGACGCAAATTAAAGCGCAAAGAGTAGGATTGTGATTACAACTTTTACCTTTGCCTTTTGCACTTTTAACTACTCAAATATGGTAACAAAAACAAAAAAAACAAAAATCAACGGCCAATACCACGCGATAGATGCGGTGAAGTTGTCGCTTATCAAGTCGGAGCTTAATTATTTCAAAGGTTTGTCTATCATGTTGACGGTGCTGATCTTGTGCGTGTTCATCGCCTTTGGCGCGCTCTTTAGCGCCATGTATCTGGAGACGCGCATTACGCGCGAGATTTTTCAGGTGGCCTTGAAAGATCAATTGCCGCCAAATCTGCAAGCCCCGATTGCCGGCGTGATTGACGTGGCCGACGAAGTGGCGTTGGCGGAGGAGAAAGAGGTTTTGGCGGATGAAGAAACGCCATGTTGCGGTGAATCTGCTTCAACGGATAAAATTGATTTTTCCCAATGGCTTTCATTTTCCAAATATGGTGTAAAGGTGTTATTCCCGGAAACATGGACGTATCTTGATCGGCCGGAGCAAAAGCATATTCACTTGTTTGCCGATGGCGGCGTGCGTGATGGTGATTCCACAGAGGCTGGCAACGTGGTGATTTCGTTTATTAAAGATGACATTTACAAAAATTATCCGGCCGAATCATTGGCAATATCGGGGGTTATGTCAAAGCGCTACGTGGTGCCGGGCGAAGATGTTTTAATCGTGCCGCTTGACGGTCAATTCCTGCGCGTGGCGTTTGACGGCGCGATTGAGGCGGACGTGCGGGACGGGATCATCTATAGTTTAGAATTGACGAAGTAATTGTCGCAAGATGGAAAACAATATTTCAAAAATTAATAAGTTTATCGTTTGCATAGAGCAGGATGAGGATGGCGCGTTTGTCGGTGCTGTGCCAGCGGTACGGAGCTGTTACGCTGAGCAACAGAGCATGCTAAGAAACTCGCAACAAGTTTTAAGACTTTGTCTTCGAAACAGTTAAGTTATATGAGAATGTCGCCGTGGGGATTGATTTCTTTCAATCTTCACGGTTTTTTGGTATAATGAATGAGAAATTGGAAACTGGAAATTGGAAATTTGGGTCGGCTAATGTCGAGCAATTATTGCGATTAAGCCTATCAGCCAGCCCTAATTTTCAATTTCTAATTTCTTATTTCCGTTTTATGTTAAAAGTGGCGATTAACGGCTTTGGCCGGATTGGCCGAGCCGCATTTAGAATTATTTTGGAAAGACAGGATATGCAGGTGGTGGCGATCAACGACCTTGGCGATGTAAAAAATTTGGCCTACCTTTTGAAATATGATTCGGTTTATCGGCGTTTTGATCGAGCGGTGGAAGCGCGAGACAAGGGTCTGTCGGTGGGTGGAAAAATGTTTCAGTTTTACTCGATCGCCGAGGCGGAAAAATTGCCGTGGGGCAAGCTGGGCGTTGACGTAGTGCTTGAATGCAGTGGCGCGATGACAACGCAAGAAGCGGCTGAACTTCATCTGAAAGCCGGAGCGAAGAAGGTGCTGATTTCCGCGCCAACAAAAAGCGAAGGCGTGGTCACGGCGGTGCGTGGCGTTAACGAAGAAAAAATCAAAGGTCAAAATATCGTGGCCAACGCTTCTTGCACCACCAATTGCGTGGCGCCGATCATGGCGGTGCTGGATGAGGCGTTTGGCGTGGAAAAGTCGTTGTTAACCACGGTGCATGCGATGACGGCCAGCCAGCGTACCGTTGATTCGGTCAATCCGAAAGATTGGCGCGAGGGACGCGCGGCGAGCGCGAATATGATTCCTTCGACAACGGGCGCGGCTATCGCCACTGCTTTGGTATTGCCGCAGTTGGAAAATAAGTTTGACGGCATTGCGGTTCGCGTGCCGGTGCTTTGCGGCTCCCTGTCTGATATTGTGGCCGTTCTTAAAAAAAATGTTACGGTTGAACAAGTCAATGGCGCTTTTACCAAGGCGGCGAAGGATAAGCGTTTCAACGGGATTTTGGAAACCACGGAAGATGAGTTGGTTTCCGCCGATATTCTCGGGACAACGGCGTCCGCGATCGTTGATTTGAAGTTCACCAAGGTTGTTGACGGCAATCTGGTTAAAGTGCTCGCGTGGTATGATAATGAATGGGCGTATGCGAATCGGTTGGTTGAAATGGCCGAGCGCATGGGGTAGTGCAAAGTCCAAAGTCCAAAGTTAAAAGTCCGAAGCACAAAGCGCAAGTCCTCGTCGGAGGACGAGTCCCTGCCCGCAATGCTATGCAAAGCGTGGCAGGCGGGCGTCCTTTGGCGGACAAAGTCTAGAGTCTAAAGTCTAAAGTCAGAATCGCAAGGCGCAAAGTCAAAGGTCCAAGTTTTGTTATTGGGGATTTGCTTGGGGCTTGGGATTTATTTAGAACAATTAGGTTAATTAGAATAATTTTTTATGTGGTTAACTTACATCGTGACCTTCATTTTTGGTGCGTGCATCGGCAGTTTTCTTAACGTGGTAATTATTCGCTGGCGCGAGGGGCGCAAATTGTGCGGCCGATCCAGTTGCCCGCATTGTCAGAAGAACATCAATGTTTTGGACATGATTCCGATCGTGAGTTTTTTCCTGTTGCGCGGCCGGTGCCGACACTGTGACAAGAAGATTTCATGGCAGTATCCGTTGGTGGAATTTTGGACCGCGGTTTTGTTTACGTTCGCTTATTACAGCCTGGCGCAAGCCGGTTTTGCCATCAATTTTATTTCGTTGATTTTTCTTTTGAAAGTGTTTTTCATCACGGCGGTGCTGATCGTGGTGTTTGTGTCCGATCTGCGTTACTCTTTGATTTATGACAAAGTAATCATTCCGGCGTGTGTTGTTGTCTTTGTTCTTGACTTAATTTTTGCCACCTTTTTTGTGCCGGCGGCGCAAACGTTTTTCTTGGCCGGCACGATTATGTACTTGAAGTCGGCGATTATGGCGGTGGCCATTTGTGCCGGTTTTTTCTTAATTCAATATTGGTTGTCGAATGGCAAATGGATCGGCGCGGGTGATATTTGGCTGGGCGTGTTCATGGGTCTTGTTCTTGGCTTTCCGAATATTATCGTGGCCATGTTTCTTGCCTATGTTGGCGGCGCAATTGTCAGTCTTATACTTATCGCGCTCAAACAAAAAACCATCAAGGGGCAAGTGCCGTTCGGCGTGTTTTTGACGGCCGCCACTTTTGCCGCCGCGCATTGGGGGCATATTGTGTTGAATTGGTATCTGAATAAATTTATCAATTAAAAATAGCTAAGGTTATTCGTCCCTGTTACGGCCACGCCGTCAAGCTGTTTTTCCCCTACAACCTACTACCTACAACCTACTCCCTCCCATATGCAAAAGGGTTTCACGCTTGTTGAATTATTGATTTCATTATTCATCGTCGGAATAATCACCGCCATGGGGGTGGGCAGTTTTGTCAGTTACAACGAAACGAAGAAGTTGAATTTGGAAGCGAAAAATTTGGCCATGCGGATTTCGGAGATGAAAGTGAAAGCGTTTTCCGGCGGTTCGGTTGACGGCGCGGTGCCGCAAATGTTTGGCGTTGAAACTCTGCCGGCCGCGGCTGGTGAATACACGTTGTTCGCCGATAACGATGGCGATTGTGCGTTCGGTGCGGGAGACGCGGTGGTGGAAAGGGTGACGCTAACGAGTGGTGTTAGTTTCGCCGGACTCGGTAATGGTAAGCGGCTATGTTATAAAATTCGAGAAAATAAAACTTGTTTGTTCGGCGGCGCGTGTCCCGGCTCCGGTTCTTACGAATTTTCTTTGACCGCCAAGAACAAGACGGCGGGAGTGGCGGTGGATTTGGCTACCGGCTTGGCAAAAGTAATGACGATAAAGTAGCTGTTCGTGATGAAAAAATATTATAACGAGATGTTTAAGCGCTATGGAAACTACAAAAGACGTACTGTTCAAAGGTAAAAAGATTAGGAAAGCACTATTTCAAAAGGAGTGGTGGTTTTCTGTTGTTGACGTGATCGAGGCGCTTACTAATAGTGACCGGCCAAGTGTTTATTGGACAGCGATGAAGGCGAGAGTTAAAGAAGATGATGGATTTCAGTTATTTACAATTTGTAGACAACTGAAATTGGAGTCGGCCGATTAAATTCGGCTGGCCAAAATAACGGTAAAAAAATAGCTATTCACGGATGAGGGTAAGTTTGGGAAAAAATGAAAGAATGGAACAGAAAAACATCTCAACCGTTCCCGTTCTGGGAACAGTTAAATAATCGTGTGTAACAATTTAAGGTGAATGGACTATCTCGGGTTTAAGTTTAGAAGCGGAAAAATATTTCATGAAAGATAGACCAGGTCAATCCATGATTGAAGCAATCGTGGCCGTGGCGATCATCGGGATCGCGTTGGTGGGTTTTTTGTCGCAGTCAACCTACAATTATTTGGCCGTGTCCGAATCGTTCACGCGCAACATCGCCTCGAATTTGGCGCGCGAGGGGATCGAGGTGGTTCGCAACATGCGCGACACAAACTGGTTGAAAGGCTGTCCAAACCCGGAAAAGCCGGCGGAATGTTTTGTCTGGAATAGCGGCTTTAGCCAGAATATGGAATATTCGGCCGTGGCGATTTTGGACGTGGAGGCGAAAAAATGGTCGCTTAGTTTTGTTAATAAAGACTTTGATGTTTGCGTGGCCGATCAGACTTGTTTGTTGTATAAAGATCAATCAGGTATCCTGACGGCCATGGCCGCGGGAGCGGAGCCGTCCATTTATTATCGACAACTTGAATTACGGCCGATTTGTTCCGATGAATTGGCGTGCGGTGGTGATGGCGTTTGCCAGTCGGGAGAAAAATGTCCCGGCGAACAGATCGGCATCGAAGTGGCGGTGAGAGTGGGATGGAAAAAGGGGGAGGTGTTGCGGAATGAGATGGCGGTGGAGCGGTTATATAACTGGAAATAACGAGGAGATAAAATAACACAAATTTTTATACCTACGACCTACAACCTACAACCTACAACCTCACTGCGGAAAGGGTTTACTTTGATTGAGATGCTCGTCGTTATGTCCGCTTTTCTCACGCTAATGCTGGTGGTGAGCGATATTTTTTTGTCCGTTTCGATTAACCAAAGAAAAGTTTTAGCGGAAGAGCAGGCGTTAATGGACTTACAGTTCAATCTGGAAGAAGTTGTGCAAAAGGTGCGCCTTGGTAAATTCGATTACGACAGCATGTCGTTGCCGGAAGCGCCGCTGGCGCTCTTGATGAACGGTACCGATCATGTCAGTTTTTTTCGGCAAGAGAATAATTGCGCGAACGGCACAGCCGGTTGTTTGATTATGAAAACGAGCGATAAGGAGCAAATAATTTCCGCGGATAATGTTGACGTTCAAAGTTTTGAATACATTTTGACGCCGGAACAGAGCCCGTACGTTTACGACGCAGTGGCGAAAAAGTATTTGAGCGACCGGCAACCGCAAGCGGTTTTATTGTTGAAAGCCAAGGT
>MFGM01000011.1:0-2861 GCA_001778275.1 Candidatus Falkowbacteria bacterium RIFOXYC2_FULL_48_21 | reverse complement strand
GCGGTCAGCAATTTAACCGGCGCGTTTTATGCGGCGGAAAGCGGCGTGGAACGCGCACTGTTTACGGTACGCAAGCAGGATGAATTGCCACTAGTAGGTGATTGTTTGTCCGGGGCAGAGTGCCAGCTCGCGGTGAACGATGCGGCGGTTTTGGAAACGAAATTGGATTTGCCGTTGAATCAAAGCACGCAAATTGATTTGTTCAACCCGGAGAAAAACAGTTTGAGCCATGGCGTTGAATCGGTGGGGCTCGAATGGCTCGGTGGTGGCTGGTTGGAATTGACGTTTGTGGAATGGTCAGCGCAGAATTCGTTTGATTGGCAAAAGTGGGATGAAACGATTGAACCGAAGGACTTAAACGTGCAAAAAATGTTATATTCCGGCGGCAAGGTGATAGTTAATTTTCCGAGCGCGGCGAAGAACTATCGTCTGCGCGTGAAGGCGCTTTACGCGCCGGCCGCCGGTTTGACCGTTCGACTTTTCAGCGCAGACAACTTGCTCGGCAAGGCTTTGCCTATCGCGAATACGCTCGAGCTCACCGCGACCGGCACCTATCGCGACGCTACGCAGAAAATTACAGCCACACTACCTCGTTATGCACCGATGAGCGGGTTGTTTGATTATGTGTTGTTTAGTGAAGAGAAGTTGGTGAAATGAGTGAGGGGACTGTCATGTCTGTGGCGATTGAGGCGGTTCCGCGAAACCGTGCTAAACTTTGCGCGAAACAACGCGAACGTCTGATGATAAATTAATTGATATATTTTATGCTCGGTCTGAAACGCGGGACAGTAAAGTTGGCATCGGCTCATGATGAATGGGCAAGGCTTTTTGAGGAAGAAAGGCAACGATTGATCAAGGCGATCGGTAAGTACATTGTAGACATTGAGCATGTCGGTAGCACGGCTATTCCGGGCGTGCCAGCAAAACCGATAATTGATATTCGAATTGCCATTCCGTCATTGGCTGATTCATATATTGAAAATATGATTGCGCCGTTGAAGGCAATGGACTATTCGTACATGCACAAATTTCCTGACAGACATTTCTTTGCCAAAGGCCCTGAAGAATGTCGAACGCATCATATAAGCTTTGTGAAGGCCAACAGCGAAGTCGGCTGGCAAGACGCCATTTTGTTCCGTGATTATTTGCGGCGTAACGATGGCGCTCGTGAGGAATATGCTGTGCTCAAGCGGGAGCTGGCCAAGAAGTTTGCTGAAGATCGGGCATCATATACCAAGGCCAAGGAGGAATTCATTGGAAAGATAGTGCAACTTGCGCGGTTGGAGAAATAGTTTGCAAGTAAAAAATTCAATTTATAGCTGTAAACAAAATGGCAAACTGGGATAAAATTTATCGTGATTATAAAAAAGGCGGCCAGGCGTGGGCCACGCTAAGCGGAGAAATAATTCCGGAATTCAAACTGGTTTTGCGTCAAGAAAAATTTAAGTTCAAGCGCGCCTTTGATATCGGATGCGGCACGGGAAATTACCTGGCGTACTTGGTAAGCAACGGGTTTCAGGTGGCAGGAACTGATTCCAGCCCGACGGCCGTGAAAATGGCGCGAGCGTTGTTTGACAAAAAAACAGGGCGTGCCATAAAAGTGGCGAATATGTTTAAGTTGCGAATTCCGAAGAATAAGTATGACTTGATCATGTCGATTGCCGCTATTCATCATGGGATGAAAAAGGATGTGGCGCGTTTGGTTGGCAAAATTTATACCGCGTTAGTTCCAGGTGGCAAAGCGTTCATCACTTTTCCTGATCTTGTCAGTTCACAGCATTGGGACACGTTTAAAACAAACAAAGATTTGGGAAATGGTACGTTTTCGCCTTTGTCCGGGCCGGAAAAAGGTTTGCCGCACAGTTTTTTTACCAAAGAGGAGATTGCCAAGATGTTTGCCAAGTTTCGGATGGTGAAAATGCAGCTGGATAAGCGGGGGCGGTGGGTGGTGAGAGCGGTGAAACAGGATAGTCGGGACTCGCGTAATAAATATAAACAAGAATATGTTTGAAAAAAAAGTTGGCGGAGCGAGTGAAAAACAAGAGCTGGCCGGGATGGTCCGATCGTTTTCGCGCGCGGACGTGGAAGGATTCAGTGTCCCGGAGTTGGAACGCAATATTGTGTTGCCCGCGGGATTTTATCAGGCCACCGCGCAGATCGCTCGCGCGGAAAGAGAAAGTCGCGGTGTTATGTTGGCGAGCGTGGTGCGGTCGGAAGGAAAAGATTTTTATGTTGTTGAATACATGCAGACACTTGGTTATGGCGATAAGGTGAGCGTTTTTCCAAGTGAAGAGAAGCGGCAGGCTTTTATTAAAATGATGCAAGAGCGAGGAATGGGGATGAAGCTCGTTGAATATCACTCTCATACCGTCGGTACCGGTTCAATTTGGCGCAATCGTTTTTCAGATGGTGATTTTTATACGATTGAAAAAATGTTGGCGAAGAATCCGGATTATATGCATGTTTTGTTTACGCCGACCAACATCCTCACGTTGTCGCAAAAGGCGGCGGCTTTCAAGCTGGCACGCGGAAATCAAGACGCGTTGGCGGCGGCGATGGAAAAATTCGAAAGCTGGCAAGAGGTGTTTTCAACGTATTCATCAAAAGGATAAAACATTATGTCATGGCAAAAAGTTTTTCAAAAAGGACAAGAACTGGTCTTGGCCACAGCGTCGAAAAAGGGCGAACCGAACGCGAACGTGGTGGAGTCGCTGGGCTTTTGTGACGGCAAGCTGATGGTGATAGACGTGGTGATGAATCGGACGATCAAGAATCTGCGCGCCAATCCGAAAATTTGCGTTTACGGCGCAAGCCGGGGGAAGTATTATCGTTTGACCGGCGCGGTGCGGCTCGTAACGAGT
>MFGM01000010.1 GCA_001778275.1 Candidatus Falkowbacteria bacterium RIFOXYC2_FULL_48_21 | reverse complement strand
CTTGTCCTCGTTTTGCATAAAGGTTTTTAATAATATCCATCATTATACCTTTACACAAACTATTTTACACCCTCTAATCTGTACAATCTGTATGTTTATCTGTACATCTGTACCAATATGTACGAAATTAAATCGGAGAAGTTTAACGGCCCGCTGGACTTGTTGCTTCAGTTGATTGAAGGAGAAAAGTTGGAAATCACCGAAATATCCATCGCCCAGGTGACGGATCAGTTTCTCGCGTATATTGAAAAGATGGAAGAGAAAAATCCGGAAGAGTTGGCTGACTTTTTGTTTGTCGCCGCTCGGCTGTTGTTGCTGAAGTCAAAGGCGATATTGCCGGAAATTGACGAGGAAGGTGATCTGGACGATTTGGAAAAACAATTGAAGTTATACAAAGAGTTTGTCGAGGCATCGAAGAAGATTAACGCGCTCATTTTGGAAAAACGTTTCACTTTCTCGCGCGAGCGGCCGCCGTTCAAGACGGACGTGGAGTTTTCGCCGCCGCCAGAGTTAAAAACGCTTGTCATGCAAGCGGCCATGCTGGCGGTGTTGCGGCGGCTTGATCCATTGGTCAAGATTCCTCGCCAAATAATGGAAAGAACCATCAGTCTTCAACAAAAGATTTTAGAAATCAAGGATTTTTTAGCCAAGCAAACGAAGTTTGGGTTTCGTTCGCTCATTGAGTCCGCCAAAACCAAGACGGAGGTGATTATGAATTTTCTTGCTTTGCTCGAGTTGGTCAAGCAACGACATTTAAAACTGAAGCAGACCAAGAACTTTGACGATATAATGATTGAAAAATTGTAGTTACAGATGTACAGATAAACATACAGATTGTACAGATAACCGCAATAAGCCTAAACTATTTTAGTAATCTGTATTATCTGTACCTTTAATCTGTACATCTGTAACACTCTTCTATGAAAATAAAAATAGAAAGTCTTATCTTTGCTTCGCCGAAGCCGTTGAGCCTGAAGTGGCTGTATGCTTTTATCTCTAAAAACAACGTTAAATTGCCGCGCGAGGAGTTTGACCAGGTGGTTGAAGACCTGAAGGCGAAGTATAATGTTCTCGAAAGCGGCGTGCAAATCATTCAATCCGGCGAAGACATTCAAATGGTCACGAACGCGGCCGCGAGCGATTTGGTTAAAAAGTTTCTTAATGAAGATATGACCGGTGAACTTACGCCGGCATCGCTCGAAACGTTGACCGTGGTGGCCTATCGTGGCCCGATCGCCAAGTCGGAACTGGAGCAGATCCGCGGTGTTAATTGCAGTTTGATTATCCGCAATCTTTTGATTCGCGGATTGATTGTCGGAGACGAAGGCGCGGGCAACGGTCAGATTTATTATCGAGTAACGGTTGATTTTTTGAAATATTTGGGTTTAAACGCGGCGTCCGATCTGCCAGATTATGCGCGACTTCACGTGGCGGAAAATTTGGAAAGCATTTTGGAAATTAACGAAAAAAAATATGACGGAGACAATGCCAACGGCGGACAGTAAAAACTTTGTTCGCCAAATGCCGCGGCCGGAAGTGGATCCGGCCGTCAAGCAGAAAAACAAACAAGGCGCGGAGCAGGCGTTTCGGGTCTGGCAGGCCAAGGTGGTTGCGAATAGCCAACAGGAAGCGGCGGCGCTGACCGAGTTGAATCGTAAGATCTCGGCCGGAGATTACCAGCCTGATCCGAAGAACTTTGTTCAGCAGCTGCCAAAATTGACAGCCGAGGACGTGGCTCGCGCAGATAGGCTCGGCGAAGTGCCGGCTAATCGAAAAAAAAGTGGAATGTTTCACGCGATTATTAATAAATTGTTCGGGCAGAATTAATGTTGCTGAAAATAATTTTAACTTTGTTACTAATAAACGGGACCGGCAATGTTTATTTTGCCGATCGCCCGTTTTTTAATGTCGAGACAATAGATGAGGCGGCGGCGCCCGAGCGGATCAACCCGGAGAATGTCGGCGTTGACGTGGCCGCTAAGCGGTTTGTGGCCATTGACGTGAATAGCGGTAAATTGCTTTTGCAAAAAGATAGTAATTTGCGTCAGCCGATCGCCAGCATCACCAAGCTGATGACCGCGCTCGTGATTTTGGAAATGAAGCCGGATTGGAATTTGGAAGTGGAAATGCAAAAGTCGGATGAAACAACCGGTGCTTTTCCGCATTTATATCGCGGTGAACGATTGAAATTTGTTGATTTGTGGAAATCCGCCTTAATCGCTTCTGACAATAATGCGATTAGAGCGATGATTCGCGGTATGGGCATGAGCGAAGTTGATTTTGTCGCGAAGATGAACGCCAAGGCGGTGGCGCTCGATATGGCCAATTCCGATTTTGCCGATCCGACCGGTCTTAGTGAATTGAATTTGTCCACGGCGCAGGACGTGGCGCGGTTGATTCATTTCGCCATGCAAAAAAATGAAATCAGAGAGTCCGTGTTGCAGCCGTCATACTCGTTTCGCATTTTGAACAACAATAAATTGAGAAAAATCAACAATACCGATATTTTGCTCGGTAGTTTTTTAAACGACAAGAAACACGGTTACGAATTGATCGGCGGCAAAACCGGGTATTTGTTTGAGGCCGGCTATTGCCTTGGCGTGGAGATTGAAAATAATCATCGTGCCGTGGTAATTGTCGTGCTTGATAGCCCGAATATCGACCAGCGGTTTCAGGACGTAAAGGTGATTGCGGATTGGGTTTATTCCAACTACGCATGGCAGTAATCCAAAGTCAAAAGTGCAAAGTTCAAAGTGGCACTTCTAAATTGATTTTACATAACTTTACACTTTGCACTTTGAACTTGTGTTATGCGTGTAGGCATTGATTGTCGAAAAATTTACGACGTGCAGAAAAACGAAGGCGCCGGCGTGGAGCGCTACATTTATCATTTGATGAAAAACTTGTTATCGCTTGATCGCGTTAATGAATACGTTCTGTTTTGCCATGGCGATCTTGGGCCGGAAACGATTCACAAAGTGCGTGGCGACAATGCGCGCGTGAAAATCGTCAAGGTGTTACGCGCCGAATTGCGTTTGCCATTGTGGTCCAATCATGTGCGATTTGCGCGCGTCATGCGAAAAGAAAAATTAGACTGGGCGATTTTTCCGGCGAACAGTATGCCGCTTTTTTATCGCGGGAAAGCGTTGGTCGTGGTTCATGACCTCGCGATATACAAACATCCCGAATGGTTCCCTGACGGTCAATGGTTTTCTCGGCGCGTGGTCGTTCCCTTCAGCGTTCGCCGGGCGCGGGCAGTGGTGTGTGTGTCGGAAAACACCAAGCAAGATTTGTTGACGATTTTTCATGTTAAACCGGAAAAAGTGTTTGCGATTCACCCGGGCGTGACGGTCAAGGCTGATTATTTGCCGGAGGAGATGAATAATGTTTTGAAAAAGTACGGCTTGATCGATGGGTATGTTTTATATTTGGGAACGATTGAGCCGCGAAAAAATATTTCGAATTTAATAAAGTCGTTTTTTGCTTACCTTTTTGATAATGAGGAGGAACGGATAAAGTTGGTAATCGCCGGCGCGCGCGGCTGGAAATATCAGCCAATTTTGAATGAGCTTGTTGATTCCAATTGTCGATTGGCCGCGGCGCGGATTATATATATCGGCAAGGTGAGTAATCGTGAACGAAATATTTTGTTAAAAAATTGCCAAGCGTTTGTTTATCCGTCTTACTATGAAGGATTCGGTTTTCCCGTGGCCGAAGCCATGTCTCTCGGCGTACCGGTCGTTACCAGCGATAATTCTTCACTGCGCGAAATAGTCGGTGATGCGGCCGTGCTGGTTGATCCGGATGATCCTGTGGCTTTGTGCCGTGCGTTGAAGGCGGTTTTGCATGATAAGGTGTTGCGGTATCAGTTAATTAGTGGTGGCTTGGATCGCGTGAAGCGTTTCGATTGGCGAGCCGGGGCAAAAAAAATTTTAGATATTTTGAAATAGCGGATAAAACAAAAATCGCCCGCGCGGGCGATTTTTGATATTGGGTAATTATAAATCTAGGTTGAGGATGGTTATCTCCGGCGGATCAAATAATCTGGCCCGCGCGCCGGATTCACCGAGACCGGAGGAAATATACAGATACCCGTTTTTGGTCGGAAACAAACCTTGATCGAAATAACGACCGAGCTTGGTCGGCAACGGCGCCAGTGAACCGACAAATGGAAGGCGAATTTGACCGCCGTGTGTATGGCCGGAAATGATCAGTTCGTACTTGTTGGCGTTTTCGTCGAGAATAATCTCCGGATTGTGCACGAGTAAAACGTTTGGGAGGTGAGGATCTTGATTGATTTCCGCGATGTGAAAGTTGACTTTATGTGTCCAGATTTCCGGCAAGCCGGTCAAGTTAAACCTCGAGTCATTAACGGTGATGATGGCAGTTTTGTTTTCCAATATCTTGATGTTTAGCTTTTCAAATAACCATCGGAGGGTGGCGGTACGGTCAACAAGGTGGGAATCGTTTTCGTTGGCCAGATGAAATTCGTGATTGCCCATGACAGCGTAAACGGGATAGCGATCGGACAGATCTTTCAGCGGCGCCAGATATTTGGCGTTCGAGCCGTCGCCGCCGAGGATGTAGTCGCCGCCGAGCAAAACCACGTCCGGATTTTGTTTGATGACCTGTTTGACGATACGTTTAACAAAGAAAGACTTTTTGTAATGGCCAAGATGGAAGTCGGACAAAAAGGCGATCTTGATTTGCTCGTGTTTAGCGGTGGTTTTGAGATCGATTGGCACGTCGCGTACAACGAGGCGCCGTGGTTCGATGAAGCTCCCCCAGAAAACAAGGAAATAGCCGACCAGTAAACAGGCGATCAAAAACCCGCGAATCAACTTGGTGCGATTTTGATTTTCGCGATCATAAAAAAAAGACCGTATGAGGACATACGCCCAGTAGGCGGAGAAAAATAGGACAAAGGCGATTGTTGCGTCGAAAACGAAACGCATGTGGCAGATTGCTAAGCGGTTATAATTGTGAAGGGGATCGGTAAAGTTGCAGGTGGCTGTGTATTCCGAGGCCCCAACGGGGAGAAGGATGGTACCAGGGGGCGGGATCGAACCGCCGACCTAGGGGTTATGATTCCCTCGCTCTTACCAACTGAGCTACCCTGGCAGAAGGAAATACAAAACTCAAAGCTACAAATTCAAAACAAATTTAAAGTTAAAAATATAAAGTTCAAATAATTTTTGGTGGCGGGGGCAGGATTTGAACCTGCGACCTCCGGATTATGAGCCCGGCGAGCTGCCAACTGCTCTACCCCGCTAAATTGAGGATACGTGCTAGATTATATAATATAATGCTAATAATTGCAAGCCGACT
>MFGM01000009.1:3897-7613 GCA_001778275.1 Candidatus Falkowbacteria bacterium RIFOXYC2_FULL_48_21 | reverse complement strand
GACGGTGATTCTACTGTGATTTTCTTTTTTTCCCTTGTAGGTCGAAACAATCAAACAAACAAGTGGAGGGGCCGGATGGAAGAGCAAGTGAAAGTGTTTAGTAGCGATAACCCATATGACATCGAAAGATGCATGAACGCATGGCTGTCAAACGTGGGGGGCAGGATCAGAATTATCAGCCGATTACAGAACACCGTCGCGCTGACAAAGGTTCGCGCAAACACAGAGAACGTGTGCCAAATCACGATCACCATCTTTTTTGAAGTGGTGAAGAAGCCTGACGCATCGACTGGTCGAGCCGATTGATTTCCTTCCAGTCATGCCTGGCGGCGGCGCGTAGTTATAAAGAGAGAAAGAGGAGGTAGTTATGGATTTGGAGAATGTTGCCACCGTTCGTGATCTTGAAGAGTATTTGCGCGACCTTGGAACCGGCTTTCTCGATGCCATGACCAGTCAGGTCGTGGGAAAAATCAGCGATCCGCGCAAAGAAGCGTTTCGCATTTTGGATTTTTTCAGCAAGAAGTGATAATAATACCGGCAGTGTCGTCGTAACGGCATGCCGGTTTTTTTTAACAAAAAAGCCGCTCCGAAGATTCGGGCGGCTGTTTTATTTTACTTTTGGAGCGCTTCTTTCAACACGTTGAAATCTTGCCTCGTGTTGAACGTTTCGAGCGCTTCGGCCAATGTTTCATCGCCGGCGCGACGGAACGAACCGCCTTCCACGGCCAGTCCTTCGTCATCAAGCCCGACAAAGATTGAGATCGGTTTCCCTTCGGCGTGAAGAACGGCCTTGGCCGTGTCGAGCAATGTGGGCGGCGCGTACTCACCGCGCGCGAACGCGTGTTCGAGGATGGTGCCGCGCGCCACGTAGGTCGGATTCACGTGAATGTTGATCGGTACTTTGTCGTAACGCTTGGCCAAGTCCGCGAGATAATCAATCGCTTTGTGAATGTCCGCGATCGCTTCATCGCCCGTCATGCCCGGCACCGGCTTTTGCATCATGTAGCATTTCAATCGGTAGGCGTACGGATTCATGCGTTCCACCAGCCGTTCCAACACCGGCATTTGCAATCCTTTGAGTAGGACATCATTGCGAATCCGGTCATCAAACACTTCCACTCCCACCGCGATTTCCAGTTGCGCGTCGTTTTCCCATTCGCGCAAAGCGCGAGCGAGAAATTCAAGTTCGCATGGATCCACGTACTCCGGCCGAGTTTCAATTGACAAGCGATTGACGTGCGGCAGGTAGCGATTGATGTGCAGGGTGAGGTACATGAGAACGTTGGAGGAAAATGTTGCTTCGTCAAGAACCGATCCGTTGTTGCTGATGATGACTTTGCGAATACGATCAGCGCGTTCTTTCACATCCGGTTGTTTCATCAGCCAGTACACTTGATTGATCTGATGCTTGTAATGCACCGGCTGGGAAGCGCACGTGGACGGCAGTGAGCAACTGATACAGCGCGACCAGCGGCAAGCCTGCGTGTAGAAAACAACGAACAGCACCATGCCTTCTTGCGAGTTTTGAAACCAGTAGCGCGTGGGCAGATCGGGATCGTGCTCGTCATTGAAATGGTACAGCTTCTTGGCCGCGGCCGTGCCATCGAGAATTTGTTTCAGCACTTTGTCGGAATCGGTCATGGTAATCTCCTGTTTGAAAATGAACAGCGATGTCTGAGGTTAGCATGGAGAATAATTTGTGTCAATGGCGTGAGCGTGATCCCGAATTCTCATATAAAAAAACACAATTTGATGTGCTTGACTTTGTCCACGCGAGGCGATACAATGCGTTTGGTTTTTGTAAGTAAATTTTTTTGTCAGTGTTTGTTTTCTCCACGGGCAAGTTGGCGCAACTTCCCATAGGAACTCTGCCACCGGATAAAGGTCGCCTTACAAGCCAGATTAATTTAACACAAACTATGGGAACAAAATTGTTTATCGGCAGCTTACCGTGGAAAACCACCGAGGACGCTCTTCGCGAGTTTTTCTCACAGGCCGGAGAAGTGTTGTCGGCCAAGATCGTTCTTGACCGCGCCACCGGCCGCTCCAAGGGATTCGGCTTTGTCGAATTCGCCAATGCTGATGACGCGGCGAAAGCCATCGAGATGTTCAACGGCAAAGAGTTCGAAGGCCGCAACATCTTCGTCAGCGAAGCCAGACCGGAAAGACCAAGAGAATAAGAAATTTCTTCTTATAAAAAAATGGGGCAAGCGCGGCCCTGTTTTTTGTAGGGAGAAAGATGTGAAAAGTCGATGGTTACAGATGTACAGATTCGCTGCGTACCGATAATACAGATAATCCCAATAAGCTTAAACTATTTTAGTAATCTGTATTGTTTGTACCTTTAATCTGTACATCTGTAACCATCTGTGATTTTAAAAACCGGCCACCGCATGTGCGGCAACCGGTATGATGTTTACTTGCTGCGTTTGAGGAACGCGGTGAACTCCGGATCTTCCTCAAAGCCGGCGGCCAACAGGAAGGATCGGAATTCTTGCACCGTCATTGGTGTTTTCGGTTCATAATCGCCCTCTTGGAGCATGTACATGCCGTAATCTTCCAGCAAGAGCGCGTCGTGGTCAGTGTCGTCCACGTGGTGATGTTTTTCCCAATATTCTTTTGAGGTGATGGTTGCGAAGACTTGACCATCGGCCTCGCTGACAAGGAAAAGAAAGTCTTTGGCCGTTTTCTTCGTCGGTTCGCTTACCAAGCGCGTTCCATCTGGACCGTTGACCAAAGTGGAATGAACCGGATCGACTTCGTTTTGTGTGTCAATGATTTTGACCAGTGTGCAACCGCTCGGATCAGTGACAACGACGGCGCGGAGAGGTATGGGTGTTTTCATTTCAGTCTCCTTTCATCCGATCTTCGGTTTGGGACACTGAATGCCGCAGGCCGGACAGAGATTGATGCGTTCAGAAAAGTCGGCCGAGCCGCTTTCGGTGCATTCGATGAACGCGCCGCCGGCTTCGAACGAATAAATGATTTCAATATCATTGCTCCAGCCGTTGTCCGTCATGGCCGGGCAGGCGTGTTTCGGCAGACCGTATTCATTCCGCTCGTTCCAAAAAGCACGGGCAAGGTTGATGCGGTGACGAAGGAGCGGTATCGCCTTCCAGTGATCAAAGCCTAATTCGCATTGGTGGATCGAGTTGATAGCACGGAATATGATCTCCTTCGCGTCGGAATCAGCGCGCGCGCCGACAACGTCCGCCCTTTTCAGGTTCACGGTCAGCGCCGCCGAAATGCGCCGTGCGTCTTTGCGTTCATCGTGAATCGGCGCGTCGAAGAAGGTGAGAAAGATCAGATCTTTCGGATCGACGATGAGGCCGGTTTCTTCTTTCAACTCTCGCGCCCCGGCGTGCGCCACACTTTCATCGGCCTTGATTTCGCGTTCCGGATCTTCCGCGTCCACGTGTCCGCCCGGGAAAACCAGCTTGTCCATGTGCGGCGGGATGCCGCGTTTGATCAGTAACACATCTTCCCAGTCCACCGTCACGACAAGATCCACTACCAGAATCGTTGGTTTGAATGTGCCCATTGGAAACCTCCTTGAGTTTTTGTTAGAGAACGGACAACTGGGAATGATAGCGCCGGTTTGAGAAAATGTCAATAGTGGTGTAGGCGCACGCGCGGTATTTTTATTTCGCTGAAGCGAAGCGAATAAATCGCACCTATCCCGCTGAAGCGGGGTTAATTGGTGGGGCGTCCCAATC
>MFGM01000009.1:0-3855 GCA_001778275.1 Candidatus Falkowbacteria bacterium RIFOXYC2_FULL_48_21 | reverse complement strand
AGCGGCTCGCCGATTGGGACGCCGGCAGTCTTCACCCCGCTTCAGCGGGATAAGTGCGACTCGTTCCGCTCGTTTTAACGAGATGAAGATGCGGAATCATCGCTTTTAATAATCACCGCCCCTTGCTTGGCAAGAGGCGGCTGATTTTTACTAGTCGCAATCATAATACTTGCGTTTCTTGTTCAATTTTTCCTTGAGGCGAAGCGGCAAGTCGTTGCGCGGGACGTTGTTCTCTCGGCCGCAGATCGGACAAACGAAGTAGTTTTCATCAGTTTTATCAAAGCGAGCCAAGAGGTCGTTTTCTTCCACCAGCAACTTCGCCCCGCACGACTTTTCACAACAAACGTATTCTCCTGACCATGGATTTTTCCATTTGCCTTCTTCAAGCACTTTCATCCGGATCCCTCCTTTCCTTTTTTCCCTTCAACCATTCAGTTTTGTCCGGCAGGTAGCGCGCCGACGGAACAACCCTGTCGTCCATTTCCGTTTGCACGCCGCAACAGGGGCAGGTGAACTCAACGTGCTCATCCGTTTCATGCATGCAGTGGCTGTAGGTTTTGTAAAGGTCAGCCTCTTCCACCAACAACTTTGCTCCGCACCCACCGCCACCGTTTCCGTCACCCGTGCAAACGCATTTCGTTGCCCAACCTTTTTGCGGTCGACCTTGTTTAAGTACTTTCATAATGCCCTCCTCAACGCTTGAGTTTTGGATAATTTGTGTTGTAGAGAAGAAAGTAGTAGTCGATATCGTCCGGAGCTTGCACGCGAATCTTTCTCTGGCAGCAGGGGCAAGCGACACCGACCCGATTATAGTCACCGTCGTCGAACAGAAGCAGGTCGTCAATGTTGATTTCAAATACTGCGCCGCAGCCATTGTTCTTGTGGGGGAAGTATTTTGTGCCACATGTTAGGCGCAAACACCAGTCACGGTATTTTTCCTTCAGCTTTAAAATATACTCTTTTTCCACTTCGGCTGATGTTTTGATGATTTTCATGGCAACTCCTTTGTTGTCAACGATCTTGCCAACTCCGTGGCACCTGTATTATCCATCAAGTAAATAACATGCGCCATTGATTTTCGTAGAAAAATTTGACATGGAATTAACCTTTGCTATAATTAAACAACAAACAGAGAATAATTACTGCGAGAAAAGACGTAGATATGAAAAATAAGTTTACCAAGCTGGAAGAAAAAGAAATCGCCGAAGTGCTCGGTGACTTTGGATTGAATCAAAAAGAGCAAGACGTTTATCTCGCTTTGCTTGGCATGAATCAAGCTACCTTGACCCCGCTCGGACGATTGACGGGCTTGCCGGTAACCACGGTGCAGTCGGTGGCGAATCGGCTGGCGGAAAAGGGATTGGTCGGCGTGACGATGAAGAAGACGCGCAAGATTTTCAGCGCGCATGAGCCGGCGGTGTTGAAAAAGATTTTAGAAGAACAAATCCGTAATGTTAACAATATTTTGCCGCTATTAAAACGCGCGGAACAAAAAGATAAGCCTGAATCAAAAATAAAAATTTATTTCCGCGAGCGAATGACGGATATTTTCAACGAAGCGCTGAATTGTCAGGACAAAACGATTTACGAAATAGTGGCGGCCAAAGATTTTCAAGAGATTATCGGCGAGAAGTTTCATTTCACGCGCCGGCGCGTTGAGCAGGGTATTCGGTTGCAGAGTTTGCGCGTGGAAACGCGCGAGATCAAGAAATACGGTCAAGCGGTTCATGAAAAAGAATTGCGCGAAGCGAAATTTTTGCCGCGCGAGCTTGATTTTCGTGATTCGGTGATGCTTTGGGATGACAAGGTGGCATATTTGACCACAAAGAGTGAAGGTTTGGGTTGGATCGTGGAAAGCGCGTCGCAGGCGGAAATGTGGAAACAGCTTTTTGAGTTGCTGTGGAGCGTGGGGAGGAGGATGGAGACGGGTGGATGATTGTCGATATTTTGTGGTATAATGTCATTTAGAAGGGCGAGAGTCTACGAGATTGCTTCGCTGGCGCTCGCAATGACAGCTCACGCCGTTCGCAAAGGGCAAAAAATAAAACAATAAAACAAAAATATGTTTCAGTTTCTAGAAAAATTTTACGAACATTCGCGCAATACGCTGATTTGGTTTATAATTTATTTTGTTCTGCAGGCCGTTATTTGGATCGCGCTCGGGATTTTGATTTTGATTTATCCACAAACGCTGTTTTTGTTGGTTTCCCTTTTCTTCATCCTGTTCGCCGCCGTCAACATCTACTTCGCGCTCGTGTTTATTCGTTACACGTGGAAGTTGAAGCAGGTTAAAGACGCATTGAAAATAAAGTAGGAAACTGGTGCGTGGTGCATGGAAGCTGGTTTGGATGCTGGTAAGTGGAGATTGGTTAACCAAATTCCACGTTCCATTTTCCAAACTAGCATCCACATACCATGTACCATCTTCCATCCCCAATATGGCATCAGTCAAAAAATTAATAATCCCCGTCGCCGGCTATGGCACGCGGTTTTTGCCGGCCACCAAGGCTCAGCCAAAGGAAATGTTACCGGTGGTGGACAAGCCGATTGTGCAATATGTGGTTGAAGATGCGGTGAAGTCCGGGATTGAATCAATTATTTTAGTCACCGGCAGCGGCAAGCGCGCGGTGGAAGATCATTTTGGTTACAATTATGAACTGCAAGAGTTTTTAAAAAAGGCCGGAAAAGATGATTTACGGATTGAAATTAAGCGCATTGCGGACATGGCCAACTTTATTTATATTCGTCAGAAGGGGCCATACGGCAATGGCACGCCGATATTGTGCGCCAAACATTTGATCGGCGATGAGCCGTTCGCGGTGATGTGGGGCGATGAATTTTTTTACACGGAAGGCAAGCCGCAATTGCGTCAGCTCATGGATGTTTATGAAAAATATGGCGACCCGGTTTTGACCGCTTACAACGTTGACCGCAAAGACACGGCGCGTTATGGCGTGATTGATGGCATTGAGGTGGAGACGGGGGTGGTGCAGGTAAAAAATATCGTAGAAAAACCGGATCCGGCCAAAGCACCTTCAACGCTGGCCTCGCTTGGTGGATATATTTTAACGCCGGATATTTTTGAGGCGCTTGAAAAAACAAAATTAGGCAAAGGCGGCGAACTGTGGCTGGTGGACGCGATTGTGAAGTTGCTCAAAAAGCGGCCGATTTACGCCAAGAAAATCGAAGGCACTTATTACGACACCGGTTCCAAGATTGGCTACTTGAAGGCGAACGTGGAAATGGCTTTGCGCCGGCCGGATTTAAAGGACGAATTTAAGAAATACTTGAAAAATTTAAAACTTGAATAAAGGTGAGAGAACGCAAGTCCAAAGTCCTCGCCGGAGGACGAGTCCGTCCTTTGGCGGACAAAGGTAAAAGTTAAAAGTCAGCAGGCGCAAAGCGCAAGCTTAAAGTCCCAAGTCATAGCGACAAATATTATGTATAAAACAAAAACAACATTATTAATTCTGCTGGCGGCGCTTTTGGTTATTTCCACGACGGGCTGCACCAAGGGTGGCGACTCGGCGGCCATTTCGGCGTACAAAAAAGAAAAAATCGTTTGGTGGCGTGTGTGGGACAATGAAGACCGTTTTTCTGATTTACTAAAAGCGTACAAACAACTGCATCCGAACGTGACGGTGGAATATCGCAAGTTGCGTTATGATGAATATGAAAAAGAATTGATCGACGCGCTGGCCGAGGATCGCGGACCGGATGTTTTTTCCATTCACAACACGTGGATGGAGCGATATAAATCAAAACTTCTGCCCATGCCGGCGCAAACCAAAGTGCCAATCAAGTATTTGCAGGGTTCGGTGAAAAAAGAAGAAGTGGTGAATTTCGTCACTACTC
>MFGM01000008.1 GCA_001778275.1 Candidatus Falkowbacteria bacterium RIFOXYC2_FULL_48_21 | reverse complement strand
CCGAGACGTAGAAGCTCAATCTGATCCGAACTTAACCGTAGCCGAGGATTTGTCGCGCCGCGATCTGACGATCAACGCTATGGCGTGGGATATGCGCAAACATGAACTGCTCGATCCGTTCAATGGTCAAGCCGATCTTAACACCGGATTCATCCGTTGCGTGGGCAAGCCGGAAGCGCGCTTTCAAGAAGATTATTCCCGAATATTGCGCGCCATGCGCTTCGCCTGCCGGTTTGATTTCCAAATTGAAGAACAAACTTGGTCGGCTCTCACAAAAATCATGACCAAAATCAATAACATTCGCGACGTGAAAGTTGTTGACGTAATCCGACGTAAAATCGCTTTGTGCAAAAAGCCGGCAGAAAAAGAAAAATTGCAAGCACATCTGGCCGAACAAACAATGTCCGATCCGAACCAAACCATGGCCGAATACATCGTCCCCCGCGAAACAGCGGCCAAAGAACTTCTAAAAACGCTCAAAGAAAACCCAGCCCGCGCACTAGAACTTTGGGACGAAAGCGGCGCGCTCAAAGCCTTTTTACCGGAAACGTTAAAAATGAAAGGTTGTGAACAGCCGGCTCAGTTCCACTCCGAAGGTGATGTTTGGAAGCACACGATGATGATGCTCCAAAAAATCAACTCCAAAGAATTCCGCGAATATTTCAAAGGCGCGCATATTACCGGTGAATTCGTTCTCGGCGTACTCCTGCACGACGCAGGCAAGCCGCCGACCAAAAAAACGCCGGAAGCGGACGGCACCAATCGCATTCGCTTTGACGGTCACGACCAAGTCAGCGCGACAATCGCCGGAGAAGTCGCCAACCGATTGAGCTTGTCCAAGGAACAAAAAGAGCTGTTGAAGTTTATGACTTCGGAACACATGGTGCCCATGTCAGCGAAGGATATGTTTCAAATGAGCGCCAACAAATTCGCGCGCCGCTTCATCGACAGCCCCTACTCCACGGAACTGCTCATGCTTTTTTATTTGGATTCCGTCTGTAGCGTACGCGCCGACGGCGCCGACACTTTGCAAAATTTCCGCGACACGCTGAAGCGGATTGAGGAGATCAACCAAAACCGCGCCAAATGGTCAAAAGAAAAACGAAAAAAAATCACGAACGGCGATACGGTAATCAAAACATTACAAATCAAAAGCGGTTGCTTCGTCGGCTGCGTACTCGAACTTCTGGCGGAACTGGCTGACAGCGGCCGTTTGGCCAGCGAAGAAGAAGCTATTCGCTTCCTCGAAATGAACAAGGGGGCCATTGTTGATTTTGAAAAAAACGCCAAACCAGAAAATCGGGGTGAAATCGCCGAGAAGATGATAAAGCAATTCGACCAAAATTAGATAAAATCACGTCACATACTACCATGCACTAGAGCATGGTAGCGCGCGGTTTCATGGAGGAGACCATGAAACTATTCTCGCGCGTTAATGTGACATTCCAAGATTCACGGTTCACTGCTTATGAACAAATTATTCTTGCTCTCCGGCACCTCCGGTGTCGGCAAAACCACGATCGCCTACAAGCTACTCGAACAGATGCCGGACTTGAAACGGCTGGTGACTTACGTTACCCGCGAACCGAGACCCGGCGAGGTGGACGGAATCGACTATCACTTCGTCACGCGCGAAGAGTTTGAAAAACGCCTCGCGGCCGGAGAATTTTTCGAACACGACGAACACTACGGTAACTGGTACGGCAATAGCCGCAAAGATCTGGACGCGATTTGGGCGGGAGGCAAGATTGCCATTACTCTGCTCGATGTGAACGGCGTGCGCACGATTAAAAAAATTTTTCCGGAAGCCAAAACCATTTTTGTTGAGCCGGACAATCTAGAAAATTTAAAAGGCCGCATTCGCCAGCGCCCCATGACGGACGAGGCGTTTGAAAAGCGCTGGGCCAAAGTGCAAGAAGAAATGAAAGAAGCGGCTGACTACGATTTTCGCGTGGTGAACGCCGAAGGAAAATTGGACAAGGCGGTAGAAAGAGTGAGAAACATTATCGGAACGCCGCAAGAATTGCAACTAAAAGTAAAATGAACTCGCCCGGTTTTTTTCATTTTTTGCTTTTGTTCTTGCCCTTATTTTTGCCCTTTGCCTTTTGCTCGCCTCGCTTCGGAGTCGAAGCGGGCCCCTTGCCCCCTACCCGGTTAGTCTTGACGAATCTTTAAAATTCAACTATACTCTTCCATGTCATCTAACTTAGAAATATCAATATGTCAGAACAACTTTATCCGGAGGTAAAACCGGGTGCCATCGTCAAAGTCCATCAAGAGATCATCGACGTCACGGCCAAAGGCGAAGAAAAAGCTAGAATCCAAATTTTCGAAGGCCTAGTCCTTCAACGCCGTCACGGCTCGACGCCAGAGGCCACCATCACGGTACACAAAGAATCAGACGGCATCGGCGTGGAAAAGATTTTCCCGCTATCTTTGCCCACCATCAAAAAAATCGAAGTGGTAAAACAAATGCGCGTCAAGCGCGCCAAAGTCGGCTTCATGAAAAACACGCACAAGAATATCAAGGTGCTCAAATAAAAAAGAACGCTCCGCTAAACGGAGCGCTCTTTTTTTATTGTGTCGTCGGGGCGTGTTGTAGGGGCGTTGCGCGCAACGCCCCTACAACACACAACCGTTATTTTAAAACCTTTTTTAAATATTGCCCGGTCAACGACTTTTCCACCTTTGCCACTTGCGCCGGCGTGCCTTCGGCCACCACATAACCGCCCTTGTCTCCGCCCTCTGGCCCAAGGTCAACAATCCAATCGCAATTTTTGATCACGTCAAGATTGTGTTCAATAATCAAAACCGAATTGCCCTTTTCCACCAACCGATCAAGAATATAAAGCAACCGCTTGATGTCGTCAAAATGCAATCCGGTCGTTGGCTCGTCAAGGATATACAGCGTCTTGCCGGTGGCGTAACGGGATAGTTCCGTAGCCAACTTGATACGCTGCGCTTCACCGCCCGACAACGTCGTGGCCGGCTGACCGAGCGTTAAGTAGCCAAGACCGACTTCCTCAAGGATTGTTAACTTCTCGTTCAAAATGGCAATATCGCCAAAAAACACTTTGGCCTCCGCCACCGTCATATCCAGAACATCGGCGATATTTTTGCCTCGGTAATGAATTTCCAAAGTTTTTTTGTCATACCGCCGGCCTTTGCATTCAGCGCACTCGACGTAAACGTCCGGCAAAAATTGCATTTCAATTTTAATCAGCCCATCACCGCCGCACGCTTCGCACCGTCCGCCTTTAACGTTGAAGCTGAACCGGCCGGCATCAAACCCCTTGATCTTCGCCTCCGGCACTTCAGTAAACATGTCGCGGATGTAAGTGAACACGCCGGTATAGGTGGCCGGATTTGACCGCGGGGTGCGGCCGATCGGCGACTGATCGATGGTAATCACCTTGTCGATATTTTCGAGGCCAAGAATTTGTTTGTGTTCGGCCGGTAAATCCTTTGACCGATAGAAGAAGCGCGCCAGCGCCTTGGACAAAATTTCCGTCATCAAAGTTGATTTGCCCGAACCGGATACGCCGGTGATGGCGACTAATTTGCCGAGCGGAATCTTCACGTCAACGTTTTTCAAGTTGAACGCCGTAGCGCCTTTGATTTCAATATTCTTGCCGCCAACGCGCGGCGTCTTGTGTAAAATCTCGATTTTTTCTTCGCCGGACAAATACCTGCCGGTCAAAGATTTTGATTTTTTTATCTGATCAATCGTTCCCTGCGCCACCACCTTGCCGCCGTAAATGCCGGCGCCGGGGCCAACATCAATAATATGATCAGCCGCCTTCATCATATCCTGATCATGTTCCACGACAATCACGGAGTTGCCTTTGTCGCGCAACTCTTTCAAGGTGTTAATCAGCTTTGAATTGTCCGCGGAGTGCAAACCGATGGACGGCTCGTCCAAGACATAGATCACTTCCGACAAAGAAGAACCCAGCTGGGTGGCCAGACGGATTCTTTGCGCTTCACCGCCGGACAGGGTGGTCGCGCTGCGACCGAGCGTCAAGTAATCAAGACCGACATTTTCCAAAAATTGCAGACGCCGCTCGATCTCTTTCACAATCGCGCCCGCGATTTTCAAGTCCGTGGCATTAATCGGCTCGATAATGTATTGAAATTCTTTTTTGGGAATCTTTTGACCGACGTATTTCGCGCTGGCTAAAACTTCTCTGATCAAATTTTTCAAATCAATCACCGCGGTTTCCGTGTATTCAATAATAGACAAACCGCCGACCGTTACGGCCAGACTTTCCTTTTTCAGTCGCTTGCCTTCACAGCTCGGGCAAGTGTGCTGACGCATGTAGCGTTCGATTTCCTTGCGAATATAATCAGAGTCGCTTTCCTTGTACTTCGCTTCGAGACCGGGCAACACGCCTTCGAACGTCAACTGTTTGCCACCGACTTCATAAGGCTCATCACCCGTGCCGAACAAAACGATTTCCAACGCCTTGGCGCTAAGCGCCTCCACCGGCACATCGAGAGAAAAGCGGTGCCGCTTGGCCACGGCCGCGAGCAATTGCCAAATATAAGTTTGATTGGAAAAAATTTTTGTCCACGGCTTGATCGCGCCTTCGGCCAACGTTAACCGCGGATTGCTGATGACCAATTCCGGATCAACTTCCATTTTCACGCCAAGGCCGCTACACACGGGGCAGGCGCCGAACGGTGAATTAAACGAAAAACTGCGCAACTCCACCTCCGGCAAATCAATGTCGCATTTGGGACAAGTGTAGTATTGGCTGAACAAAGTATCGCCCGGCTCGTCCGAACGCATGATTACCACCAACCCATTGCCAAGGTCGGCCGCCACTTTCACCGACTCAAAAAGTTGCGCCTTGGTTTCCTTGTCGCCGTCGAGCAGAACGCGATCCACCACCACCTCCACGGTGTGTTTTTTTTGTTTATCAAGATCCAGCTGGTCTGCTTCTTCAATATTATATAAAATGCCGTCGATGCGCACTTGGTAATAATTCGCTTTGCGCACTTCATCCAAAATTTTCCGATGCGAGCCTTTTTGCTCGCGTATGATCGGCGCCAATATTGTGACATTGACTTTGTGATTGATTTTCCAAATTTTTCCAACGATTTCTTCCACACTTTGGCGAGAAACCTCAAGGCCGCACTCGGGACAATGCGGATGGCCGATGCGGCTGAACATGAGGCGAAGCAAATCATAAATTTCCGTGATCGTGCCCACGGTCGAACGCGGATTTTGCGCGCTGTAACGCTGATCAATGGCGATGGCCGGAGACAAGCCGGTGATTTGGTCCACGTCCGGCTTTTCTTTCACTTCAAGGAATTGCCGCGCGTATGAGGACAAACTTTCCACATACCGGCGCTGACCCTCGGCGTAAATCGTGTCGAACGCGAGCGAAGACTTGCCCGAGCCGGACAAACCGGTGATCACGACCAGCTTGTTGCGCGGAATGTCCACGTCAATATTTTTCAAATTGTTGACGCGAGCGCCGCGGATGGAGATTTTGTTAGACATAAGAGGAATAGGGCTATATGGAGCTAAATAAGGCTCGCTTCGACTCGATGAGTTCGTCGAATCGAGGCAAGCAATAGGGCTAATACGGCAAGGAAAACACGCTATCAACGAAACGATATTTTCCCGGCGAGAAGACACGCTGTCGGCAAGTATAGCAATTAAGTTTCCGATTGTAAAGGGCGAGTGGAGGATTGTCAACGGGAAGTAGGTATGGATCCGCGGGGAACAACCTGTCAGCTGCCACAATAGAAAATTTTATAACCTACCTTTAACGCACGTCATTTCAGCAATAAAACCAAAAACAGGCTCATCGCCTGGTTTTATATTTGCTCTTTTTATAATATACCTATCTCCCCGACTACGCCCTTACCAGCGGCTTCATTTCCAAAACCGCCTGCGCCGAGGCAACGGACAGTGAATCTTCTTCGCGCAACTTATTCACGAGCGTGTCCACTTTCTCATCCTCCCGGCGAACTGCCACCACCCAACCACCGCGCAAATCCGCTAATTTATTGTCCAAATAATCCTTCGTCACCATTTGATTTTCTACGTGTCCCGTTCGCTGATCAAGCGACTCCAATTTTTTATCTACGCCATCAAGCCGTTTATCACTACCATCGAACCGCTTGTCCACACCACAAAATCGCGCCTCAACCTTGTTGGCGAAGTCATTGATCGCAGCTAAAATTTCATCGTGAGTTGCTTCTGGCATATTCGTAAAAATTATTTATAAAATCATTATACACATCCGACACAATCATTGCAAATTATACTTCCTCACATTCTCCTCCGCCTTTTCCTGAATCCTTTTAATTTCCGTCGCACCTTTTTCATCCTTAAATAAATGCTTGAACCGACCCTGCAACTTCAAATACTCTTCCACGCTCGACCGCGGCCTCGGGCATTTCGCGACGTTTACAAGTTTGCCGTCAACATATTCAACCACCGGATAGATGCCGGTTTGTTGCGCCAGGCGCGCGACTTTGATCGTATCCTTCGCATCGGTGTACCAGCCGGGCACGCACGTAACAAGGATTTGTAAATATTTCGGGCCGGTCATTGATAACGCTTTTTTCACTTTCGCTTCAATATCCAGCACATTGCCAACCGTCGCCGTGGCCACGTAAACGCAATCATGCGCAAGAGCGATGCGCACCATATCTTTCTTTTGCAAAGAATTTCCCATCGACTTCGCGCCAGGCTCTGACGTGGTCGTGTTCGCGTCAATCGGCGTGGAGCCGCTCGCCTGCACGCCGGTATTCATATACGCTTCATTATCAAAGCAAACGTACAAAATATTTTCGCGTCGTTCCCACGATCCCGAAATTAATCCAAGTCCGATGTCAAACGTGGCGCCGTCGCCGCCCCAAGCGATTAGATTGGTTGACCCCGAAGGGGCCCCTTCGGGGCTGGTTAACTGGTTCACTGGTTCACTGATTTCTTGCGCCTTTGATTCATTGCTTCGATGCTTCGATGCTTCGTTGCATCTATACCTCATTGCCGCCAAGATGCCGCTCGCCACCGCGCTCGCGTTTTCAAAGTTCGCGTGAATCCACGGCACCCGAAAAGACGACGTCGGATATTTCGACGTGGTTACTTCGCCGCAACCGGTCGCGCCGGCGATGATCGTATTCGCCCCGGCCGCGTCCAGCACGTGCCGCATCGCCAAAATCTCCCCGCAACCGGCGCAAGCGGTGTGGCCGGGGGTGAGTAAGGATTTGAATGGCATTTGGTAGGGCATAGATTATTTCGTGTCCCAATATTTATCGTACAAATCTGCTTTCACGCACATATCGTTGCCATTAAGAAAGCTGGATAGATTATTGGCGCAGATATAGCCATCTATACAGCCATCATTTCCATTCATATCGCCTTGGCCTTCATCACAATCGCACCAACCGCTCGAGCAACCCACATCGCTTTCTTGGCCGTCCCAACCAGCGCCACTACAATCTGTCTTTTTTTTGCATTTCTTGATCACTCCATTTTTTTCCATCGCCGATATACAAATGTTTTTCTGTTTGCCAAGATACTCTTTAAACGAATCAGTGCACATTAAACTGATGCCATTGCATTGATCAACGCATTCCGTCCCTTCCTTTTCCGATTCAGCCAACACGCCTTTACACGCATTGCAATTGTTCGCTCCCCAATCGGTGGCGCAGTTAGAATCGGCCGCGCACTGTTTATCGCCGGGCGCCCAACACAAACCTTTATATGGATAATTTTTTGCGTCATAACCGGATGAGTCAGGGCCATATTTCTCGGAAACGGCCGGCACTAATTTATTTTTCGCGATACAATAATTCCAACCACAACCCGAGTCTACTTTAACACATTTCTTCCCGGTATCGCAATCCGTGTCTTCTTGGCACTGGCAACGCCACTCCGCCGTTACTCCGGCATCATACCATTTACTTTCAATGCAACTATCACTCTTACATTCGCTATCTGAATGAGTCGCACAAGTCTCAAGAACTTCTTTTTGCTTGTAACAATATCCCCATGTTGTATAACAATATTCACCGGCCGAGCAATTACTATCGTCAACACACATGCAACTGCTATCCTGATAAATTGAACCGGGGCAACAGTCCGCCGCCGCGCTAGGTTTATTACTCGGCGCCGGCTTACTCGTTTCACCATCACCATCCGGTTCGATGCAAAAGCTACACAATTTCCACGACCCGGTTTCTTTACAGCCAACCCCCTTCCCTGCTTTGCCCATTTCTTTATATTCTTTTTCCTTAGAAAGCGGGCCAAGATTACAATCCTTGTTATCTTTGCATTCACATTTATAAACCGTTTTCCCTAACACATCATAACCCTCACAATCTTTGCTATAACAGCTCTCGTCATCGTTATCGCCGCAATCTTCACCCGGAAGCTTGCCCTTTATACATTGATTCCAGACCAAAAGTGAGGAAACACAAACATTTCCCGTGCCGATGCCCTCTTCCGGCGCATTGCACTGTGTGTCATTATTGCATTCGCATCGCTTCGAACCATTATGTTCTTCACAATCACCGCTAATACATTCTTTGGAATCACCACACTGCTCCCCAACCTTCTTGGTCGGCGCCGACGCTACGCCCGCCCAAATTTTGCAATCAACACCGGCATCGGGCTGAAACATGGCCGAATCGATATCAACTCGAAAACCCTTGCTCGCGCTTTTATTTATGTCCTCAAAATCATAAGCGCTAAAAAATTTACATTTCCCTGATTCTGTCATCCAGCCACTTTCTCCTTTGGGCTTGATCGTTAAACAAATATTACTGCAATGCGGATCCGTCCACACGGCGGTGGCAAATTCTTTTTTGTCCGATGTAATTTGCGTATCGCCGCGGCCGACGAAATAATCATCATCTAATGTCCCTGACGTGCCTAAAAAGTTTGTTGCCTTGGTTAATAACCCGCCAATGGTATCTCCGTAAGCCATCTTTTTCGATCCCTCGCCGGTATCTTCTAATTCAATACCAAGGACAATGTCCGAAATTGCTGGCGGAATGCCTTTAACATTGTCAATCCAATAAACCTTATCGCCCTTGCCATATGTATCATCACTCCAAAATGGCTTAACATCATGTCCTTGCAACGTGTTCACATAAAGCGCATCAAGGTGTCTTTCAGTCGAATCTTTAATATAACCCCATACTTGAACCCTGCGGCAAGTTAATTTATCAATATCCTGCCTGGTCGAGGGCATGCACCACATCTTGTCATCAGGGCATTTTGACGCCGTACATGTCCCCTCCTCTTTTATATTTGAATCTTTATTTTTAAAACTTACCGGCATACCGCAAGTTGTTTTCGCATCATCCAACTTCGGACTAAAAATATAATCTCCAACTTTTAACTCATAACAAAACTTCACATTCGTAATCCTCACCTCCTTGTTCACCGCCACCGTAATCGGTTTCAGGCGAACCAAATTCGGATTGATCAAATTCAAAATCATGTACGAGCCAAGCAACAACAGCAACCCCGTCACCGCGCCCACCATCATCTCCTTGCCCTTGCCAAGCATGGTCTGATTGAACCCGCCAAGCACATACATGAGTCCGCCCGCCATAAGAGACAAAACCGCGATTACCGACCCGAGTACCACGCCGTAGCGATAAACCGCGTTGATATATTGGGAAATCCAAGGGATTTCAATACAGGTTTTTGTTTCGAACTCTTTGCACTTGGCTTCGCCCCCCGTGGCCGCCCACTCTTTGTCAGTACACTTGCACGGCGCCGAGTACACGGAGCTGACCATGCACATTTTCGAAGTGTCGTCCTTGCACGGCTCCGTCGGCAAACCCAAGAAAGACACGTTGACTCGCGCCGGCATGGCGTCAAAGCCGCCATCTTGCGCCTGCGCAACCGGCACCAACACCAAACAGCTTAACGAAAAAAACTGCAGGGTGATTATAAACAGGCAGAGGATAAGAAATTTTTTTTGAAATGATGAACCAAACATAAAATTGGTTTAAGGGCAAAAAGAAGTTGAAAAATAAAACTAAAAATAAAAAATCGTTTTATTACCTTCATCTACAACCACACTCAACGGAACAAGCTTCTCCGCCACCTAAAGGATGACGGGAATTGTCGTGTTTTTAATTTTTCTATTTTAATTTTTACGTTTATTTTTGCCCTTTGACCCTTGCCCTTAGCCAACAAAGGTCGCATCCACCTTCTTCTTCCGTGCGGACTTATAAACTTCAACCAACTGCTTCTTCGTAATATCCCGTCCACCGAGTCCGGCCACGAAACCGCGAACAACCTGTTCGCCGCCGCTCAAGCACGCCTTCACTTCGGTCGCCAAAATCCCCTCTTGCCCGAGCGACACGCTCTTGTCGATTACGGCGACGAACTTTGCGCGGCGCAATTTCTTTTGCAGTTCTTCAGTCGGAAACGGCCGAAAACATTTTATTTTGACAACGGCCGCTCGCCTCGCTTGACGCAAGTCGAAGCGGGCGCGTTTGCCAACCGCGTTCAATTCGTCAACCACGTCCTTCAACGTGCCGACCACCGAGCCCATCGCGACAAACACGGTTTCCGCTTTTTCATCGCCATAAAATTCAACCAACTCGTCCGATCCGCGACCGAATATATTTTGATAATTTTTCAATTCTTGCTTAATCACCTTCTTCGCGTCAACCAAATCATCAAAGAACTCCTGCCGAATATTCATATAGTCGGCCGGCGTGGCAAAAGCGCCAAGACTGACCGGATTTTTTACATCCAAGAACTGACCGTGCTCCGGCACATACTCGGGCAAAAACTTTCCGAGCGGCGCTTCGTCCGGAATATCCACCGGCTCCACCACGTGCGTTAGAATGAAGCCGTCCATATTCACCATCACCGGAATTTTCAATTGCTCCGCCACCTTGTACGCCAGCGGAAGAAAGTCAACGGCCTCTTGGTTATCTTCGGCATAAAGCATGATCCAACCCGCATCGCGCACTGTCATTGAATCTTGCTGATCGTTCCAAATGTTAATCGGCGCGGACACGGCGCGATTGGCGCAGGTCAAAACTACCGGCAAACGCAAGCCCGCGATGGTAAACAAAACCTCGGTCATGAGCAAAAGCCCTTGCGAGCTGGATGACGTATAGGTACGAACGCCGGCGGCCGAAGCGCCAAGCACGATGGAGGCGGCGGCGAACTCGCTTTCCGATCGAATAAATTCAAAATCCGCTTGTCCGTCCGACACGAACTTCGACAAGTCCTCGACAATGTGCGTCTGCGGCGTTATTGGGTAAGCGGCCACAACCGCCGGGCGGCATAATTTCACGATGCGCGCGACGGCGTTGGAACCTTCGATGCAATGCTTCATAGATTAACGCGAATAGTCACAGAGCTCGCGAATGACACGAATTATCGCAAAACCTGTGAGCGACAGTATTATCAACGTTTGTATTCGGAATTAATTATACGCTTCGGCTTCAAACAGTACTGACGAAAATTGAGCAAAATGCCAAGGCGGAAATTTCCACTGGCCAAATAACGTTGCAATTGAAAATAATCCTTTTTGGTCAAAATCCGTTTTGCTTTTACTTCGATCACCAATCGCCCCTCCTCGCCCTCAACGACTAAATCTGGAATATTTCTGTTTTTCTTTTCTGCTTGAAAAGACGGCGCCAGCGGAACTTCTCGCGAACATTTCAGGCCATTTTTCAACAATGCACTTTCAAGCTTATCCACGTACTGTCCATGCCCCCGATAGCGACCCAACGTGTTTTGCGTTTCAAAAGCTGCCCCATTTACTTTATAAGATAACTTTTTATATATTATCTCCGTCATATTCTTATTTATTCGTGTCATTCGCGAGCTCTGTGACTATTCGTGTTAGCCCTCCAAAATCATTTTTATACACTTCACCGGACATTCCTCCGCGCAAATCCCACACCCCTTGCAATAATCCAAATCTTTTTCAAAAAAAACTTTTCCTTGGAGCGCCTTGTCGCCGACGACAAAAACACATCCCTCGGGACAAGCGCGGGCGCAAGCGCCGCAGGCGATGCACCGGTCACGATCAATAACCGGCACGTCAGTCCGCCAGTTGCCGGTCTTGTTTTCTTTGGTTGTGCCGGGGTTAACGGCTAGGTTGAATCGCATATAAATTAAGGGCAAGGGGCAAGGGTCAAAGGGCAAAAAAAAGCCTAAAAAGAAAATTAAAGTTAAAAATTACTTTATTGATTTTCCGGTTTAAAATGATCACTACCACTTAAACAAAGCAAAAAAATGTATTACTTTTACTTTATTTTAATTCTTGCCCTTGTTTTTGCCCCTTGCCCTTTGCTCTTTGCCCTTCCTTTTACGCTACAAATCTTTAAAAATTACTGATCTTTTACAAAGGCGTAAGCGGCTTCCATTGCCGCCGTATTCGCCTTAACAACCTCCGGCTTGTGGCCGAACTGCTCCGCCAAAGCCGCACGCAAGGACTCAAGCGTGACCGCGTCACTCATGGCCGCAAACGCGCCGACGAGCGGCGTGTTGAAAAACGGTTTGCCAATTTTGTCCAAAGCAATCTTCGTGGCCGGCACGCAAACAATCCTTTTATTTTTCAAAGTCGGCCAATCTGTTTTTTCGCTGTTAATTAAAATGCCGTGGCATTTTTCCGCCCCCACCATTACCTGCGGGTCAGTGCCAATGAGCGAAGCGTCTTGAATAATAATATAGTCCGGCTGATAAATTTGCTCTCGCAAACGAATCGGCTCAATCCCTATACGGCAAAAAGCCATAATCGGCGCGCCGCGCCGTTCCACGCCGAAACTGGGAAACGCTTGCGCGTATTTGCCGTCATGGAACGCGGCCAATGCCAAAATCTCCGCCGCCGTCACCGTGCCCTGTCCGCCGCGTCCGTGCAGTCTAATTTCCAGATTTTTTTTCATATGTCGCAGTAAGCTTTTTGACGATTTGTTCCCACGCCTCAAAAGGCAATGCGCCCTGAAGCTTGTAACCGTTGATGAAAAAGGTTGGTGTGCCGCTCACGCCGGCACCCGTGGCCGCGTAATAATCCTTCTTAATTTGCGCCGCTGTTAACTTGTTCAACATGCACTTATCGTACTTAACCATGTCAATTCCGAGCGTAGGCAAGACCTTGGTCAACTCCGGGAATACGGATACCGCACCACTAAGCACAAGGTCGTGATACAACCAAAACTTGCCCTGCTGATTCGCACAAACGCCGGCCTTGGCAAAGGCCGCCGAACTATCGGCAATCACCGGAAAATTGCGCCAATAAAAATTCACTTTGTCGCCATATTTGGCCAGCATCTGCTTCACCGCCGGCATGGCTTTGCGCCCCTGCGAACAATTGAAATCGCCGAACTCTACTATCACCACCGGTGCTGTTGCCGCGCCAACATTAGGACTCATGGGATCAACCAAGGCTTTCATGTCATATGGCGCAGATTCCGCCTGCCCCATGAACGTGCCGGCTTTGATCTCGTCGTAAACCTGGACCGCTTGATAAAGGAACAGTGAACCAAAAGTGATAAATAAAACGGCTAAAATCAAAACAGCAACCACAAGGCGGCGCTTATACCATGGTTTTTTATTCACCAATAATCCATTATCCATTTCTTCATTTTTACCCCCTACATTATAACACACAAGTCAATCAACGAAAATACAACAAACTGTTGACAGCTCGATTGCGATCTGCTATACTCGTAATTGTTCTAATAATACATGGGAAATAGTGCCGGGGACATAGAAGCCGGTTCGGTAAATGGAAATTGGCACTTGCAATAATCCCTTTACCGCATTCCAGCGTCTACACACCGCGCACCACCATCCAATTCAATGCTATGGAAAAAATTTTAACTGTTGTTCAAGTCGTATTCGCAGTCGGCCTGATTGGTTTAATTTTGCTGCAAAATAAGGGTGGCGGTTTATCCGGCGTTTTTGGCGGCAGTGAAGTTTCCAATGTTTACCGCACCAAACGCGGCATGGAAAAAAATCTATTCCTTTTAACTATCATCTTCACTATATTATTCTTGGGCGCATCTCTCGCCAATATCCTGTTGCGCGCCTAAGCACTCGCCCGCCTTCGATCGGCGGCGACATTCTTCTTCTAAATACTATCACCTCATTGTGCCTTTGCTGAAAAAAATCTCAGCCAGCCTGAAAAACTTTTTTTTGATTTTTCGCTTTTGGCGAAAGAAAAAAGCGCACCGACGACTGGTGCAAGATTTTCGATTCCATGACGAAAGACTGGTACAAAAAGTGATTGGCGCGAAAGCCTCCTTGTCACTGCACAAGCTCGGATTCGTCGGCAAATATCTTTCGCCTGCGGAAAACACGATTGTGCGCGTTTTTTGCGGCGTGATCATCATTTGTGCAACCGCGCTATTGCTAAACATCTACTTACAAAATTCCCATTTAGTTCCGCAGGACGGCGGCGTTTATACCGAAGGGCTCATCGGCTCACCTCGCTATATCAATCCCCTCTTTGCCCCAGGCAACGATGTTGACCTGGATATTTCCGGCTTAATTTTCTCCGGTTTTTTCAAAATCGGCGCCAACGGTCTGGAAAAAGATTTAGCTGAAAGCTACGAAATCAGCCCCGATCAACTCACCTACACGATCAAATTGCGTGAGAACATCCTGTGGCACGATGGAGAAAAACTAACGGCCGATGATGTGATGTTTACCTTCGCCCGCATCGCCGATAGCGCCCGCATCACCAGACTTTACTACACCTTCAACGGTGTGGTGACAGAAAAAATTGACGATCGTACCGTGCGATTCAGATTACCCCAACCGTTCGCGCCTTTTTTGGAAAATTTGGCGCTTGGTATTTTACCGGAGCATATTTGGAAAAATGTTTCCACCGCCGACATGTTGCTGGCGGAATACAATTTAAAACCGATCGGCTCCGGACCATACAAATTCAAATCATTGGTAAAAAATAAATTTGGCAAGGTAAAAACCTTCAACATTGAACGTAATGAAGCCTACTTTGTCGCCATACCACACATAGAAGAAATCAGTTTCAAATTTCATGACAGCTTTGAGCAGGCGGTGGAGGCGTTAAACAACAAAAAGGTGGATGGTATCAGTTATTTACCGAAAGAAATTCGAGCCCGCATTATCAATAATCGCAACTTAAACTTCCACTTGCTGCAAGTGCCGCAATATACGGCTGTGTTTTTCAATATCGACAAAAATCCGGTTCTAAAGGACGTGGCAATCAGAAAAATATTGTCCCACGCAGTGAACAAAGAAAAAATCGTCAACGAAGTTTTGAACGCCGAAGCGCAAATCATTGATTCCTGCATCCTCCCCGGATCGCTCGGCTACAATCCGGAGACCGTAAAGTATCCGTACAATATCGCGCATGCGAAAACCGAATTGGATAAAGCCGGCTGGACGCTGGACAATTACGAAGTGACAAAGAAGGAAGAACCGACAAAGCCGACAGACGCCAATCCGGAAGTCAAGGAGACTGCTTCGCCAAGCTCGCAATCACCGGAACCGGCCACTGAGGCTTACGCCTATCCGGTGCGCAAATTTAAAACTCGCTACCTCGAATTCAATCTCACGACTGTGAATCAACCGGAAACGGTAAAAGTGGCCGGCGAACTGCAGAAGGATTGGCAACAAATCGGCGTCAAGGTTAACATTGTCGTTATCGCGCCGGAAAAAGTTCAGGATGTTATCAAAAATCGTGATTATGATGCGCTGCTTATCGGTCAAATTCTTGGGCTTGATCCTGACCCATATCCCTTTTGGCACAGCAGCCAGCGCACCTACCCGGGGTTGAATCTAACCTCGTTTAGCAATCCGGACATGGACAAACTTCTCGAAGATGCGCGTCGCATTAGCGATGAAAAACAGCGCGCGGAAAAATATCAAAAGTTCGACAAACTATTATCCGAATCCGTTCCGGCGATTTTCTTGTTCAATCCGACCTACACGTACCCGCAAAGCAAAAAAATCAAAGGCTTCAATATCGCCAAAATCATCACTCCGGCCAACCGCCTGGCGCAGGTCAGCGATTGGTACATCAAGACGGACAGAAACTGGGGGAAATAACAAAAAGCGGGAGTTGAAAGTTGTCAGTTATAAGTTGTAAGTATCAAATATTGCGAGAAACGAAAGAATAATTTTTTTAATCTTTCGCGTCCCCGTTTTCTTGTTCTTGCAACCTTAATCTTCTCCGCCAAAGAACGGGTCATCCTTTGGCAACAACTTATCCCAAAAATCCACAAACTGACTCCGTTAACGGAGGCGCGCTTCAGTACAACCGACACTTCACCCCCTTCCTTTCCTTATAACTTAAATCTTTCAACTTACAACTATCTATGATCTACAAACATCACTCCCGCGGCCGACACGGCCATGGACAAAGAGGACCAAGCCGTCCATTTAACAAACCAACCATAGCCGGACAATCCGGCGCTTTATCGGCGATGCCCGCCAAAAGTTCGAGTGGGCCGGCCGCTCCGCAATTCGGCAAACTGCGCCTCATGGTTATGGGCGGACTCGAAGAAGTGGGCCGCAACATGACCGTACTCGAATATGAGGAGGACATTGTCATTATCGACATGGGTCTCCAGTTTCCGGAAGAAGACATGCCGGGCATTGATTACATTATTCCGGATATAACTTATTTGAAAGATAAGTTGAAAAAAATCCGCGGCATCATTATTACCCACGGCCACTACGACCACATTGGCGCGATTTCGCATTTGGCGCCGGAACTGGGTAATCCGCCGATTTATACCGCCGCCCTCACGGCCGGATTGATCAAAAAGCGGCACGAAGAATACAAAAAAGCGCCACTCGATCTCCGCGTGATTGACCCCGATACCGACAAGGTGAAGCTCGGCGCGTTTAACGCGGAATTTTTTCGCGTCAACCACAACATTCCGGACAGCTTTGGCGTGGTCGTACATACGCCGGTCGGACCGATCGTGCACACGGGCGATTTCAAAGTGGACTTAAGTCCGATCAATGACAAACCGATCGATCTCGGTCGCATCGCCCAGATTGGCGCGCGGCGCGTTTTGGCCCTATTGGCCGACAGCACGGATGCGGAACACCGCGGCCACCAAATTTCCGAAGGCGAAATCACGCATTCCATTGAACAGATATTTCAAGAAGCGACCGGCCGCATTATTTTCGGCACGTTCGCTTCGCTCATCAACCGCGTGCAACAAATTATCACCACCGCGGAAAAGTTTGGCCGCAAGGTTTATCTCGACGGTCGGAGCATGAATTCGAACATTGAAATCGCGCACCAACTCGGCTACGTGAAGTTTCAGAAAGACACTTTTTTGGAAGAGGCGGACTTGAAACGCTTACCGGACAATAAAATTGTTATCATCGGCACCGGCGCGCAGGGCGAAAAGAACGCGGTTTTGAATCGCATCGCCAACAAGGAGCACAAATTTCTTTCCGTGCGCGAGGGCGACGCCATTGTTTTCAGCTCGTCCGTGATTCCGGGCAATGAACGCACCATTCAAACACTGAAAGATTCATTCTACAAGCAAGGAGCGAAAGTTTACCACTATCAAATGATGGATATTCACGCCGGCGGACACGCGAAGCAAGAAGATTTGAAGCTGGTGATTCGTTTGTTCAATCCGAAATTCTTCGTACCGATCGAGGCCAATCATTACATGCTCCGCATTCACGGCCAGCTGGCGGAAAGCGTGGGCGTACCGAAAGAAAACATTTTCATCGCTTCGAATGGCCAAGTGATCGAATTTTATCGCGGCAACAATGAAACGCTTGGCCGCTTGACCGAGGAAAAAGTGCCGACCGAATACGTCATGGTGGACGGGCTCGGAGTGGGTGATGTGTCGAACATTGTTTTGCGCGATCGCCGCATGATGGCGGAGGACGGCATGTTCGTGGTCATTGTCACGGTCAAGAAAAAAACGGGCGAACTGATCGGCAGTCCGGATATTATTTCCCGCGGTTTCGTGTACATGAAAGAAAGCCGAGAATTAATCGAAGAAGCGCGCGAACTGGTACGCAAAATGGCCGGCAAAATTAAAAGTCCGACATTTGACCCGCTCGAACTGAAAAACAAATTGCGCGACAAAGTCGGCGAACTTTTGTACAAAAAAACCAAACGCCGACCGATGATTATGCCTGTCGTTATTGAAGTTTAGAACGCAAGAGGGCCCGCCTAGACTCGACTACATTCCGACTTTTATTATAAAAGTGTCTAGTCGAGGCTGGCGGAAGAAGGCCCGCCTAGACTCGACTTTTTAAAAAAAAATTTATGAACAAATGTCTAGTCGAGGCTGGCGGAAGAGGGCAATAAGGGAAAGAGGATAAACAAAACAAACGAATAAAAAAACTGCGGCCGATGAGGGGCGCAGTTTTTTGAATAAAGTTTCGGGTGGCGGGCGCGCGGATTAATCTTTTTTTTGATTTCTGCGCTCGGGTCGTTGCAGACTATACTCAAGCACGCGTTGAACAATAGCTAAGGCTGCCGTTATATCCGTTTTTTCGTCAATGAACGGTGCACTCAACAAGTGCGGTCGCTTCGCCTTAACCTTGTTCCAATCAAAACCGGGCACGTGGCGACTGCCCCAAAAAATAATTTTACCGCCTTGCCCTTGTTCAAACGCCAGCTCGCAAACATCGAGCAGTGACTCTTCCGCCAGCGGATGAACCTCCACGATAATGCAATCGAGCTTCAAATAGTCCGATGGGAAGCTGGACGCAAATCCGTCAAATGAGTCAACCCACTTGATACGCAATTCGCATCCGCGTTCCTCACAAAATCGCGCCAGCAACGATTGTAAAAATCGCGGCATGCTTTCATGACTGGGCAAATGCGCTTGCGCCAGCGGTGACGGACAATGCAGTCTTTCTTCTTTCACAATCGTTACTTCGAAACATTCCATGGCCACACCTCCTTGGTCAAAGAACAACTTGACTCAACGTTACCTCTTCAACACCGAT
>MFGM01000007.1:8917-26994 GCA_001778275.1 Candidatus Falkowbacteria bacterium RIFOXYC2_FULL_48_21 | reverse complement strand
CCGTATTTTTGTCATCGCATTCTTCGCCAACTTCTTTTTTCCCGTCGCCGCAGGTGCCGAGTTTTTTGCATATTTTTGAGCAGAGAGTGGTATTAGTGTCACTGGCTGGAGCCGACGCGTCGCATTCTTCCGCGGGCGTTTCGAGGGTCTTGTTACCACAAGTGTCCGGTCCTTTCTCGATTTTACAAATCGCACTGCAACCGTCGCCACTCGCCTTGTTTCCGTCATCGCATTCTTCGCCCGCTTTTGTGTCCGGTTTGCCGCCGTTGCCGCACTTTGGCGGCGCGGTTTCGTTTTTGCATAGATCAGAACAGCCATCGCCCACGACTTTGTTGCCATCGTCGCATTCTTCTTCCTTACCTTTGTCTTTGCTCACTACCCAGTCGCCGCACGCCGCTACCGCGCATTTATTGGTGCAGGCGTCGTCATCAATCTTGTTGCCGTCGTCGCATGTTTCGGGAATGGTGGCTTTGGTTTGAATAATTTCGTCACCGCAAGCGGCCTTTTTGCATGTTTTAGTGCAGTTGTCAATGTTGTCTTGATTGCCGTCATCGCACTGTTCCGAGCCGTCCGGTATACTATTGCCGCAAATGGCGTCAACGCAATTGTATTTTTTTAGACAAGGGGTTTTGTCCGCGTCGCTGGCCAGTTTGGCGATGCAGGGCACGGGCGTGCCTTTGCAGTAATAAATTTTGTTGTCGATCGGATCGGTGGTGAAGTCAAGGAGTGGTTCTTTTTCTATTTTGCAGTCCTTGGAGCATCCGTCATTTTCCGTCGTGTTGTCGTCATCGCATTCCTCTAGCGCGGTATCTTTTTTGCCGTTGGGGCATTTACCGATGTCGCCACACGAGCCTTTTTTGCAGATGTTTTGCGCCAAGCATTGCAGAATTTTGCCGACATAAGCCTCCTTGTTCTTTTTTTCCGCTATCGGCGGAAGACAATAAAGTGATCCGTTGCAACAATATTCGCCATCCACTTCGCCAAAGCCGGTTTTGATGTTGACGGTGATTTTATCTTTTAAAGCTTTTTCCGGTTCGACTCCTTCCAGTTTGCACTCATTGTCGCAACCGTCGCCGGTGTTTATATTGTTGCCATCATCGCATTGTTCCGCAATTTTTCCGCCAACCGGTTGCCAATAGCCATCGCCGCATTGAGGTTTTCGGCATTCATTGGTGCAGGTGTCGGTATTGATGATATTGTTGGGACCGTCGTCGCACTCTTCGAGCTGCGGATCCCCTGGTTTGCTCGGCGTATCCACTTTGCCGTTACCGCATTCGATTTGGCAAGTAGCGGAACAACCGTCACCATCGTCTTGATCTTTGTCGTCGCATTGTTCGGGCAGGTGGCCGGGAAGAGAAACCGGCTGAACGTCGCCATCACCACACTTGGCCCATTCGCAAAAGTTGTTGCAGGTGTCGGTATTGAGCTTGTTTCCGTCATCGCATTCTTCCAATTTGCCATCTGAATAGTTTGGGTGTTTGTCGCCGCATTTGGCTATTTTACATTCAGGCGTACATTCGCTGGCTTCGTCGCCGGTATTTTTGTCGCATTCTTCAAAGGGAAAATCCGTCAAGTTGTCGCCGCAAAAAGGTTTCTTGCAATACCCTGCGGAACCGACCGGCGCGTAGCACACGTTGTCGAGCGGGCAATGCTCGATTTTTTTGCAACTGCACACATTTTGTCCGGGAGAACTGCCGGGGATGCCGGATACTTCGCAATTATTCGAAAGGCACTGTTCCTTGAATAGGGGATTGCAGGCGAGGTTGCCGAATTTTTTGAAGTAACATTTATAGACGTTCGCGGCATACGCTTTGTCAACAGCCTCTTGGCTCGGCTCTGGGCTTGCGGGAAGAATTTTCGCAATAATATCAGCAATTTTATGTGTATCGCCTTTAATTGTATTGTTGCCGCAATATTGCGTGGCTAGGCATTGCGTGTCTTCGAAGCACGTGCCGAGCGGTAAAGTACATTTTTTGGTTTTCGCATCCCAGATACCAAAAATAGCGGGAATCTTCGCAGCGCCAAACGTTTCACCGTTAACAAAGTCGATTTCGCAATCTTTTTCAGTCAAGCAGTTGGTGGTGATGTATTGTTTCGAACAAGCAAAAGGCTTGGCTGTGGCGGGGTCAATCAGCGCGCCATTGGTCGGAGCTTTGATTGAAAACTTGGCGGCTTCGACATCAAGCGTTGTTTTGAGTTTCGCGGCCGTCATTTTTTGCAGATCGGCGGCTTTGAAAGCAAACTTTTTGTCGCAGCTGCTCATAAAGGAAGACAGGCTTCCGGTGCAAACCATGGGCAGGCTGGTTTTGGCGCAAGTTTTTTGTAGCGCGATGGCTTGGTCATGGCACCATTGGCCGGTCGCCGCCGCGCCGTACGCGGCGCTCGCGCTTAGACAGAAAAAAGCAATGCTAAAAATCAGGGTGACGATTTTTTTGGCGGTCATATTTTGTTTTGTCCTTCGAAGCCCCGTAGAACGAGGAGAAGAAGGATTATTTTTTGAATTTCGGTAAGAATTTCGTCCAATTTTTATTTTTGTAATTGTCGATGTGACTGCGCGCCGTGCGCGTTTTGACGAAGTCGAGCCAGTCAGTACTGGGGCCTTTGCGGTTTTTGTCGGTAACAATTTGAACCACGTCACCGTTTTTTAATTTACGATCGAGCGGCACCACTTCGGTATTGACCATGGCTTGCGAGCATTTGTTGCCGATTTCCGTGTGGATGTGGTAGGCGAAGTCGATCGGCGTCGCCCCGTCCGGCAGATCGATCACGTCGCCCTGCGGCGTAAAAACAAAGATACGATTTTGAAACACGTCAATCTTTGCACCCTCCATGAATTGATTGTTGTCTTGAATATTTTTTAGCCAGTCGGCCAGCTCCTGCACCCATTCCAATTCTTTTTTGCTGATTTTTCCATCCTCCTTATATTGCCAATGCGCCGCGATACCGAGTTCGGCTTGTTCGTGCATTTTTTGCGTACGAATTTGAATTTCTACGATTTCTTGGTCATCGCCAAAGACGGCCGTATGTAAAGATTGATAGCCGTTCGGTTTCGGCTGGGCGATATAATCCTTGATGCGCCCGCGAATCGGTCGCCACAAGCCGTGCACGATACCGAGCGCGGCGTAACAGTCCGGCACGTTTTCTACGATAATGCGCATGGCGACAAGATCGTAAATCTGTTTGACATCGCGATTGTATTTCAAAAGTTTGCGGTAAAAGCTGTAGTAATGCTTTGTTCGGCCGTAAATTTCGTGACAATTGACACTGTCTTTGTCCAGTCTGGTTTTGATCTTGCGAATCATGTTGGCCAGGGTTTTCTTTTTTTGTGGAAAGGACGATTTGATCATCGCTTCAGTGGCCGCGAATTCGTCCGGATAGGCGTATTTGAAAGCCGCATCCTCGAGCCGGCCTTGCAGTTCTCCGATACCGAGACGGTTGGCGATGGGCGCGTAGATTTCCAGCGTTTCGAGGGCGATGCGCTTTTGCTTGTCCGCCGGCAAGGCGTATAGGGTTTGTAAATTATGCAAGCGGTCGGCAAACTTAATTACGATGACGCGAATGTCCTCGGCCATGGCCACGAACATTTTGCGTAGGTTTTCCACGTAACGATCAATGCCGCGGTATTTTATTCGTCCGAGCTTGGTAATGCCTTCGACCATTTTCGCCACATCGGCGCCGAAATTCTTTTTGATGTCTTCCAAGGTGCGGCTGGTGTCCTCCGGTACGTCATGCAAAATGCCGGCGATAATGATTGGCAGGGGCATTTTCAGTTCGGCCAAAGTGTTCGCCGTGTGGAGACAGTGCTCGATATATTCATCGCCGGTGGAGCGCTTTTGCCCCGCATGCGCCTCGGCCGCAAAATTATAAGCCAGCTCGACAAGTTCGGTGTCGGCTTCGGGTAAGTTCGTTTTGATTGTTTCCAGCAGTTGGCGGATTGTCATATGGGGAGAAGTAGTGCAAAGTCCAAAGGGCAAAGTCAAAAGTCCGAGTCGCAGAGTGCAAAGTCTAAAGTGTCCGCCAAAGGACGGACTCGTCCTCCGGCGAGCAAAGTCAAAAGTCCGAGTCGCAGAGTACAAGGTCTAAAGTTATCATCGCAAAACGCAAAGGCGAAAAGGGAAAGAATTTATTCGTTTGTGGCTATGACTTTGGACTTTTAACTGGCGTTTACATTGTATCAAAGTCTGAAGCTTCTTTCCACCGGCAAGCGGTTGAAATGGTTTTCAATGTGTTTTTTTGCGCCTTCTGTTTTGACAAAGGTCAGCCATTCGCGCTTTGGTCCGGGCTGCGTGCGGTCAACGATAATTTCAATAATATCATTGGTTGCGAGGGGCGTGTTGACGGCGACCGGCAAATCGTTGACTTTGGCGCCAGCGCACTTGTGGCCGATTTCCGAATGAATATGGTAGGCGAAATCAATGGGCGTGGCGCCGGCCGGCAAAGAAACCACATCTCCCTTCGGCGTGTAAACGTAAATGCGGTCGTTCAAAATGTCTGATTTGAATTTGGTCAAAAACTCCGCGTCGTTTTTGTATTCTTGTTGCTTTACCAAGAGCTCCTGGATCCACGGCGGCACTTTTTTTCTGGCATTTTTGTAATACCAGTGCGCCGCCACACCGAAATTGGCCGTTTCATCCATTTCGCGGGTGCGGATTTGAAATTCGGTGGCGCGGCCGTTGACGCCAAAAACAGTGGTGTGTAAACTGCGATAGTTGTTGCTTTTCGGCGCGGCGATGTAGTCCTTGATGCGTCGAAATTTCGGTCGCCACAGGCGGTGGATGATGCCGAGGGCGCGATAGCAGTGATCCACCTCATTCACGATGATGCGCAAAGCAAAAATATCGCCGATGTCATCAAAGCCCTTTTTTTTGTCCAGCATTTTTCGATGAATGCTGTAGAAGTGTTTGAAGCGGCCTTCTATCTGGCAGGCGATATTCGCTTCGGCCAGGGCTTTGGCGGCGATATTTTTGGTTTTTTGAATATACTTGTCGCGATTTTTGCGTTCGTCAACATTGAATTGATAGGCGATTTTTTTGAACTCTTCCGGTTCCAGAATTTCAAACGCCGCATCTTCCAATTGCCAGCGCAGTTGCCAAATCCCGAGCAGATCGGCGACCGGCGCCAGCAATTCGCGCGATTCGCGAGCGATATTTTTCATTTTTTCAGCGTCAATGGCCAATTCGGTGCCGTGTTTGATGCGATCAAGATTTGAACACATTTTGATAATAATCACGCGTAAGTCATCCACCATCGCCAAGACCATTTCACGTAAATGATAGACAAATTGTTCGCTGTTGGCGGTGCGAATATTTCTGATTTTTTGAAAATTTTCCGTCAGGCCGGATATTTCCGGAGAAAACTTTTTTTTCAGTTCTTCCATCGATACGGCGGTATGCGCCGGAATTTCATGCAGTAATGCGGCGCAGATGGCCGGGACGCTTATTTTTACGGTGGCCAGTCTGGCGGCGGTGCGGCAAGAGTGGTCGTAGAGCGGTTTTTGCGTTTCTTCGAATTGCTGGCGCGTGAATTCATGACTTTGAACAATGTCAGCCACGTCCGATCCAAGTGCCTCCCGAATGTCCTTTATAATTGCGCCATCGTGTCGTGCGAGACCGAAGAGCATGTTTGCGGCCACGAACTCGGGCAGGGCATTTTCTTTGGCTTGGTCAAGGCCGGCGTCAAGGGCGGCTGATTGTAAGTTTTTTTTATCAAAGAAGCCGATGGCGGCCGTATGTTTTTGAAAAAAATCAAAAGTCTTGGCCAAGAGTTCAGCTTTCGGCTCGGCTTGGGTTTCCTTTAGAGTCTCAATAATTTTCTCTATTCCCATATACTTATATTTAAGCATAATTTACAACTAAAGCAATAGGCGGGTTGACAAGATGAAAAATCTTTGCTATAATGCTCTTGTTGATGATGGGTACGGACTCCAATTTGAGAACTCCTAGGCTTTTTGTCTAGGAGTTCTCGCTTTTATAAAGGGCAAAGGTCAAAGAGCAAAGGGCAAAAATAAGAGCCAAAAATAAAATTAAAAATTAAAATATTAACAATAGCTATGAACTACTTTTTTTCAATTTTTATCTTTATTTTTGCCCTTTGACCTTGGCCTTTTTGCCCTTCTCAAAAAGCAGGCGGTAATCGCCTGCTTTTTGAGTGTAGGGTCCTGGATAGAAACCCCAATTATTTGTTGATGATAGGGTATCACAGGTACCCTACGTCCCACATTATATATGAAGGTTTTTGAAAAGGCAAATCGGGTGGGAAAGGGCAAAGGTTAAAGGTCAAGGGGCAAAGTAAGATTAAAGCTGAAAGCATAAAAATAAAGCTTAAAGATATTTCTTTAGGCTTTATTTCTTTGGGCTTTATGCTTACTTTGCCCCCGCCCGCAACGCCTAAAGGCTAACTTTGGTATAAAAGCGTAGCGCTGGCGGGCGGGCCTTTCGCCCTTTTTCCCTTGCCCCTAATTACTGTTTATTCGTTTCACATTCCTTGTTCGAGCAAACCTCTGTTTTCCCTTTTTCAATGATCAGGGCGTTGCAAACGGAACAGCGGGCGCCGGTCGGTTTGCCCCAAAGAATGAATTTACATTTGGGATAATTGTTGCAAGCGAAGAAAATGCGTTTGCTCTTGCTCCGGCGCGACACGATGTCTCCCTCCCCGCACTGCGGGCATTTCACGCCGGTTGATTGGGTGGTTTTTTTGATGTATTTGCAATTCGGATAGTTCGAACAACCGAGGAACGCGCCAAAGCGGCCGTGCCGCTTAGCCAGTTGGGCGCCGCAATCCGGGCAGACTTCTTCCACCAGTTCCAACGCTTGCGGCTTGTCTTCACCGCCAGCTAATTTCTTGGTGTTTTTGCATTCCGGATAGCCGGTGCAGGCGAGGAATCGGCCAAATCGTCCGACTTTCACGACCATCGGTTTGCCGCATTTGTCGCACACTTCTTCGCTCGTGGTTTCGGTCAGCGCTTTTTTGGTCAGCTCTTTATCCTTGGCCTTCAAGTTGGCGTGAAAGGGGACGTAAAATTTTTTGATCATCGGACGCCACTCTTTTTTGCCATCGGCGATTTTGTCGAAATCTTTTTCAATGTCCGCCGTGAATTCGTAGTTCACGATTTGCGAAAAGTGTTCCACCAAAATGTCGTTGACCAAAATACCCATTTCCGTGGGTTTTAGTTTTTTCTCTTCTTTGGTCACGTAATTCCGTTCAATCACCGTGGCTAAGGTTGGCGCGTAGGTGGACGGTCGGCCGATGCCATATTCTTCTAGCGTTTTAATTAACGATGCTTCGGTATAACGCGCCGGCGGCTCGGTGAAGTGTTGATTCGGATCGACTTTGTCGAGTGCTACGGCTTCGTTTTCTTTCATGACCGGCAGGATGGTTTCCTTGGTGTCCGTTTGATAAACTTTCAAGAAGCCGTCGAATTTAATCGTCTGGCCGGTGGCGCGGAACGTGTATTTTTTATCGGCCGAATCAATATCAACGGTGGTCGAGCTCATGATCGCTTCCGGCATTTGTCCGCCCATGGTGCGGCGCCAGATCAGATCATAAAGTTTAAATTGTCGATCGTCCAAGTATTGCCGCACATCATCCGGCGACAATTCGGCGTGCGTCGGGCGGATGGCTTCGTGCGCTTCTTGCGCGCCTTTATTTTTGGTTTTGAAAACGCGCGGCTTTTCGAGCGCGTACGCGGCGCCGAAGTTTTGCGCGATATAACCGTGGCAGGCGGTGAGAAAATCAGCGGACAAGTTGAGCGAGTCTGTTCTCATGTATGTAATTAAGCCGACGCGACCCTTGCCGCCGATTTCTACGCCTTCATAAAGCTGTTGCGCCAGCATCATGGTTTCTTTGGCGGAAAAGTTCAGCCGGTTGTTCGCGGCCTGTTGAAGGGTGGACGTGCGGAACGGTTCGGGCGGTTTTTTGCTGGATTCTTTCAGTTCGACTTTGGCGATTTTGTAGTCAGCGCTTTTCAACGCTTCTACCAGTTCCTTGGCTCGCGCTTCATTGTTCACGTCAAACTTTTTTAGCGTGGCGCCGTCAAGAGCGTTTAACTTGGCTTCGAACTTGCTGCCGTTTGAATCGAAAGTGGCGTCAATGGTCCAGTATTCTTCTTTATTAAATTTTTCAATTTCCCGCTCGCGTTCCACGATCAGGCGCACGACTACTGATTGCACGCGGCCGGCGGACAAGCCCTTGGCCACTTTTTTCCACAGAAAAGGGGACAGTTCATAACCAACCAACCGGTCAAGCACGCGGCGCGCTTGTTGCGCGTCCACCAAATGCAAATCAATGTCGCGCGGATGCTCGAGCGACGCTTCGATCGCCTTTTTTGTAATTTCGTGAAAGGTGATGCGCTGATAATCTTTCGGTTTCAAAATCTCGCGCAGATGCCAGGCAATGGCTTCTCCTTCGCGGTCTTCGTCAGTTGCGAATAGGATTTTTGTGCTGGCTTTGGCGAGCTTTTTCAGCTTCGCCACCTGCTTTTCCGCTTTTTCGCCAACCTCATACTCCGGTTCGAAATTGTTTTCAATATCAATGCCCATATTCTTCGCCGGCAAGTCGCGCACATGGCCGTAGGAAGATTCGACGGTGTATTCTTTGGGCAAAAATTTGGAAATGGTTTTGGCTTTAGTTGGTGATTCTACGATAACGAGTTGCATATTGATAAATTGTTAGAATTGTTAAATTGTTGGAGCGGCTAAGATTGTTCACGCGTAAATATGACAGACGCTTTTGATAATGTCAAATGACGGCGTTGTTGACAGCGCCAATCTCGCGTGGTAAGGTGCGCTAATTCGGCGGTTCGTTGACAACAAAAATATGGGGGGGATGGAAATGAGGAAAACGAAAAGATCCAGGACCAAACACATGAACAACTTCTATACCAAATTGCCGGGCGGATATTATCGGAGTCGCGCGGGGAAGAGGGATAAGGAAAGAGGGTTGTTCGGGGAAATTGATCGTTTGTTGGTGGATGAATTCAGCGACTTGCCGGTAGCCGAAATTCTGGCGGCGATCAACGCGGCGGAGGATATCACGTGTGATGCGCTGAACCAGCATTTCACTTCGGTGAAAGAGTTTGACAAATTTGTCGGCTCGATTCCGCGAAAAGGTCGTGCGGCTTACCGAAGGCTGCAGCCGTTGTTTGACCGGCTGGTTGAGCTTGGATTTGATCCTGAATTTTTGAGGCAATAACGCGGAGGTGGAGCAAATGAGTGAGTTTATGGGTAAAATTGACGAGCTGGGATTTGACGATGAAACGCTTCGTCGTCTTTCGGTGGCGTCGGATGGTTGGCGTGTGGCGAAAACACTGGCGCGCGGACGGAAGTGGGCGGCGGTGCTTGGTACATGTATTGGGTTAATCGCGCTCGGGATTTGCTTGGTTTTGTTTTTTATTCCTCACCTTCATGATGTCCTTTATTTAGTTGTCTGCATCACTTTATTTTCCTGTTGGCAGTTGTCCGCTTTTTACGAGCGTGGCGAAAGGGCCAGTGAAATCAAAAAAGCGGAATTCTGCGCTTTATACGCGCAAACGCTGGAAGAAAAAATAAAGGCGGATGGAGGGGGAAATGAAGAATATGAGCAAGGTGGCGCTGTTTCAAAAAGAAATGAAAGCGATTCAGCGAGTCAGGGACAGACTGCGGCGAAAAGAAAAGGAGTTGGCAAAGGCGCAGGTTGCTTGTGACAGGGAAAGGAAAAAGGCGGAGGCGCTGGAGTTGGAACTGGAATGGCAATTCTGCCAAGAGGGCGGTGTTTTGCTTGAGATTGTGCGGGACGGAGATGATCCGATTGTTCACGTTGTGTTGAAAACGTTCAACGCGGCGGCGGGGTATGAAACGGTTGATCAACAATCGTTCGGCGAGAACCTGACGGTCGGGAAAGAACTTCGGTACATGGTGCATTATGGATCGCCCGGCGTAGAGGTTTTGCGGCGGTTGACGCAAATGAAGATTATCTCGCCGGACGTGTACTCGCTGATTTGTTTCCGCGGCGTGTATTTCGAATACCGGCGCGGCCACTGGTGCGAGTGGTTTCGGAAAAGCTCGTGAAGGGGGAGGGAAAAATGAGGAATGATGACGCCTTGTGGAAATCATTGAAAAGTCTGTCCGCGGCGCGGCAGGCGAGCAAGCGAGCGGAATGGTCGGTTGAGACGGCCGAGCGGTTGGTCGAAGAGAAAAAGCGGGAAGCCAAGGTCGCGGCCATGGAATTTGAGAAAAATTTTTGGGCGAGCGGCGGGGTGATGATTTTTATCCTTTACGCATGTCATTCGGAGCGGCCGGATGAAATGACAATTCGGTCGAAGGTAAAATCATTATCGGACGAGAATCTGTATTTGTATTCGAATTTGGCCGCATATGAAGAGGTGTCCGAAGTCGGAAAAAACTTGAAGAAGTTCAGTGCCGCGCACCCGCCAAGCGGATTTGAGTACGTGGTGTCGCTCGGCGTCCTGCCGGACAAGCTGACATTAGTTTGCTTCGGTGATCAATACTACGAAAACAACGGCAAGCAGTGGGTGCGGATGAAATAGGAGCGATAAATCGGTTAAGATCAACAAAACTCGGGCGCATGGCTCGAGTTTTTTCATTTTCTTTCTTTTCATAATCTAAATTGCAATATTCAGGCATTTGTATTATATTGTATTTATAAGTCGTGTGTTATTCATAATAAAAGAATATGGGATTTGAAAAAATGCCCGGAGCCAGTAAACCGGAGTCGGAACGAGAACAAGCGCGGGAAAAATTTTCGCATAATTTACCAGCGGAAGCAGAGCGGCAAATGGCCGTGCAAGAAAAAGAATCCCAGCGGCAGGAATTGCTGGCTCGTGTTCGTGAAAAAATCTTTGGTAATATGTCGGGCCGGGAACATTCGCAAGGAAAAGCCGGAGACATTGAACCGCGCGCTTTTGGCAATGTGTCAGGTCGGGAATACTCGCAAGGCAAGGCCATAGACCCCAGCCCATATCGCGGCGGTAATATGCCCAGATCATATTTGTCGGAAGAAGAACAAGAAAGGCGGTTCACGGAGGCAAGTGATGAAAAAGCAATGAGAAACGCGCCGCGTGGCGGCGGCAATATATCGGGCCGGGAACATTCGCAGGGAAAAGCCGGAGACATTGAACCTCGTGCTTTTGGCAATATGCCAAAATCATACTTGCCGGAAGAAGAGCAAAAAAGGCGATTCGAGGAAGCAAGTGCCGAAAAAGCAATGAGAAACGCGCCGCGTCCCGGCGGCAATATATCGGGCAGGGAACATTCGCAAGGAAAGGCCATAGAAATGGAGCCGCGCGATTTTGGTAATATGCCAAAATCATACTTGCCGGAAGAAGAGCAAAAAAGGCGATTCGAGGAAGCAAGTGCCGAAAAAGCAATGAGAAACGCGCCACGTGGCGGCGGCAATATATCGGGGCCAGTTTTGTCTGAAGAAGAGATAAGGGTGGAAGCCCAAAAAATATGGGACGCTCGTAAGGGATTACCCGGAAAATTTAAAAAAACTCAAGAAATTGGTGGAATCAAGGCTTATGACAATGGCAATGCTTGGACTTTTAAAGTGGGATTTGACAAAACGCTCATGGTGAGCAAGGATCATCCGCGCTTGCAAGAAATCGCGGAAAAGATTGCTCAAGCGCAACAAGCTATTGACGCGGGAGATGAAGCGGCTGAGAATAAGTTTTTAGCGCAAGCCGCCAGATTGGAGCAGGGGAAAAAGTAATTACTGATGCGATTTTACAAAAATTTAAAAGGGCTCTGGTTTGTGCCAGAGTTCTTTTATATGCTCTTAATTTTTCTTTTTCCGTTCTATTGACTTTCGTGTTTGTATATAATAAGATGCGTTAATTCAGGATTGAACGTTGACAATGCAGTCAAACAAAGGAGGTTCGCTGATGGAAAATGAACTGTTGGCAAAAGGTTTGGCGGAAGTAAGGCGGGCGCGGGCGGCGGTTGACGAGGCCGGAGCACAGGCAAGTGCTAGGCTGGCAACGGCGCAAACAGCGTTGGAAGACGCGAGTTTTCAGATGACAATCGCAATTCTCATGAATGGCGGCGTGCGACTTGGAGTAACGCTTGGGACAATTTGTAGTAACAGGCGTTATTCGTCAGATGCGGTGCAAGTGACAAGCGTGACGCGGCAGGGCGGTGACTTGCATGAGGTTATATGGGTAGTGGCGCCGAGTAGTGCCGGCAATTCGGATTTACGAGTACTCGAAGAAAGATTGAGGAGACACGATGCGCAGGCAATTGCGGCGGCGCTAACGAAAGCACAATATGCGTTGCGTCAATATGCGCCAGGAAACTGTGCGCAAATTGCTGTCGGCGGCTATTTTTTTCGTCTCGTCGGTGACAAATATGAAGTTCTGGCATAAGGAGAAAATCCATGGAAAATGAACTGTTGGAAAAGAGTATTGCGGAATTGCGGTTGGCGCGGGCGGCGGTGGAAAGAATGCATGAGGAACATGGCTCCGAGCGTGTGACCGCGGAACAGGCGCTCGACATGGCGAAGTGTCAGTTGGCTATGGCGATCGTTCTGGCCGGCGGGTCGAATTGGGTGATTCAGCGGCACTTGCATCTCTTCATGTTGGTGAAGGTTGTTCGGGGACTTGGTTGCCTGGATCTTGCGGAAGCGGATGTTATTCCGCCGAGAGAAGCGAAGTGTGATAGCCTGCGGCGGCTGTTCAACTTGTTGAAAGATAAGGCGGACGATGCGGCAGTTGCGGCGGCGTTGATGGAGATGCGAATGAAGTTCGGAGATCCTTTGCGTACGTGCGACAACATGGTCGCCATTCGCGGCCGGTTCTTTCGTTTCGCTGACGATAAGTATGAAGTGATGGAATAGAGGAGGAGACACATGGAAATCAACATCGAAAGCTGGAAAAAGAAAGTGGCGGCCGGCGCTTTGCCGGATGAAGAAAAGAAAGCGTTTTCCGTTGAGCTGGATCGGCTTTCGGTCTGGGAGGGTTATGCCAACGGGCGGGCGTGGACGATCACGGCGGGAAAAACATTGTGGTGGGTGGCGGTGATTCCGGCCGTGATCAGTTTCTTTTATCTGAATGGCGACTTCAGCTTGTCTTTGACGCTGGCGAACGCGGTGTTCCTTTTGGGCGTAGTGTTCTACCTGCATGGACACGGTTCGCTTGATGAATACCGCAAGCGAACGATTGATTTTCTGATTCAATACGCGGAAGCGTTGGAAACAAGGAGGGAGCCATGAAGAACCGTGACGAGTTTGTGAAACGGCTGAGGACGTGGCGAGGTGCGAATACGGCATTCGAGGCGGCGAGTCGGTCGTTTCATGAAGCGGAAACGGAGTTTACATCCGCGTTTCGTGAGAATGGCGGAGTGGAAATCATTGTTTTTCCGCCGGATTCCGGCGCGGTGATCATTCGGATCAAGCGATGGTCGCAAACGGAAGCGGGCAAGTATTCTCTGGAGACTGTCGGGGGATATACAGAAGGTTCGGTCGTAGCGAAAAAGTTGAGGCGGTTCCGAGTTTGTTTGCAGGTGATGGCGCTCAAGCGATTTTGGTATTCTTATTCTCCGAAAATGTTCAAGTTCGTCGCCTCTCTCGGCGTCATCCCGAGCAAACTCCGGCTCGTTCGTTTTGGCGAGCATTACTTTGAAAAAAAGGATGAACAGTGGGTGCGAATGGGATAGGGAGGGCAATCATGAATGAAGAAAAAAAAGCGGAAGTTGCCAGATCTTTTGAGGCGTTGCGTGAGGTGAAGCGCGATTGCGCGAGGCGAGTGGCACAGGCGGAGCAGGGGTTTCATGACACGTTGAAAAAGAACTGCGTAGTCGAGCTGACGGTGAAAATAAATATGCCGCCCGACACCGGCTCGTCCTATGATACATGGACGTTCCGAACCGAGCCGGCGGAGGGATGCGGAATGCGGGAGACCTGCGATCCGGGTCAACCGGGATACGAGTCGCTCTATCGGCTGAGTGTGGTTGGGATGAACGGCCCGGCCGATTTCATGAATGCCGCGTGCGAGTTCTTGGTGGCCAAGAAAATGTTGGTTGAAGGTGAACCAGTGGTCTCGCTGAACGACAAGGTTTACTTTTTCAATGAGGCAAGCGGCCAGTATGAGGCGGTGGAATAAAAAATAGCCCGAGCACAAGTGCTCGGGTTTTTAATTTGGCGGCAAGCGAATTGAGTGAGTTAAACAAACTAAGCGAATTTAAAGCGAATTAAGAGATTGAGAGAATTGTGGTTAGTTCAATTCGCTAAATTCGCTTAATCCTCTTAATTCGCTTTGCGATTATGCTGTATTTTATTTGACCGCGCGGCGAGTAGGTCGCTATAAGAGTGGCTGATTCTTTTAAAGTGTAATAATTGTAGCTCGCGGATAATCGCGTTGTGTTCGCGGCGCGCCGACCGAATGTCAATTTCGTTTGCCACGGTTTCCAGTTCGATAAAGTATCCCAGTTTTTGCACGTTGTCGAGATGAACGCGAGTGTGCTTAAACAGCCATAGGTCGCGGTTTTTTTTAACTACGACCCATTTTTGGTAAAGACGACCAAGGATGTTTTTAGTGAGTTCTAGCTCTGCCGGATTCAAGGTGATTACTTTATAAGTTGAAATTTTTGATTCTCTCAAGTCTGGCCGTTGGTAATAAATCAGTTCCTGCGACTGTTGATTGATTTCCCGCGTTTTTAAGCGACCGCATGGAGAGTGAAAATAAGTGTCGATTTGCTCAAGTGAGTGTTGGCGTTTAGCCCCCAGTTTTTTTAAAAGTTTTATAACCTTATGAAAGTTTGGGACTTTCACTTTTAGTTCAATATTTTTCATAGTGTTTTTAAGTGCTTTATTCCTTCGGCCGCTCCTTCAAATAGCGGTTTGTTATATTTTTGTAAAATCTTGCGTAGTGTTTGCATTTGCCCCGGTTTTTCGATTCTATAAAAAATATTTCCTTGTGGCATCCATGCCGGCTGTAGTTGCTTAATATCGAAATTGCGAGTGTCTGGTAATAATTCATGTGCGGGATCTTTTAAATATAACAGTCCGGAATAGAATCCGTAACAATAATCCTTAGCCGCTAATATTACAGCTTCCATTTCCTCGTCTGAAATTGTCGGTAAAAGTGGTCTAAAGGCGACGAGTGTCTTTATGCCGGCTTCATAGGCGCGTTTTAAAGTTTCAATTCGTTTTTCGGGGCTCGGTACTTTTGGTTCCCATAATCTTGCCGACTCGGCGCACAAAACCGAAATGGAAAACGCCAAAATGTTTCCGTTATGTTCAATCGTCTGAGCTGTCTCGGAGAGTTTTTGAATAAATGGTTTTGATAAAGGGAGTTTTGTTATTACAGACAGATCAAGTCGTTGTTGTGATAGTCGTTCCAAAATTGCCAAAGCTTCTGTTTTGTTTTGCAAAAATTCCGTGTCACAGCCTAACATGATTAATTTGATTTCTTTGGGTAGCCGGTCAATCAATTGAAATTGTTCTTCGGTTAAATAGGCGACATTTCTTTTTTGATTAAAGTTCATGTCGTCGACAAAGCAATAACGACAACCAAGAGGACAGCTTAATTGAGAATAGGTTAGCACCCTGTCTTTGTCTATTTTGAGCCCGTGTTGTTCGAATTGTTGATTTTCTGGCCGCATGTGTTGGATTTTTATTTCATAAATATTATACATTATTAGATTTGTCACGTGAAGCTTTCGGGAAGCTAGTGCGTTGTGTAAGTTGTGCTTCCTCCGAAATCCACCGCTTCCGCAAATCCGAACACAGAAAGAATGAGCCCGTAATCAAAATTACGTCATCGGGCTTCGCCCGTTTCAGCGCGGCGTCAAGCGCCGCGTTCGGATCGAGGAAGGTTTGAGTCGGCACGCGTTTTATCTTGCGAATCTCGCGCGCGAGGTCGGTCGGATTCGCGAATTTGCGGAACGCGTTCAGCGGTCGCGTCGCATAAACAAAATCCGCGAGGCGCGCGATTTTTTTGTAACAATCATGAATGTTTTTGTGATCCGTCAACGCGCAAATAAGGTGGATTTTATTTTTTTCATTTTGTTTTTTGTTTTTATTTTTGCCCTTTGCCCCTTGCCCCTTGCCCTTCCCCGACCGCGCATACATTAAATTCGCCAAATAATTCAATTTGTCGGGGTTGTGCGCCCCATCCATCACGACCAACGGATGTTTCTGTAAAATTTCAAATCGCGCCGGCAACGGCTTCGCGTTGGTGAGTCCGGCCTCAATCGCGGTTTGCGGTATTCCCAAAAGATGACACACCGTGGCCGCGGTGATGGTGTTTGTGTGTTTCGCGTCCGCGACATCTTTTTCAATACGAAAAAGTTTCGCTTTTTTTTCTTTACAAATATCTCGAATAACCTTTTGCGCTTCCGGTTCGTCCACCCCCGAAACAACCAAACCGCCATGGCGGATAATGCCCGCCTTTTCAAACGCGATTTCCGGAAGCGTGTTTCCCAAAATATGCATGTGGTCAAACCCGATGCTGGTGATAACCGAAACCAAAGTTTTTTCCACCGCGTTCGTGGCATCGAATCGGCCGCCGAGGCCGACCTCGAGCACGACATAGTCGCATTTATTTTTCTTGAAATACAAAAGCGCCATCAAAATGCAACATTCGAAATAACTTGGCGTACTTGCCTCGCCGAAGCGGTGCGGCGGCGGGTCGAAAGTGTCGTGGCATTTTTGAATGATCGGTTTTATTTCTTCGACCAAATCAATGAACTCGCGCGCGGAAATGAATTGGCCGTTAATCTGAATTTTTTCCGTGGCCACGGACACGAACGGAGAAAAGTGGCCGCCAACCTTGAAGCCGGCGCGTTGTAAAATGTTATAAATATAATTCGCCGTTGACCCCTTGCCGCTGGTGCCGGCCACGTGAATTATTTTCAAGCCGTGATCGGGATTGCCGGCCAACTTTAACAAATGCTTCGCGCGGGCGAAGTGATGATCCGGGTTTGATGTGCCATTAAAAAAATTCACGTTCGACATGTTGCCGAGGGATTCGAGGAAATTTTCAGCGGATTTGTATTGTTCGAAAAGCATAAGAGTGAGTGAGCGGCAAGTCTAAAGTTTAAAGTCAAAGTCCAAAGTCATAATCACAAAGCGTAATTCCGAGGTCTTTTGTACTTTGCGACTATGACTTTTGACTTTTACCTCTGGACTTTTAACTTGCGTTCTATTGCGACTATGACTTCTGACTTTTACCTTTAGACTTTTAACTTTCGTTCTCTTGCGATTATGACTTTGCACTTTGCCCTTTGCACTTTTAACTCTTCGCTACCACAAACGTCATACTCCCCACATTTCTAATCCTTCCTTTCATTTCGAGCATGATCAGTGTAGCGCTCACTTCCGCCGCGGTCAATTCGGAAAGCTTAATAATCTCGTTTATGTGCAATGGTTCTGATTGCAGGTGCTTCAAAACGCACGCTTCTTCCGGCGAGGCGGGGATGGTTTGTTCCGCGGTGCGGAAAAGGTTGAGCTGTTTCAAATGCAGTTCATCGAAAACGTCTTGCGCGGTTTGCACCAGCTTGGCGCCGCGTTTGATGAGCGCATTTGTGCCGACGGACATGGGAAAGCTGATGGCGCCCGGCACGGCGAACACTTCGCGGTTTTGTTCCAGCGCGAATTGCGCTGTAATGAGCGCGCCGCTTGATTCGCCCGCTTCGATAACCAGCGTGCCGAGGCTCAATCCGGAAATGATGCGGTTGCGCGCGGGAAAGTTGTGGCGCAGTGGCATCATGCCGATGGGAAATTCGGAAATGATGAGCCCGTTGTTTTCTAAAATCTGTTTGGCCAAGGTTCGGTTCGTGCTGGGATAAATATTTTGCCAATCAAGGCCGGATCCGAGCACGGCCACGGTGGTGCCGTGATTCTCCAGGGCCGTTTGATGCGCCAGCGAGTCCACGCCAAGCGCTAGGCCGCTGACAATTATTAAGCCTTGCGCGGCCAGCTCTTGAACCAGTTCGGGCGTGATTAATTTTCCATAGTTAGAAATTTTGCGCGTACCGACCACGGCCAGCGATTGTTCGTGCAGATTTTTCAAGTCGCCGCGGTAATACAAAAGAAAGGGTGGAAAATAAGTTTGCTTCAGCAACTTCGGATAGTCCGGATCGTCAATC
>MFGM01000007.1:0-8875 GCA_001778275.1 Candidatus Falkowbacteria bacterium RIFOXYC2_FULL_48_21 | reverse complement strand
TTTTCATCCAACCCCGCTTGGATGAATTCGGCGCGCGTGCCGTTCCAAGCCGCTTCGATATTGGGGAACTGATTTCGCAGTAATTGAAAACGTTTACCGCCGATGCGGTAGATTTGAGAAAAGGCGATCCAGTATTTTAATTCGTCCATAATTTTCCGGTTCATTTTTAATTTCCGTCACCTTCAGGTGGCGGAGTACCGCGTTAGTACGGCCGTAGGCCGTCCTTTCGGCTTTAGTCGCGAAGCATCGGCTGACAAGGAGTATCCGCCAGCTGAATCTGACTGGAATTATAAGTTGACTTGTTTCGCTCTGGCTCGAATGCTTCACACAATTATTATCCTATGGTATCATCGGTTTGGAATTATTTCAACTTGCGAAAAGGGGGATGAAATGTTCATTGAAAAAATTTCCAATAATGTGGAATTGATGCGCGGCATTTGGCATTTTACCAGTGTTTTTTCGTCGGCGATAATTTTTTACTTTTCCGGTCCGTTCGCGCTGTGGCTGTTTATGGGATTTGGCGTGATATTCGCGGCGTTTGATTTCGGCCGATCGCGGGGAGTGGGGTGGATGGTGTCGGTGATTCGAAAATTGACCGGCGAATTTTTCTTTCGCGCTCTGCGGGAAAAGGAACGCGCGCATGTCAGCACATCGTGCCATTTCATCTTGGCGGGAATAGTGATTATTCTTTCGCATCTTTATTTGGGTTTGCCGCGAGAAGTGATCATTCCCGCGGCCATGTTCATGGCGGTCGGCGATCCGATGGCGCGGCTCATCGGCATGGAGTGGAAACGAAACGGCTTCAACGGTTTGGTCGCGCCGGAGTTGCGGAAAAAGTGTTTGTTCGGCAAAAAGACTTTGATCGGTTCGGCATCTTTTTTCGGCTTCGGTCTCGCGGCCGCATTCTTGTTCTGCGCGGTGGCAAAGTTGAACGTAGCGCCATTTGTTCTGGTCATCGGCGCCTTGGTCGCGACCATTGTCGAGCTTTGGTCCACGAACTGGGACAACTTCACGGTGCCTATCAGCTCCATCGCCGTCATGTGGGCACTTGTGCAAATTTAGTGAACACAAACTCGGATCAATTCCGAGTTTTTTGTTTTATTTTAGATAAACGACAAGATTGCCCCATTGACTTTTTCTTGAATGTGTGCTATATTTAAGTGTTAACATTTTAGTGAGTTTCCTGTAAATTTCTTGACAATTAATCGCGGGATGCGGTAAACTTTCCACTGACAAGAGCAAGATCATTGATCAAAGAGCCAAGTCAAGCTTTTGGATTAAAGCTAAAAGAAAATTTGCGAATGCGTTGGTTGCATTTCTTTAGGCTTTATTTTTACGCTTTGAGCTTACTTTTGCCCTTTGACCTTTGCCCCTTGCCCTTGAACTAAAGCTGATCTTCTTGATCACGCTTATCAGCGGATAACCATAGCGTCCCCTCCTTGCTATGGATCATCTGACTGGTAAGCTTGTCCGAGGAGATCATTTTTTAATAACGTGATACAACGTGATAGTCGCAGAACTTCGTCTGTGATTATCACGTGGTATCATTCGTTCATCATGTGGAGCATGTATTTTACCACAGTTCAAAAATGGAAATCACAGTTGGTTTTCAGCTTTGAACTTTGAACGTTGACAACTAACAAAATCGAAAAGGAGAGAAAAATGAAAATGAAGAGGAAATTGCTTCTTTTGTTGGTCATTGGGTTGCCCTTTGTCGGGCTGCTCCTCGGATTCATCGTCTCGTCTCGCTGGTAGAAGTGCGGACGAGGGAGATTTCCGGACGTTAACCCCAACATCCCGCGGAATGCGGGGGAGGAGAAAGAAAATGGAGACGGAGAGTAAAAACAATTCTGGCTTCATGCTTGTTTGGTTTGTGATCCTGGCTGTGCAGACGTGTTCGATGGAAACGAATCTTGAAAAGCGTATCAGCGCTGCTCAAGACACTTGCTCCAGTGTGTCCGCGGGAGTGGAACAGCTGGCGAACAAGGTTGACGTTGGCCAGAAATGGGATGCTGTCAGGGCTAGGGAGATGATGGATCAATCCGCCAGCGTCGAAAAGCAGAAGAAAGTTTGTGACGGCTGGTCCGGCACGGCATGGGTCGTTGGAGGAAGATCGGTGCTGTGCGCGTTTGGTTATATAGAGATGCATACAGGCCAGCTCAAAGCCGTTCGGGCGAAGTGTGAAAGCAGTGGCGGCAAGTATCTCGGTTTCAATCAGGACTTGCTCTGCGACTTGAGTGAAGTGAAATAACGGACCCAAACTTCCCGCGGAAAGCGGGGGAGGAGAGAGGAAGATGGAAGAGATGGAGATGCGATTGAGGCGAAGATTGGCAATTACCATAGTTTGTTTTATCGTCCAGTTCGTTATGGTCATGTGGTTGAACATCGCGAATCATCGTGCCGTGGTCAGCTTGATCGAAGCTCAGTGTGGCGGCGAATCGGCCAAGGCGGTCGAGAGTGAGACCGAAGCCGAGAAGCCGGTTGACGGTTCGGACGGGATCATCGCTGGCGCGGACGGCAACTTCGCGATCGTTGAGAAGGATCGGATTATCCACTCCGATGGTCGCGTAGAGAAGCTGGTGGAGAAGCGCGAAGCCGCGCAAACCCTTTCCGGAGTCGAGGTCACGGTCACCCCTGAGATTCAGAAGAAGATCGACAAGTGTCTCGAGGACGGCGGAGTGATTGACGGGGTCGGAGCGAACGGCGTCATCTGTATGTTGGCGTACTGAAAAGGAGGCGTTATGGAAATTCTGGTCATAAAATTGATACCGATAGTGATTTCGTCTTTTACAATCGGACTTGTCATCGGTCGTCTCATTGAGGGTCGGCGGATGTTCAAGAAAGTTGCCGAACAGCAGGGCTGTGACTGGCACGGCGAGGGGGTGTGAAGATGCGCACCTTCTACTGTGATGTCGAAACGGAAATCGGATGGGGCGGTTTCGGTAGAACCATCCGAGTGAAGGCGAACACGCTACGCGGCGCGTTCAAGCGGGCAAAGAAGTTCACGCGCCCGGATGAGCTGATCGCGGAAGTTCGCACTCGCGTTCGCGGGTGCGAGTTGGCTCAACCGGTGTGGGATTTTTACAACTGTCGGTTGGGTGCGATTCATTTCGGGTTGAAACTTTAACAGGAGGATCCGATGCACTACATGAAGTGTCTGGGCATCGAAGCGTTGAAGTATCTGGCGGGCATCGCGGTGGTTTGCGCAATCGGATTCGCGATCACCATTTGCACCTCCGGGTGCGCGATGTGGATGGAGCCGGCGGGATACTCTGTTTACCACGAGCGTCCGATGTACGCATATCGCGCGCCGGCGTACTACCATCACTATCGCGGCCGTCCGGTCGTGGTTCACGGCCACGTTGCGCATGGCCAGCCGGTTGTGGCGCACGCGCCGCACGGCAAGAAGGCCGCGGTGGTAAAGTCGCCGTCGTCGGGTGGAAAGAAGGCTTCGTCCGCGAAAAAGGGTAGTCAGCGTCGCGGCCGGAAGCATCGGTAGCTCTTTGACGTTGTTCATTGAAAATCAGACAACAGTACATCCCGACAATTCGGGGTAAGCCACGTTCCGTTACATTTGCGGAGCGTGGTTTTTATTTTTGGGAAATTGATTATCTTTTTTTCCCTACCACCTACTCCCTACCACCTACAACCTAATTATTGACATTTACAGCTGCTTTTGCTATCGTGAAGTATTGTCAGACGGTCTTTGACATTTAACGTAAAATGGAGGAAAAACATGCGAACGTGGCTTGCAGTGCTGGCGTTGTTTGTACTTCTCGCGGTAGGTTGTGAGAACAAGGAGGTGGATGCGTGGTTTGCTTCGTATGACGGGGCGGTAGTGACCCAGGCGCACGTGGAAAGATGCCGTCAGTTGGAGTTTGATCATCCGGTGCTCCGTCCGTGCGGACACCATGTTTGTTTGTGGTGCGCGGACGCGCGTGGAATTTTGACGGCGGTGGAGATGAATCCGGCTGCGGCGAGCCAACCGACGGGGACAAGCACAGTAAACGTCAAACCACGGAAGCTCAACACGCGGAATGTCGCGCGGCGGAATTCAATCATGCGGCCATGCGAATTTGCGCATCGGATGGCACGGCTTATTTTTACTGCTTGTATTGTGTGGACAAGCGCGGCGTGATGTATCCGTTCGAAGACAAGACTGAATAAGGAGGGAAAAATGAAAACTTTTTTGTTCGTGGTTGTGGTGTTGCTCGGTGTCGTCGGCTTCGCGAACACGGCTGTGGCGCAGGATGAAGATTGCGCCGAGCTGTGCCGGTGTTGCGAGTGCGACGAGGGCGATGTTGAATGCCTTGAAGACTGCGATTGTGCGGCAGATTGTGAGTGTGCCGAGCTTGCCGAGGTGCAGGAAGAAGAGTATTTCGAAGAGCCGACGTCAATCGTGTACGTGTCGTATTGGCCGAGGGCGTACCTTGGCGCATACATCTATTATAATAGCGTGCCGTATTACTGGTATGGCGGCTATTACCATCGGTACCATGTTTACTACTACGGCGGCCATCCGTACTGGGTGCATCATCATTATTGGCGGCATCACAGACCGCATCAGGGCGGCGCGCATCCGAAGTATTGGGGTGGCGGGCATCATGGTAGTCACAAGGCGCAAGTCCAAAGTCAAAAGTCCAAAGTCAAAAGTCAGAATCGCAAGGCGCAAGTGAAAAGTCATAAGTCCAAAGTAGAGACGCAAAATTTTGCGTCTGTACAAAGTCAAAAGTCGAAGGCGCAGAGTTCAAAGTTCAAATTCAAAAGTCCGAAGCACCCGCCTTCGCACAAGGCTTCGGCGGGCAAGCAAGGGCCGGGTTATGGAAATAAGGGAAAGAAATCGCAGGGTTACAAGAATCAACCGGTGGGAAAAGTCAAGAAGCAGTTCAATCAGCCGGCGAAGAAACAGTTTGCGCCGCGCGGCAATGCGTCCCGTCAAGGCGGGTCGTTTCATGCCGCGAATTATAAACAAAAGTCAGCATCAAGTCCCGCGTATCGCGGTTCGAATAAGCGCGGTTCGTCGTCGGCATATCGTCCGAAAGGAAGAAGCGGTGGATCAAGGCCGGCCAATCGGTCGGGGAGAGGAGGCGGTCGCGGACGCGGGCGTCGTTAACAAACATAACACCCACCGGCAACATGGCCGGTGGGGTTTTTATTTGTATGATGAGCACACGCGTAAATGATTTTTGCTTTCCATGTAGCCATGGATGAAATATTGCAAACGCGCTTTGGCTGTCTTGGTCGCCCATGGATGAATCGCATGGGCTCCGGGCGCTTTATGGAAACCTCATGAATGAGGTTTTGCCGTCAACCCGATTGATCGGGTTTTTGGAATTTCCCATGGAGCCCACGCGATTTATCCGTGGGCGAACTAGTTGAAGTCAAATTGTTTTTTATTTCCTCCAATATCTTGTTTTTGACAACTTTTAACTTTAACCTTTCAACCAAGCCGAATTTGTTGAGTACATAATCGGCCGCCTCTCCCTGTTTGGCTCGATCCGCCTTGCCAATGCCGACGCGCACGCGCGTGAAGGCTTGCGTGCCAAGCCGTTCAATAATGGATTTGATGCCATTGTGGCCGGCGCTGGAGCGGTCAGTTTGAACTTTAATTTCGCCGAAGGCGATATCGAGGTCGTCGTGAATCACGACGATATTTTTCGGTTCCACTTTGTAAAAGTTAACCAGCGCGCTGGTGCTGGTGCCGGAATTGTTCATGAAGGTTTGCGGCTTGGCTAGAATGATTTTTTCGCCGTTTAAATTTCCTTCGGAAATTTCCGCTTGGAATTTTTTTTCTTCGTGCCACGCGGTGAAGCCTTCTCCCTCTAGCCACTCTTCAAATAAAAAATCTATCGCGGCAAAGCCGATGTTGTGACGGGTGTTTTGATATTTTTTGCCGGGATTGCCTAGGCCGAGGATTAAATGCATAGGAGTTGATTGTGGATAAAGGCGAGGAAACGCAAATTATTTTTTGGGGAGGCGCTTCGTGATGTAGGCGATGTATTTATTGATGCCCAAGATAAGTTTTTCGTACCGACTTATGAATTCATCGCACGTCTCGGCCGGCAAAACTTTTCCGTCTTTGGCCTTTTTGAGGTGGTTTATTGTTTCGTAGGATTCTTTTCGAGAGACTCGCAGTGAGGCGAGCTTGACTTGATAATAGTACGCTCCATACATCTCGGCAATATTATCACACGCGGACTGTGAAGATCTGTCCGCTTGGTTTACAAAATTGTACTCGTGTTTAACCTCTTTAAAAATCCGTGTAGTTCAATATAAAGAGCTTTCGCTTCCTTGTATGTCCATAATTTCTCCAGCGACTCAAACGGCATATTTTTATTTTAGTCATTTATTTGTTTGATGTTTTGCTCTGTTTTTTCCCAAGTAGCTTGCTTAAGTTTTTTTATAGTCAACTGTTCTCGTTGTCAACTTCCATCAACTCTTTCTTCCCTCTCCCTCCGCTTCCTCCAAAATCAATCTGATCCCGCACCCCCAAAGCTTAAATTCTTCCCGCAGAGCGTTTTCGATGAAGTGCAGGTACGGCACGACCAGCTGATCCGTTTCATTCGCCGTGATGACAAAAACCAAACTGCGCCGCGGCAACTGGCTGATGCTGTGAATGTAGGGCGGCCGCAGACCTTGCTTGCGCGGCGGAGATTTCTTGCGGATGATTTTGTGCAAAAAATATTTCAGATCCGCCTCGGTGAATTTGCGGCGTTGACTTTCCGCCACCTCGATCACCGTGTCGATCAGTCGCGACACCTTGAATCCGGTTAACGCGGAAACGAAAATCACCGGCGCCCATGTTAAAAACGGAAAACTGCGGTGCAAGTATTCGATGTATTTCTGATCGCTTTCATTATCCTTGTCGTCCACCTCGTCCCATTTGTTGATCACAAAAATGATGGAGCGATTGCTGTCCAAAATTTCTTGCGCCAGATGTTTGTCTTGTTGCGTCACGTTTTCCGTGGCGTCGATCACGAGCAATACCACGTCCGCCTTTTTCATGCTGTCGTGACTCTGCGCCATGCTGATCTCGTGCATCTTGTCATTGATCTTGCGCTGTTTGATGAGGCCGGCGGTGTCGATGAAAGTGAGGCGGTAGTTTTGCCGATCGGTTTCGATATCCGATTCTGTTTTGGCAAGTAATTGGTTGCCGTCATCCGACTTTGCGAGTTGTTCTTCGGCCGGGGTTTGTTCCTTGGCGACTGCTTGTTCTTTTGTCTTCTTGATTTCTTGTTTTGTTGCTTCTATGCTTCTATGCTTTTTTGCTTCTTTGCCTTCACGCTTCGCGTACTCAATGGTCACATCCTGACTGTCCCGCGTCGTGTGAGGAATCGGGGAAACGATCGAGCGTTCTTCGCCGATAATTTTGTTGAACAAAGAAGACTTGCCCACGTTTGGCTTGCCGATGATGGCCACGCGAATATCGTTTGACATGGATGGCGGTAAATCAACTTCATCCGGCTCGGCCGACGGTTGCAAGTCGAGCAGGCGCATGATCGCGTCGAGCAGATCGCCGGTGCCGGAACCGTTTTTGGCGGAAACGATTTCGATGTTTTTGATGCCGGATTTATAGAAATCGTTAGCCAGATGTAATTGTTTGAATGAGTCCACCTTGTTGATGGCGAGAATGGCCGTTTTTTTTGCGCGTAAAACCATTTTGGCGTATTCCTTGTCCACGGTGGTAAAGCCGGCGCGGCCGTCCACGAGGAGAATTACCAAATTGGCATCTACGATTGACCGTTGCGCCATTTTGATTGATTCCTGATCAATCGTTTCCGTGCCCGTGACATCGAGTCCGGCCGTGTCCACCACGGTAAACTTCGTGCCCGCCCAATCGCACTGCCCGCGCCGACTGTCGCGCGTGGTGCCGGCGATGGATGAAACCAAAGCCCGCCGATCACCGACCAGCCGGTTGAAAAGAGTGGATTTGCCGACGTTCGTCCGGCCGATAATGGCCACGAGCGGTAATTGGTTTTTCATATGCAAGGGTCGTCGTGGGTACGTAGGGGCAGAATCTGATTCTGCCCCTACGTACGTACCCCGACGACATTTATTTATTTAACATCCGCATCTTTACCAAGAATAATAAAGAAATCCAGCTCCGGCGCGACCGCGTCTTTGACCCATTGGGGCGCCGTATTTTTAACTTTGGTTTTGAATTTGTTTTCCAAGTATGCGATTTCTTCCGGCAGGGCGCGGGCGGATAGTTGATACACTTCGGTGACGGTGTAATTTTGCACCGGCGCATTACCCAGTTTGTTTACTTGATAGCCGAGGAATTTTAATTCCGTCGCGATGCGCGAGGCCAGTCCGGCGATTTCCGTGCCGTTGTTGATTTCCGCGGAAATTATTTTGTTTTCCGTCAGCGCTTCTTCCTTCTTAAATATATTTTTCGTCATGTATTGAATTTGGGAAAAATCATCGCCTTTCGGTTGGAGCACGTAGGCGCCGTTGATTATGTTCGGATAAAGAAAGCCGGCCGGGCTGTCGTCAAGCACTTGGGAAACGATATTGTCGGTGTCAACGCTTTCCAAAATGTCGATCAGCCGCACCAGTTCCCACGGTGCGAAGTTTGTTCGGAGATGGGTGGAAAGGTCTTCGGAAATATTTTTGATTTTGCGCGGGCTCAAGAAAAAACTGTATGACAGCACGCGCGCTTTGACGGCTTGAAGAATTTTTTGCTGACGCTGGCTGCGGGCGAAGTCCGATCCTTCCCCGGCATTCCCGTGGCGCGAACGCGCGAATTTTAGCGCCGTGTCGCCATCCATGGTTTGCTGGCCGGCCGCGAAGGTCACGACTTGGTATTTGAAATCTTCGGTCGGATATTGATAGTCGGTAAAGGCTCGTTCAACATTGACCTTGACGCCGTCCA
>MFGM01000006.1 GCA_001778275.1 Candidatus Falkowbacteria bacterium RIFOXYC2_FULL_48_21 | reverse complement strand
TGGACACGTTTAACTTCTGACCGTCCGAAAAGGCGATGACGGCGAGGCTTTCTTCGATGCGGTCGATTGTTGCTTGGAGATTGGCCATAGGAAATGAAACATGTTCGTAGGGGCGCGAATATTCGCGCCTCTACGATTATTCGATATTTTTAATTTTGATGCTCACTTTTTTTTCTTCTTCTGTTTTGGGTAATTTTATTTTTAGGACGCTGTCTTTGAGTGAGGCTTCGACATTTTTGCCGTCAACGGGCGAGGGGAGCACGATACTGCGGGAAAAGCGGCCCCAGTAACATTCTTGGTAAACAAAGTTTCGATTCGTTTCGGAAAACTCTTGGCCGCGCTGGCCGCGGATGGTGAGAACATCTTTGTCCAGAGTTATTTCCAGCGTGTCGGGTTTAACGCCGGCGATCGGCGCCATGACATATAAATTTTTTTCATCCTGATAAATATCAATCGACAGCTTGGCTTCTTCCGGCAGATCCGCCTCTTCGGTCAGCGCGGACGCGAAAAACTGATCCCGCACGTTTGATTCGTTGGTGGGTAGAGTCTCTTGTCCCTGAAAAAATCGATCCGGCCGGTAATGTTCTTCCAGTTCTTCAAGATGCTTGTACCAGTTGAAGTTGGCGTCGTCGTTCATACGATTAGTATTATACAACGGAAGAAGGGCAAAGGTCAAAAAACGAATTAGCAGAAAAAATTACCGCATCGCTTTGGCGTGCCTGTCCGCAATACATACGCAACGCGTTTCAGGCGGGTGACTTGTTTGTGTGACAGCATTGAGATTAGGACGCACCCTAAAGGGATGCGGTAATTAGTTTTTGTTGCAACGTCCGATTTTGAAAAAAAACAAGAGTCGAATAATTGACTCTTGTTTTGTTTTTTGTTAGACGGCAGGGGCGATCGGAGCGGCAGAGTGCTGGCTGGCCTTCAAAGCGTCTTTCAAGGTTTTGCCGGCTTTGAACTTTACAACCTTGGTCGGCGGGATGGTGATTTTTTCCGCCGGTTTTTGCGGATTCACGCCTTCGCGGCCTTTGCGTACGCGTGCGGAAAAGGTGCCAAAACCGGTGAGAGTGACTTCACCACCGGTCTTGATCGTTTCGATGATGGTGTCCACGATGCAATCGATCGACTCCTCGGCCTGTTTGCGCGTCACTCCGCATTTCGCCGTGAGAATGTTGGCGAGTTCTGCTTTGTTCATAGAGATATGTTATATGATTAAGGTCATTTTATTTAAAGGCGCTACAAGATTACAAGATACTTTACGAGATATACGAGATAAAATAATTATTATTTTTCGTTCACAACACGTCGTGGAATAACTTTTCTGTTTGGCGTAACAAGTAAGAGTAAGCCAAGACGCAAGTCCATAACTTTTAAATACTCTAACGTTTGCGTAAAATTTTCATTGGTTAACGTTTTGCCTACCTTTAGCTCGATAATCATTTTATCCTCTATTAAAAAGTCAATTTTCCTTCGACGAATTTTGCCGTTTTTTTCTGTAATTTTAATTGTCAGCTGTCGGACGTATTTAATTTTATTTTCAATAAAGCTATCCTCAAGTAAATCCTCATAATATTTTTCTCGGTATCCCCAACCCTTGGCGTTATATACATCGTACATCAATCCTATTACCTTTTCACTTAATTCTTCATAATAGAAAGTGGGCATATTTTATTTATCTGTATATCTGTAAAATATCTTGTAATCTTGTAGCGCAACCAACGCGGGTCAAACTTCCACATCCAATTTAATTCGTTCTATCTTCCGCGTTGCTCTGGTTTCTGGCTCAATTATAGCAAAAACCCCGTCCACCGTGCAAGTGCCTTGTTCCGGAATGTCAAAAGTGGTGGGTAACTGGGTCAAGAAGTTTTGCACAATATTTTTAATATCCACACCGAGACTTGAATCCTTTAGCCCGACCATGCCGGCATCGGTGATGAAGCCGGTGCCGTTTTTCAAAATCTGTTCATCCGCCGTTTGAATGTGCGTGTGCGTGCCAAACACGGCGGAAACTTGACCATCGAAATAACGCGCCAAAACATTTTTTTCCGAAGTGGCTTCAGCATGAAAATCCACAATCACGGCGCTGATTTTTTCGTGTTTGGTTTCGTTTAATATTTGTTCAAGCTTGCGAAAAGGGCAGTCGAAATTTTCACGGAAAAATACGCGCCCCATCAAATTGACAATCAAAACGCGATAAACGCCGACTTCAATAATTTTATGACCATCGCCCGGCACGCCTTCCGGATAATTAGCCGGTCGAATGATTGGCAGTTTATTTTCAATAATCACTTTTTCGCCCTCGGCATTGTCCCACACATGATTGCCGGAAGTGAAAAAGTCAACGCCCACGGCCATCATTTCTTTCAGCGTTTTTTCCGTTACCCCGTGGCCGTGCGCCAAATTTTCCGCATTGGCGATAACCAAATCCGGTTTGTATTTTTTCCTTAATTTCGGCAACGCTTCCGCGACCGCCTTGCGGCCGATTTTGCCGACGATGTCGCCGAGGAATAAAACTTTTATCATATGAAATTTAGACCAATCAATTAGGCTAATAAATAGTTGTGTAAGAAAACTCTTATTTATGCAACACTATTATAACAGCTTCGCTAAAATAAAACAATCAAGCTGTTTATAACCGATGAGCCCTTGACAATAAATTTAGGAGTGCTACTATCATCAGGCACGCAACGCCACTACAACTTTAATTTGCTCGCGTTGTTCTTTCACTAATATAAGGAGGCGCAAAATGTTCAATCTATTTGGCATTTTCTTTTTCGCAGTTCTTGGCATCATTCCGAAGTTCATCTGGGGTTGGGTGGAAGTGACCAGCAAGTGTGAGTGGTCACATCGAGCCCAAGAAAATGTTTGCACGCAACTCACGTCGTACTTGAACGCTCCGTTTATTTTCTCGATGGTATTCTGCGGCGTGGCGATCATTTGGTTGTTTTTTGCTGTCATTGCTTCTTCCTGCGAATACATGGGCATGGTAGAAAGGCAGCAGACGCTTGTTCGCCACTTAGCAAAGATCAAGTTGGCAAAGAAGCGGTGGGATACGTTGGCCGCTCTGCTGAAGGAGTTTTTGGCCAAGGCGTATCCTGAACTCGAGAAAGAAATATGGGCCAAATTGAAGCCGGAAGATGTTCAGGCATATGGCGCGAAATTTCCCGAGCTGAAGTCTTCGGAAACTTTCAAAGATCTTTGTGCGAGTTTGCAAAAGATTTATGACGATTACTTCACCTTGTGTTGTGATCTGGAGGACACGAAAGCGAATATACGTTACCGCGTGCGCGATCGGTGGGTATTAGGATCTTCCTTCTTTCCGAAGTTGGATGAAGACAAAGCCAAGGTTCCGGCCGAGGACATGATTTCGTAAGTTGCATAGCCACCTCAAGCTCAAGCCGGGGTGGTTTTTTGTTGTAAATTAGACAAATTATGATCGTCGCCTTAAATAGCGTTGACAAAGTCAATATAATATGATACAATCCGAGGTCATTAGAACGTTGAAAATTTACATGAACAAGGAGGATGTCGATGAATTTGGAAAACAGCAATTTCAGTGGAGCAAGAGTTCAGGAAGTGCGCGGCGCAGAGCGGATTCACTCATGGGTTCTGTCCGGTGGAAAAAATCCGGACGGAACTATTGGCATGAGGTTGGCTCCTGATGGTGGTGGGATTACCGAGTGCGTGTTCTATCCCGAGTTTTGGGAAACGCATGTTTCTGTGGTGATCCGCACTGTGATTTTCACGCGCGTGCGGTTGAATGGCGATTCAAAGGATTTTCCGAATCAGCCGGACGAGTCGGTGACCGGGTACTGGGTGAAGTGGGAGAAGTAAGGACTCATATAGTGTCGAGTGATAATATCGTTAACGGTAACCAAGGAGGAGGATGACATGAAAAAGTTCGATCTGCGTGATGTGGTGTTTTCCGGCGCGTCGTTCGTGGAAACGTACAAAGACGGCACGACCTTGGAGTGGGAGGTAGTGAGTGGCGGTGTGAATCAGGGTAGTTTCGGGTTCCACCTGACTCGCAACTATCGCGCTGCCGGCAAGGCGGCGGTGTTCTATCTCGCGTTATTCTCGGAAATGGTGCGGGTGAAAGACCGCACCATCACCTTCACGCGCCGGCGGAAGAATAGTCCGGAGCCGGGACAGTTTCCGGATCAGCCCTGGCCGGAAGTACAGAAGGTGGTGGTGACGTGGAAGTGAAAAACAATTACGGAGGGCATAAATGAGGTCAGTAAAAATGGAGCAGTTTGTCAAGCCCTATGATGAGGGGCGGGAAGGGGGAGACGGTTTAACAAAGGGAGGAGCAGATGGAAAAGGTACACGTTGAGCAGTTCAAAGATTTGCCGGCGGGGGTGGATTTCATCATCCTCGCGGCGAACCCGAAAATCGCCGGAGGGGTGGCGACGGATGGTCGGCGGTTCTGGAAGTTGGATGCGACACAGGCGCAGGATGTCGCTCTCAGCGGGCCGGAGCCGTTCGAGGTGGACGGCGAGACGTTCGTCGTTCGCAGCCTGTAAGATTATCGGAGCCTTTCGCGTAGCATCGCGGAGGGCTCCTTTTTTTTGAGAGAGTCGTGGAGAAAGTTAATAGAAGTTAATTGATAGTTCCCCCAAGACAAAGGGAACAAATACACTAATAGGTAGGCATTTAAGATTTTTGATTTGCGATTTCCGATTTAAGATTTGACGAAAAAAAGGAGAGGGCGGTCATGCGCGTGTGGGCTTTTTGAAAAGCGAGTTTTGCGATTATGCTTGTTTGGCGTGACGTGATATAGTGGCTATATAACTAATTTTGCTTATGTCAAAAACAAGAATTTTGTTAGTCATCGCCATCGTGCTCTTGGCTGTCGTGGTGATAGTCTTGTCTCTTCAAAAGTTTTCTGTGTCGGAAAAATCGCAATTGCAGAGCTTGAGTCGAGTGGATACGACAAGTACCGGTTCCGTAATATCAATCTCCAATTCCAAATTAAAATTGGGGGAAATTTTCGTGATTAGCGCGACGATGAATGGAGCCGCGGCGCAAAAAGTGGTGATTAAAATAGACGGCGCAGTGGCGCAAACATGCGAAGAGGCGGTAAAGGAATGTGTTTTGAACGTGGGACCGTTTGAAAAAAAGGATATCGGTAAACATACATATGCGGTCGATATTACGACCGCGCGCGGAGCGGTGGAATCATACGCGGGCGAATTCACCGTCAGCGCGGAAACAGCCGACGCGCAGTTTGTCGAAGGAACCTCCGGCGCAGGCGCGATTCCGCCCAAAAACATTCCGGCTGTCAGTCCGCCAACCGTTCCGGCCACGCCGATCACGCCCGTAGTGATTAAAATGGAAGTGGACAAGATTATGACCTCCGGTGAGCCGACTGAAGTGGGTCAGGTTTTTAGCACGACATTATACATGAAATATGTCGCGCCGATCGAAAGGATTGTTGGTTTTGTTGATGGCAATAAATTTAAAACTTGTGAGAATACCTATGTTTGCGGTCTGGTTTTGGGGCCGATGAATTACGCTGACATTGGCAAGCATGTTTATCGTTTCGATATTACCGCGAAAAGCGGCGAATCCATGTCTGTCAGCGGTACGTTTACCGTGCAGGCGTTGGCATCGCCGGTTCAGCCGTTGGCTCCGGTTGACGCAATCGCGCCGACGGTTCAGATTGTGGCCAGCCAGTCGACTGCCTTTGCCAACACCACGGTCAGCTTCAAAGCAACGGCGGATGATTCATCCGGTATCAAGAAAATTGCCATCGCTTTTGGTAACCAAATAGTGAAGGAATGTTTTGGAGTGAAAGAGTGCAATTATGTGGCGGGGCCGTTTAGCGGCATCACGCAAGAAATAAAATATATTTTCGGTGCCACGGCGATTGATATCGTGGGCAATTCATTTTCCACTGCGGCGCAGTACTTGACCGTGAAGCCGGCGGCGCAAATCGTGGAGCCGACGGTTTCTTTCGATACGCCGGACGAGGCGATCCAAGAATCGAAATCCACCACGTTCACTATGATCGTGAGTCCCGGGAGCAAACAGCTCGATTACGTGAATTGCGTGGTGGCGGGTCAGGTGGTGAAAACATGTTCCGGCAATTGTTCAGTCAATCTCGGGCCGTTTACTCCTTGGGCCGGGACGGTAATCAAGTATTACGCCAAAGCATATTTTACCGATGGCACGACCAAGCTTAGCGCGGAAAAGAGTTTGAGCATTGTGGATGAAATACTGCCGACGATCAATGTGAATTTTTCACCCAATCAGCGCTCGATGTACGCGTATGAACAAGCCCAGATAGCTTCTTTTGTGGACGCGCAGGGTTTGGAGATTTTCTCGCACGATATTTATGTGAATGACGTTGTGAAGAAAAGCTGTACGCAGTCGATATGCGTTTACGGCGATCGAGCGGATATTATGCTCGGTTTTCAACCGAAGATAAATGCGAAAATGACATTTTATAGTAAGGTTTCTCTGAGCAACGGCCAAACCGTCACTTCCGCCACCGGCTCTATTACCGTGAAGCCGGGTCAGGCGGCGCAATAAAAAATTTAGCCGAACAATAATGCCATGCCTTAAATTTTTTGGCATGGCATTATTTTTTAAATTTGCAAAACTGGATGTTGTTTCATCGCCCGTGGGCGCCTGGCCGTGCAACGGCCAGGCTAAATCAAAAAGGCCCCTTTAAGGAGCCTCTCCTTGTAAGGTCGAATTACAACTTGCTCCACATGAATTCAAACTTTTTCTTTTCCATCTCCGCATAATCCTTGCTTCTGATAATGAATCCGAACATTTCATCCTGCGAGGCAAAGAAGGCCACACGGTCGCCATAGATGATTTGAAAAGTCGGATAAGCGAATTGCTCCGGCATGAATTTTATTTCTCGCAAATGTGCCTTGTCGAGCGTGTGATATTTTTTTGTGACTTTTTCTGCGCTAAAAATTCCTTTGACCGCGATGTTGTTTTCCACGCGCTTTGGAATGTAATATTCAAGATCATATTTTTCAGTAATCACTTTGTGAATGCCGGCGAGCGAGCCGGTCATGTAGGCGGTGATGTTTTTGAACTTCAACGTATCCTCGGCAATGACGAAGTAAGCTTCTTTGCCTTCATAGTAGGTGATTTGCGGCTTGTCGGTTTTGGTTGAGCGTAAAGCTTGCAGGCGGGGAAGAATGCCGGCCAAATCTTCTTGTCGTCGTTTGGCAATGACCAAAAGTTTGTCCGGCGTTTCCGCCGTCAGCTTCAATCCGCCGCGGTCGACAAAGCTGCCCATGAAGCCTTTGCTCATAAGTTCTTTCGCAATCGTGTAGGCGGTCGGCCGTTTGATATTGGCGCGAGCCGCCACTTTTTGAATTGACGCGGCGCCAAGTTCAAGGGCGGCGAGATAAATTCGCGCTTCTTGTTCGGTCAGGCCGAGATTTTTTAGTACCTGCATGGTTTCCATACGCGAGCATTATAACAGGCGCAAAAAAGATGTCAAGATTTCGGACAACACTTTTCACAAGTTAAGCAGTTTAATTTAATTTTAGTTAATTTACGGAATAAGAATTTGCCCGATTAGCTGACGTTTGATTGACTTTATTTTTCAAACAAGATATTCTGCGGCGTTGAGGTTCTTTGACAAGGAGGCCAAAATGCTGGAGGAATTGACTCAAAAATTTTGTTTGCCCGCATGGTTTGCTTTTGTTTGCGCTTGCGGAACAATCTACGGAACGGCGGTAGTGACTTGGCTGTGGCTGACGCTACTGCGAAATATTGATCTTTGGAATATTATAACATTGCAAAAATTAAAGCGATTTTGTTATCGTGTCGTTTTTTGCGATAGTGTGCTGGACAGTGAACGGGACGTCTTGATGAAATTTCTTGATTCCTCACACATGAACAAAAGTGGCACTGCTCGGCGATGTAATCTTGAGTTGTTTGTGATGAAAGCTGCAAGATGGAAAGAACAGGCTTTAATATTGGTGTTACTGGATGATGCACGCGAGCGGTTTTTGGTGAATTTGAATGACAGAGGGGAGTTTGGAGTGTTCATCGATGATTTGTATTTGTTTCTTGACAAGTGTGGGCAAGCGAGAAAACGGTGATAGCGTGGAGATCAAAGGAGTAAACATGGACGAATCAATGATTTGGTATTTCTGGTTCATTGCTGTTTTTGTGGTTGCGGTTTTGTTTCTGCCGGGCAAATGGTTTCGTGACTTGTCGCCATGGATTTTTCTTGGCGCGGCCGGAGCAACGTTTGTTGTGGCGTATATGTTCACGTTAAACGTCGGATTTGCTTTCGAATATGTCGCGGCCATTTCCTTGACGTCTCAATGTCCGGCACTGGCCGGTTTCGTGAAGGCGATGGCGCATAATTAAGGAGGTGAAAAGTGGTAGTTGGACTGATTATGGTGGCGCTGTTTGTTTTGCCTGGGATTACGTTGGCATTTCTCATGCCGGGTACGGCGTTTGACGCATGGCTGCCGCGTGCGGCGAAACAAGGGATTGTCGGCAGTATTTTGTTCGTGGCGATGCAGTTCATTCTTATTTTTGTTCTGTCGGCGGGAATGGTTGGCTGTTGGCCGGCGTTAGTCTGCGCGTGGATGGGGATCGGTCCGTCCGCGGTTGTCGTTTTGCGAATCGTCTTGTTCAAACGGGGCATTGTCCTTTGGGAAAAGGAACGCGAGTTAACTTGTGATAGTGGTGAAATCAAATAGGCGCGCCCGGCCGTGCCCCGCGCTGTTGGTTTTTTCCGTGTTGAGAAAGTAAGGTTGGCCGGTGAAAAGACGTATGATATTTACGTTGCCGGTTAATAAGAGCTGAAGTTTTTATCCGTATCAGCCCCGTTCACGGGGGTTTGTAAATTCTCACCTTAGCCCGGCCGTTGCACGGCCGGGCGTTCGGTGGGTGATTGTTGGCGCGTGATTCGATAGGCGATTGTTGGCGTTTGATTTGGTGGGCGGCGATTATTGGGGCGACGCGCCGCATGGGGCGCCTGGCCGTGTAACGGCCAGGCTAATGGTTTTCAAAGGCTCGTTGAACGAGCCTGATGTGTGTGTGGTTCAATAACCAAAAGCGAGCCCCTCATCGGCGCCCGCTTTTTTATTGGTAACTTTCTTCAATTAACTATCAATTAACTTCCGTTAACTGCAATTTGCGCCAGAGGACGCATCCGTCCTTTGGCGGAAACTTTCTTCCAGCCTGTGTTTTTACCTCGCGTACTCAATCACCCGATTCTCGCGAATCACCATTACCTTGATCTCGCCCGGATATTTCAATTCCGATTCAATGTCCTTGGCGATTTTTTGCGCCAGCTTTTCCGCGTCCAGATCGTTTATCTTGGATGGCTCGACGAACACGCGCACCTCGCGGCCGGCCTGAATGGCGTAAGATTTTTCCACGCCTTCGTTGCGTTTGGCAATGGTTTCCAATTCTTCGAGGCGTTGCAAATATCTTTCATAAGTATCTTTGCGCGCGCCCGGCCGAGCGCCGGAAATGGCGTCCGCCACCTTGACGATCACCGCTTCGATGGTCGGCGGCTTGTCTTCGTGATGCGTCAGGATCGGAATGATTATTTCTTCAGGGATGTTGAATTTTTTCGCGATATCGCGGCCAATCTCCGGATGTGTGCCTTGAATTTCATGATCAACGGCTTTGCCGATGTCGTGCAGGAATCCGGCCTTGCGGGCGACTGACACATTCGCGCCGATATTCTCCGCGAGCAGGGCTGACAAGTGCGCCACTTCGATCGAGTGCTGCAAAACATTTTGGCCGTAGCTGGTGCGATATTTAAGTCGGCCAATGATTTGTACTAATTTATTTTCCAGTCCGGCTACGCCCACTTCGTAACAAGCGGCTTCGCCGGCCTTTTTGATTTCAACGGCGATTTCCTTTTTCGCTTCATCGATCGCTTCTTCGATGCGCCCCGGATGAATGCGACCGTCCAGAATTAATTTTTCCAAAGCCTTTTTTGCCACTTGCCGGCGAATCGGGCTGAAAGCCGACACGGTGATCGCGTTCGGCGTATCGTCAACAATAATTTCTACGCCCGTGGCTTGTTCGATCGCTTTGATGTTTCTGCCTTCTCGGCCGATGATGCGCCCCTTCATCTCGTCACTCGGCAGATCAACGATGGACGTGGTCGATTCCACAGCGTGGGAAATGGAACAGCGCTGAATCACCTCGACCAGCTTTTCGCGCGCCACGTTTTCAAATTGAATCGAGTTGTCCGCTTCGAGTTTGCGAATGCGGCTGGCCAGCGCGTCGCCCGTTTCCTTTTCCACGTTTTCGAGCAAAACCTTTTTTGCGTCTTCGCGGGTTAGCGCGGCGATGCGTTCGAGCTTGTCCATTTGTTCCTTTTTGATTTGTTGAATTTGCAGTTTGATCTCTTCCAGCTTGGCCGCTTTTTCGTGCAGTTTGGTTTGCTTGGATTCGAGATCGAGTAGTTTTTGGTCGAACAAGGTTTCGCGATTTTCGAGCCGATGTTGCAAGTCGCGCAATTCATTGCGGCGAGTGGTTTCATCGCGTTTGGCCTCGTCAACGATCTTGATGGCCTTGTCTTTGGCATCGATTAAAATTTCTTTTTCTTGCGCCTTGGCTTCGCTAAGCATGGTTTGCACCTTGGCTTCGAGCGAATCCGCTTCAGCCTGCGCCAATTTTTTTCTAACAAAATAACCGACCACCAATCCGACGATGGTGCCGGCGCCGATCAATATCGGGTACAGAATCATATTGTTTCTTGCCGAGAACGCAAGAAATTTTTGCCGTTGCGAAACACGTTAAACCGACTTAGCGAGCGCTAAGTGGCGATGAAGAAGATGTGATTGTCGTCGCTCGGTTCTTCATTTTTTTGATATTCCGCTTCCCCGGCCAAGGCTGAGGAGTGAAGTAAAATAGTTAAATTTAATCTATTTCCGGCAAAACCTTTCCGCGTCAACTTTTGGCAATTTGTTTATTAATTATCGCGATTGAAGTGTAGCAAGTGATTCGTGGTGTGTCAAGGGGAGTCGTGCGTGTGTTGTGCGTGAGGAAAGGGCAAAGGGCAAAAGTAGAGCCAAAAAGCAAAAAGAAAATAAAAATAACCGTAATTGCCGGTGTTTTGCGTCTGTCTTATTTTTTGTTTTTTCATTTATCTTTACTTTTGCCCTTCCCGTTGACACCTTCCTTGCGACTCTTGACGATAACTATAATTTATAATAGACTGTCATTGACATTCACAAGTTACGCCGGTTGGCCTAATTTGTAGAAAGGAGTAAAAATACATGCCTCGCAAAAAAATAGTGGAAGAAACAAAATCGTCCCCGATGCAAGACTTGATTGATCAGGACGTGATTTTGCGCGCCTTGCCAAAGGTGGGCGACATTGTGAAGGGCAAAGTGATTACCGCCTCAAAAAAGGAAGTGCTCCTTGATCTCAATGGCGCCATGACCGGTCTCATTCGCAACAAAGAGCTATATAATGAAGCGGAAGAGTTCGCCAACTTGAAACCGGGCGATGAAACGGAAGCGACCGTGCTCGAGCTGGAGAATGAACAAGGAATGCTCGAGCTGTCTTTCCGTTACGCCGGTCATCAACGCACTTGGTCCAGCTTGCAAAAGTTGAAAGCGGAAAATCAAGCCGTGGCCGCGAAAGTCACGGACGCGAACAAGGGTGGGCTTTTGGTCATGGTTAATAATGTGGCCGGATTTTTGCCGGTATCCCAGCTTAGTCCGGAATTTTATCCGCGCGTGCAGGGCGGCGACAAGAATAAAATTTTGGAAAAATTGAAAGGCTACGTTGGCCAAAAATTTAACGTCAAAGTGCTTGACGTGGATCCGGACAATGAAAAGCTGATTGTGTCCGAAAAAGCGGCTTGGGAAGAAAACCAAAAAGGCGTTTTGGACAAATATAAGATTGGTGACGTGGTGGAAGGCAAGATTACGGCTGTGACCGATTTCGGCGTTTTCGTCGAGTTCGGCGAAAGACTGGAAGGCCTGGTTCACATTTCCGAATTGGCCTGGCAGCGCATTGACAGCCCGTCTGATTTGTACAAAGTTGGCGATGCCATCAAGGCGGAGGTGATCAAGCTTGATGGATCCAAGATTTTCTTGTCCATCAAAAAATTGATTGCCGATCCTTGGCAGAATATCAGCGAGAAATACAAAGTGGGCGATGTTGTCGAAGGAACGGTTTTGAAGTCTACCGCCTTTGGCTTGTTCGTCAAGCTGGATAGCGATATTCACGGTCTGGCGCACGTTTCCGAGTTGTCGGACAAAAAAATTGATTCCGCGGAAAGCATTGCCAAGCCGGGCAGTGTCATGAAGTTCAAGATCGTTTCGATCGAACCGCATGAGCATCGCCTTGGTCTTAGTTTGAAAGCGTTGAACAAGGGCAAGGAGGTTGCTTCGCAAAGCTCGCAAGATTCGGGTGCCAAGGAAGAAATCTCGAAAGAAGATGCCAAAAAGGAAGAAACTCCCGTCTAATTCCATCGTCATACATAAAGAGAACCGCCTCGACATTGTGTCGGGCGGTTTTCGTTTCCGCGCGAGGATCGAAAATGGAGCGTTAAAAGCCGGGAGTCAAGAACTTGGCGCTTGATACCTGCCTCTTGTTTTTATACCCAGTCGCCTCTTTAAAAGGATAAGATTTTGTGCTAGAATTGAAACGGGATGAAACGTCCTATTGCGAACAGCGTTTTGATGTTTTGTTTTCCAATCTCTCCCGCCATAGGCGGATTCGTCCTTCGGCGAACAATTCTCTTAATTCTCTCAATCTCTTACCTACTTTGTTATGTACATCACTTGGCTCGGCCATTCCTGTTTCAAAATCGAAGAAAAAATCGGCAATGATTTGATTACCGTTGTGACGGATCCGTACGACGATAGCGTTGGTTTGCGTTTGCCGAAGATCAAGGCGGACATTATTTCCGTTAGTCACGGTCATGGCGATCACGCGAATATGGACGCGGTACTGCCGGCTGCGGATCGGCAGCCAGTGGTGCTTGATCGACCGGGCGAATATGAAGTCAAAGGCGTGGCCGTCGCGGGTATTGGCTCTTATCATGATAAAAAACAGGGCGAAGAATTGGGCAAGTCCATTATTTTTAAGTTTGAGATTGAAGGAATCAAGTTGCTTCATCTTGGTGATATCGGGACGACATTATCAGATACGCAATTGGAAAGAATCGGCGACGTGGACGTAATGTTCGTGCCGGTCGGCGGCAAGTTTACGATTGACGCAAAGGATGCGGCGGAAATCGTGCGACAGGTTGAGCCGCGCATAGTGATTCCAATGCATTACAAAATTGACGGCGTTAAGATTGACATTGACGGCGTGGAAAAATTCAAAAAAGAAATGGGCAATAAATTTGAAACGCTCGATAAATTAAAAATCACGCGCAAAGATTTGCCGGAGGAGACCACGAAGCTGGTCATTCTTAATCGCGGGTAGATTAGTCCAAAGTCCAAAGTTAAGGACACAAGGCGCAAGTGTAAAACCCCAACTCTCATTTTTCAAGTGCAAATTCAAGTTAAGGTCTGAAAGTAAAAAGTGCGTTTGCCCGCTTCGCCTCCCTGCCATGGCGAGGTCGAATCGAGGCGAGTGATTATAACTTTGGACTTTTACCTTTAGACTTTAGACTTGCGTTCATACTATGGATTCAAAAAACCAAGATTCCCGTTACTTAACCATGTGGATCTGCGTCATCGTGTTCGGCGCATTGATTTTTGTCGGCTGGCTTTGGACCATCCGGCACAGTATTGATCGTACTAATGCGGAATTGAGCAAAGGTGTGGGCTCGATGGAACAAATGACGGAAGAAATGCAAAAAATGTTCAACGAGATGAGCACGGAGTTGAAAAAGACGGAAGTGCCGATTGAAAATGTCGCGTCGCCGGAAGCGGTGAAGCCGAGCGAATCGGTGCCGGTGTTGAAATTGGAACTACCGGTCGTTAGCGTGGATAAAAAATAAAATTTATATGATTTCCAAACGTAGAAAAAAAATGCAAGCGCAGACGCCGGAAGGTGAGGCGGCCAAGGCGGCGGCGGAAAACGCGTCTGAACACAAAGGCGTGGAAGATATTTCCATTGTGGATGAAATGGAAAGCAGTTATATCGACTACGCCATGTCCGTCATTGTTTCGCGCGCCTTGCCCGATGTGCGCGACGGATTGAAGCCGGTGCATCGCCGCATTCTTTACGCCATGTGGAATATCGGGTTGCGGCCGAGCGCGAAATTCCGCAAGTCCGCGACCGTGGTCGGTGAAGTTTTGGGTAAGTATCATCCGCACGGCGATCAGGCGGTTTATGATTCCATGGTGAGAATGGCGCAGGATTTCAACATGCGATATACGCTGGTCAACGGCCAAGGTAACTTCGGTTCCATGGACGGCGACAACGCGGCGGCCATGCGTTATACCGAGGCGAAGTTGAAAGCGATTTCCGAAGAACTTTTGGCTGACTTGGATCGCGATACTATTGATTTTATTCCGAACTATGACGGCACGCAAAAAGAACCGTCCGTACTGCCGGCCAAGTTGCCGCATTTGCTTTTGAACGGCGGCGTGGGCATCGCGGTCGGCATGGCCACGAAAATTCCGCCGCACAATTTGACCGAAGTTTGCGACGCGGTGTGCCATCAAATCGATCACCCCGATTGTTCGGTGGAAGATTTAATGGAATTTATCAAGGGTCCTGATTTTCCGACCGGCGGTATTATTTATGATCAGGATGAAATCAAACGCGCTTACACCACCGGCCGCGGCAAGATCGTGATGCGCGGCAAAACGGAAATCGTGGAAGGCAAGAATGGCCAATTTCAGATTTTAATCACGGAAGTACCGTATCAATTGAACAAGGCTACCTTTTTGGAAAAAATCGCCGAGTTTGTTAAAGATAAAAAATTAGAAGGCATTCGTGATGTGCGCGATGAATCGAACAAGGAAGGCGTGCGCGTAGTTATAGACTTGAAGCGCGACGCGTATCCGAAAAAAGTGTTGAATCGGTTGTTCAAGCTCACGCCGTTACAGTCGAATTTTGATGTGAACATGCTGGCGCTAGTGGACGGTATTCAGCCGAAGACCATGGATTTGAAAGAAATTTTATTTCATTATATCAAGCATCGCCAGATCGTGACGCGGCGCCGCGCGCAGTTCGACCTGAAAAAAGCGGAAGATCAGGCTCATATTTTGGAAGGATTGAACAAAGCGATTGACAAAATCGACGCGGTGATTCAGACGATAAAAAAATCAAAAGATCGCGAAGAGGCCAAGCAAAATTTGATCAAAAAGTTTGACTTTACCGAAGTGCAGGCCGTGGCCATTCTGGAAATGCGCTTGCAAAACCTTGCCAATCTTGAGCGGTTGAAAATCGAGGGCGAGTTGAAAGAGAGAAGACAGCTGATTAAAGAATTAAAAGAATTGTTGTCTTCGGATAAGAAAATTTTAGCGGTGGTTAAGTCGGAATTGATTGAAGTCAGAACCAAATATGGAGACGAGCGCAAAACCAAGATTATCAAGTCGGCGGTGGGCGAATTTTCGCAGGAAGATTTGGTGCCGAACGAGCCGACGCTCGTCATGGTGACGCTTGATGGATATATCAAACGCGTGCCGACGGATACGTTCAAGGTGCAAAATCGCGGCGGCAAGGGCGTGATTGGGCTTTCGACAAAGGAAGAAGATGAAGTGGAAATGCTTTTCACCACCATGACGCACAATGATCTTTTGTTCTTCACCTCGCGCGGCCGTGTGTTCCAGCTGAAAACGTATGATGTGCCGGTCGGGTCGCGTACGGCCAAAGGGCAGGCGCTGGTGAACTTCCTTCAGCTCGGGCCGGAAGAAAAAGTCACTTCAATTTTGCCGACCAATACCGACAAGTCGGACACGAAGTTTTTTCTGATGGCGACGGAGCGAGGCACGATCAAAAAAACGCCGATCGAAGACTTTAGCAACGTGCGGCGTTCGGGCTTGATTGCGATCAAGATAAAAGCCGGCGATCAGCTGCGCTGGGTCGAGCCGACGAACGGCAAAAGCGAGGCCATGCTCGTCACGCGCAAAGGCCAAGCCATTCGTTTCAGCGAAGAAAATGTCCGGCCCATGGGAAGGGCGGCCAGCGGCGTGCGCGGCATTCGGCTGAAAGGCGACGATGAGGTGATTGGCATGGACATTATTGATCCGAAATTGGTGAACGATTTACAAACACTGAATATTACGGAAAACGGTTTTGGCAAGCGATCGGATTTGAAATTCTATAAGGTGCAAAATCGCGGCGGCGGGGGTATCCGCACGCTCAAGGTTTCCGCAAAAACCGGCAAGATTATCAAGGGTATTGTTGTTAATAAAGTGGAAACGGAAAAACAGGATGTTTTGGTTATGTCGAAGAAAGGGCAGGTGATTCGCATTCCGTTTACCTCGGTGAACGATCTTGGTCGCGACACGCAGGGCGTCAGACTCATGCGGTTCAAGGAGGACAAGGACACAGTGGCGGCGTTTTCGCTGATTGTTCAGGAAGCGCAGGATAAGAAATAACGCGAAACTACGCAATAAGAAAGCTCGGGCGATTAGCACCCGAGCTTTTGGGTTTTGAAACGACAAGACGCGCAATTTTATTGTTGTAGTGGTGTTTTGGTAAAAGAAAAGGGCCGGTGTGGGCCCCTGATTTTTATTTATGATATAACACAACGTTCTTTCCCGAAATCGGCAATTGCCACTCAAGCACGGTTTGATTTCGCGCCAGTGAACGCAGTTTGTTCAGCCAGCCTTTGAAGCAAAGCACGCCTTTGGCCGCTTCACCTTTGAGACAGCATGGAACCACGGCCCACGGTTTACGACTGGCCGTGGCGGCGATGATAATTTCTGCGGTGGCTTCGTCCGGATGCATTCCGACAATTAAATCTTCTGTTACCTTATGCTCGCGTGTAAACCAGCCTCGCTGGTACTTGATGCCGTATCTGTCGTGCCATTTGAATCTGGGTTTGGCCTCGATCACGCGCACGGTCAAGCCTTGCCTTGCCAGTTCACGCGCCAAGCCGCCTTTGCCGTCGGCCACGACGAGCACGGATTTGATTTTTGGAAATTGTTTTTTAATGAACGATGCGAAATGTTGGTTGCGATGCGTGTCGCCCATTGCCCCCGCCTCCTTTTTGTAAGAGTTTATAATTGAAAAGTGACGATTGAATGGAATAAGAATTATATAAAAGTTAAAGCGGGGGAGGGGCAAAGGGCAAAGATATAGTTAAAGATCGAAGTAAAAGAACCTTATTGAATGGACGTTTGTTGTTTCTCAATTTTCCATCCACTTTGAGTTCGGATCAGCCGCCCGCGTAGCGAAAACCCGGCCGCTCCGGTGTGTCCGCCGCCGCCAAAGCGTTTGGCCAGTTTTGACACGTCAATGTTGTCCTTGGTGGTGCGCAGACTGCACTTGATCTCACCGTCCGATTCTTCGCGTAGAACCAGAATTATATTGGCTTCATAAAGCGTTGTCAAGAAGTTCGCCAGTCCCTCAAACACTTCCGGCAGGATGGCGTCTTCTCGGCTGATCACGGCCGTGACGATTTTGTATTGTTCGTTGAATTGGAGTTGCGACAAAATTTTGCCCCAAACCTTGAGCGCTTCCGGGCTGTTTTTGCGCCACGTATTTTTAATGATCGCTTTGATATCCGCTTGATTTTTCAAAAGCTCGGACGCGTGCGCCATGGCTTCTTTGGTCGTGCCGGCGTTCGTAAAATAGGTGGTGTCGGAAATAATGCCGGCGAGGAGGCAGGTGCTGATCGGTTTCGTAAATTTGGCGTCGCGTTCCCGGAGAAGCTTGTAAATAATATCCGCCGTGGCGCTGGCTGATTCGACGATGTTGATATCGGCG
>MFGM01000005.1:4675-4923 GCA_001778275.1 Candidatus Falkowbacteria bacterium RIFOXYC2_FULL_48_21 | reverse complement strand
GAGTGCACTGAGTTGTGATTAATAATAAATATTGATGAATACCACTTCAATATGTCCACTCAAAAAGAAACAGTCGAATTTATTTTAGATAAGCTCGGAGACCAAGGGCGATTTTCTGTTCGGGCAATGTTTGGTGAGTATGCTCTGTATGCTGATGGTAAGGTGGTAGCTCTCGTATGTGACGACCAATTATACGTGAAGATAGTGCCGGCAAGTGGGGAACTTGAAAGTCTGTGTGAGAAAGGAGA
>MFGM01000005.1:4436-4634 GCA_001778275.1 Candidatus Falkowbacteria bacterium RIFOXYC2_FULL_48_21 | reverse complement strand
ATTGCAGAAACATTACCCGAGAAGAAGAAAAAGAAATCCAAAGCTTCAAAAAAGTAGGGCACCCCTTACTGGTAGAAAGGGGACAGCCACCGTTTTTAAAAAATAACAAAAGTCAAGGTTAATTTGAAAAGGTGTGTTGAAATAATTTTTATATTTTGTGATACACTATTTTTATGAACAAAATCAATATTTATATTG
>MFGM01000005.1:0-4389 GCA_001778275.1 Candidatus Falkowbacteria bacterium RIFOXYC2_FULL_48_21 | reverse complement strand
GATTATGGGCGCTTTCGCAAATGGCTTACGGACAAATATGGTGTGTCTCGAGCATATTATTTTATTGGACTTATTCCGAAACACAAAGACTTGTATGCCGCACTGCAAGAGGACGGTTTTATTTTGAAATATAAAGAGGTGATATATAGTCGAGATGGCAGTCCGAAGGGAAATTGCGACGCGGATTTGGTATTGCAATGCGTAGTGGATGCCTACGAAAATCAATGCAATAAACAAATTATTGTTACGAGCGATGGCGATTATGCCTGTTTAGTGAAATTTTTAATTGAAAAAAAGCGCCTACGAATATTGTTGTCGCCGAATAAACCAAATTTATGTTCGATTTTGTTAAAAAGAACAAATGCCCCAATCACCTATCTTGATGGTGTAAAGGGAAAAGTGCAACTATTAAAAAGAAAAAGCCCCCAGTAAGGACGAAACCTTAAAGGGGTCTTTTTCGTAATGATACAATTGCATTATAGCAGTAAACAATGATTTGTCAATCAATTGAGTTAATTCGTGTAAAATTAGTTAGTTTTTTGGTAGACTGTGTATAACGTAATATGTTTAACCGTAAACAAAATTTCATCCCCCCTTGCCTTGAAGTCAAGCGTAGCGTGTACTTCGGGGCGCCAAAATCCGATCATTTTCCTCCCGCCAAAAGCGCTTGGAGTTATCTTTTGATTCCGCTCAAACTTCTGCCGTATTTCATCGTCGTGATGTTGATTTTGGCCATCGGCATCGGCATCTTCGCCGGCGTGTCCATCGCGCCATATTATGCTTCGCTCAAATCCGTTTACGCGTCCGGTTTGGAAGGGCAGACCGAGTTGACGGCGGCGCAAGATTTTATTTTGAAACAGGATTTCAAGTCCGCGCTGGCCTCTTTGACCGCGGCGGAAAAAAGCTTTGGTGAAGCAAAGCAAGGATTGGCGATCGCGGGGGAGGCTGCGGTGTTCCGCAGCGCGCCTGTGAAAAATCAATTGACCGTGGCCGAGGACGTGATTGAGATTGGCGCGATTGTTTCTCGATCGTTGAAAAATATCACGCAAATCGGCGTGGAAATACAGGATACGTTAAAAATGGAAAAATTATCATGGCAAGGCATTTCACCGGAAAAGAAAGAACAAATGCTGGCCATCATGGTCGATTCCGTGGATGAATTGACTGCGGCGGAAGCGGAATTCAAATTGGCCGGAGAAAAGTTGGTTGACATCAATCGACGTCAGCCGTTGTTTATTTTTGACAAAGCGGTGAACCCCTTGCGCGACAAGATACCGAAAACGCAAAAAGCGTTTGGTAATTTGGTTACAATGGCGAAGCTCTTGCCCGCGTTTGCCGGCTATCCGGCCGAACGCACCTACCTTTTTATTTTGGAAAATAACCGTGAGATGCGGCCGAGCGGCGGATTTATCGGCACGTACGGAATTTTGAAGATTGAGAATGCGGAGATTAAAACTTTTTTCACGGATAACAGTTACAATCTTGATCAGCCGGTCAATAAGACATTGAACATCGAATCGCCGGCGCCGATGAAACAGTACATGAATCAGCCCAAATGGTTTTTTCGCGACAGCAATTGGTGGCCGGATTGGCCGACTTCAGCGGAAAAGGCGGAGTGGTTTTATGTGGAGGAAGGCGGCAAAGAAAAGCTTGACGGCGTGATTGCCATTACGCCAACGGTGATTGAAAATTTGATCGGCGTGCTCGGCGAGTTCAAGGTGGGGGATTTGACGTTTGATAAAAAGAATTTTTGGGAAAAGTTGCAATATGAAGTTGAATTCGGTTATAACGAAAAAGGCGTGGCCACCTCTGATCGCAAAGATGTTATCGGCGATCTTGGCCAGCAAATGCTGGCGCGGCTTTACACGCTCCCGATGAGCGAGTGGACGAGTTTGACAGACTTGATTTCGGAAGAGGTGAAGGAAAAACAAATTTTGTTGTATTTCAACGACGCGCCCATGCAGACGTTGGCCGTGGAAAACGGTTGGGCCGGAGAAGTGAAAAATTTTAGCGGCGATTATTTGATGCTCGTTGACGCGAATTTGGCCGCGCTGAAAACCGACTCGGTCATGGCGCGAACGGTGAAGTACACGTTAACGCCGGAAAAAAACAGCCTGCCTGCGCAGGCAGGTGACATGGTTGCTTCAGTGGCGGTAACATATCAAAATCTTGGCACGTTCAGCTGGAAAACCACGCGTTACCGCACGTACACGCGTCTTTATGTTCCCTCGGGTAGTGATTTAATCGGCGTGTGGGCGGACGGTGTTCCACTTCACGCAATCAACGTTCTGCCGGGCAAGGTGGATGTTTATGATGAATTTAGTAAGCGTGCGTTCGGAGTCTTTTTTGAGGTTGAACCGCAGAAAGCGAAAACGATTGTTTGGAAATACAAACTGCCTGATGCCATTAACGCGCAAATCAAAAACGGAGAATATTCTTTGCTGGTGCAAAAACAGCCGGGGATTATTGATTTTAATTTGCAGCTTGATTTGCAATTCGCGCAGAAAATAAAACAAAGTGTGAAGGGATTATCCGCGGCAAAGAATCAGATTAAGCATGCGGAGGTGGTGGACAGGGATCAGATTTATAATGTGTGGTTGGAGGAGTAAGGTGGTCTGGTTTGTCAAGATAGTAAATAGGGGGGGGGCTATTGCTGGTTGTCTGAATTTTGTTTATACTGACCATATGAGCAAGGAACAACAAAAACAACAATTTTACAAGGTGTTTGCCAATCTCCCGATAAATTTGAGAGAGGAGATTATTTTGGTTGTCCCGGGGAAAGGGCCGATTACTTGGCAAGTGGCGTTTTTAGAGGTGGATAATGATACGGAATTGGGAATCATGATTTTGGATAAACTGTCTGATTTACAAATTATTTAGTATGGCTTCAGAACAAGAAATAAAACAATTGGTTATTGAACGGCTCAAAACCCTACCCGAAAATATCGGGCTGTCTATCGGCTCAATGGGTGATTTTGATAAACAAGAATTAATCAGCCACGTAGAGCAGGGCGATGATATTGGCCAGAAAATAGTTGAGGTGGAATTAAGTTTCTTGCGCGGCCTTAAGGAGGGAATATTGTATGAGTCATAGTCTGCTCGTTACAAGGCCGAATTTTGATTTGACCACGCGCTATATTTCCGCATGGGCGAAAAAAGTTATTGACTTTGCCAAAGAGAAAGGTGTCAAGGTCTTCGATTTAGACAGAGCGCGCGCAAATCGTAAAGAATTTGAAAGCATGGTAAAAAGAAATAACCCGGCCATAATTTTCTTAAATGGCCATGGCGATTATGATGTGGTAGACGGCCAAGATAATGAGACATTGGTTCGAGCCGGTGAAAATGAAAAAATGTTGTGCGCAAAAGTGGTTTATGCTTTATCTTGCCGCTCGGGTAAGATTTTGGGCCCAAGCAGTATTGAGCGTGGCGCTGAAGCGTATATCGGATACACGGAGGATTTTATTTTTTTGTATGATGATGAGAAACGCACTCGGCCGGAACAAGATAAAACGGTTGAGATGTTTTTGGAGCCGTCAAATCAGGTTGTTGTGTCTTTGTTGAAAAATCATACGCCTATGGAGGCCTGCAACAACGCCAAACGAGCTTTTTCGAAACGGATTGGAAAACTTTTAACAAGTAATTCTACGGATTTGGGTGGAGCGGCGGTGAAGTACTTAATTTGGGATAGGCATAATTTGGTTTGTTGCAAAAAAGATGGTTAATAGCCAGTAATATCGAAAGGAATGGTTCGTTTTTCGGCGGGCTGTTTTTTTATTGAAGCCTGACGCGACTATTTTTTGTAAAGTTGCACGAAAAGTATCACGCGCTATTGACAAGTGGTTAATTATTTGATAGATTGGAAAGTCCGAAGCAGTGTTTTTTGACAATCATAGTTGGAGGGAAAAAGATGCGAACCGAGCTGTCGAAGAAGGAAAAGAAGTTGCTGGGCAAGCTGAAGCTGAGTCGCGCGCAGAATGAGTTTCTGTCCACCCATTGGCTGAAGCAATCGGCGCCGGAAGTGCCGATCGGGGTGTACATTTCGATGTATGCTAGCGGTTATGTCCTGATTCCGCTGATCATCGCTTACAACGTCGGTAAATTGCTGGGAGCGATTTCTGAAGTTGCGGCGTTTGACAATCTGGTTGCGTTTTTCATTTGGGTCTTTTGCATCACTATTCCGATCTTCGTGTGCGGACTTGCCTCTTTCGGTTACGCACGCATAGCCAGAGTAACGCCGGAAAAGTTGTTTGAGTTTGGAGGCGTTGCGCATTTGCGGAAGAGATCGGCGGTTAGTAGCCTGTACGATTGGTTGAGCGCTTTCCTGCTGTGCGGATCGCTGGTGGCGCTGGGGAGTTTTGCGGCGGCGATATTTGTTCTCTTTGCCAAAGG
>MFGM01000004.1 GCA_001778275.1 Candidatus Falkowbacteria bacterium RIFOXYC2_FULL_48_21 | reverse complement strand
CGCGCCGATGCGATTTTTGGCGTTGCAAAAAAAGATTGACGTGGTGAATTTTCGGTTGTTTGAAGAGAGAGATCATGAGTTTGATTTATATGATATCACCTTTGTCGAGGGCAGTCCGCTCACGGATAGCGACATTACGCACTTGAAACAGCTTCGCGAACGGTCGAGAGTAGTGGTGGCGCTCGGATCGTGCGCGGATATGGGCGGCATTTATCACCTGAAGAGCTATCAAGACAAGAAAAAAATTCACAATTATGTTTATAACGGCGTTTCCGGTGTTGAGAACTATGATGTCAAGTCGTTAAGCGAATATGTTAAGATTGATTTCACGGTGCCGGGCTGTCCTGTCAACGCGGCGGAGCTGTTTCGGTTTATTTACGGACTCTGCATTGGCAAAGATCCGCAGGTAAAACAAAATCCGGTTTGTTATGAGTGCCAAGCGCGCGGCTTTGAATGTGTTTTACAAAAAGGCGAAATTTGTCTTGGCCCCATCACGCAAGGTGGCTGTGGCGCGGTTTGTTTGAAGTCCAGGCAGGGTTGCTGGGGGTGCCGCGGGTTGGTGGAGGACGCGGAGATTGGTAATCTGGTAAAGCAACTGCGCGAGAAACATTCGGACAGGGAAATCGTTAAAACCATGGAAGTTTTTGGTATAAAAGAAAGAATAAAAGTTTAATCATTTTGTTCGTTATTCACCTTTCACACCTCTACCACCTCTATCACTTTTTCCTGTCCTGTGAAGATCCTGCGTTTGCATCTCTGCGCTTCCACTTCTATCACCTCTGCCACCTCTTTCTGTTTTTGCCGGCGTTATTCTTCGTGCTTTATGAAAACCATTCAAATAAATCATATCGCCAAAACCGAGGGCCACTCTGATTTTTTTGGCGCGCTCCTTGGCGGCGACTTTGCCGAAGCGCGGATGCAAACGAAAGAGGGCGCGCGGCTGATCGAGGGTATTTTGCTCGGTCGAAAGTATTTTGAAGCGCCGATTGTTACCGCGCGCGTGTGCGGTGTGTGTCCGGTGGTTCACAATTTGACGTCGATCAAGGCGCTGGAGCAGGCGCTCAATGTCAGGGCAACGCCGGAAATCGTTTTGTTGAGAAAAATAATGGAATGCGGCCAGATAATTCACAGCCACATGGCGCATGTTTTTTTCTTTTCTTTGCCGGATTTGTCCGGCGACGACAATAATTTTGATTTGGTGAAAAAATATCCGCGTCAAGCGGAATACGCGCTCGCCGTGCGTCATTTCGGCGTTGAAGTCTGTCGCGTCATCGGCGGCCGATCGGTTCATCCGATCAATAGCGTGGTCGGTGGATTTAATGTTGAGCCGGACTTTGGTGAGTTGAAATACACGATTGAGCATGCGGACGAGATGATGAAAAGAATAAGCGGGTTGTTGGGTTTTCTTTGGAAGTTTTCCATTCCGAAGTTTGAGCGGCCAACGAATTATATCTCGTTGAAGCGAAAAGGGGATTATGCGATTTATGACGGGAAAATATATTTTTCCGACAGTCGGGTTTACGACACCGCGGAAGGTTTTTTGCGCGATGTGCGAGAATTAACTCAACCGCACGAACGCGTCAAGCGCGTGGAACATTTGGGTCAACCGTTCATGGTCGGCGCGCTGGCGCGTTTGAACAACAACTTTGATGAATTACAACCGGCGGCGCGCGCCGCGTGGCGTAAGCTCAAGTTAAAACTGCCTTGTTATAATTCGTTCGTGAACATATTCGCGCAAATCATTGAGATTATTCATTGCCTTGAAGAAATCAAAAGCTTGTTTGAAAGGTATGCACGTCAGCGCGCGAGGCGCGGTTTTGAATCGCGGTTGAAAGTGCCGTTCAAACCAAATCCGGGCAAGGGGATCGGGATTATGGAAGCGCCGCGCGGACTTTTGTATCATGAATATGAATTAGATAAGGAAGGAAATATTTTGCATTGTAATATTATTACGCCGACGGCGATGTTCCTCGCCAATCTGGAAGCGGACTTGGCCGCGCTTTTGCCGCAGCTGAAAAACGCATCGGAGACGAAGCAAAAGGCGTTGATAAAAATGTTGATCCGGGCGTATGATCCGTGCATCAGTTGCGCCACTCATTAGAATTGAAGATTTAAAAAACTCGGCGTAGTCGCCGAGTTTTTGATTGGGTCAGCGTAGCTGACCCTGCACGTTCTGTAAGTGATCACGAAGTTTGACCAGCGGATTATTCGGATCTTCTTTCTGGCTGTCCGTTTTCGGCGGAATCGCCACCTTGATCATCGTTGAAAGAGGATGCTCCCCCGGATAAACGATAGCGGCGGCGATCTCGGCCGTGATTGGATTCAATTCGACGTTCAACTGCGGGTGCTTGCCCGGCGTGTCAAAGATTTCAATCTCACCGTTCGGATGTTGGTAGTACCAGTAAAGAGGCTTGCCGTCCGGAGTGAAAAATCGCATGTCGGATGATGGCGCGACGCGACTTACCGGTTGCAGTTGCGCTTCTGCGGCGTGTTTGGCCATGATAATTGATTTGATCTGTCCCTGATCTTTGATTACCGGATTGCCGGTTTGCGGATGGAATTCGGTGTTGCATGGCACTTCATCGTAACTGGTCAGTCCGGAGGCATAGCACTTGGTCGGCGTGCCCGTTGCGGGATCGAAATAGCGATTGCTTTCCAAGGCGAACATGAGAACCGAATAAAGCAGATAGCATGCGCCGCCCATGATCATGCCAAGATTGCGCTTCTTCTTGTTCAGGGAAAACATGAGCGGGACGGACCAAAGAATGGCGAGCGCGGGGACAAAGGCGATGATCATCGCTAGGTATTTATTGAGGCCGGCGGAAAGCGTCAGTTCGTTGACAATGATTTCGAAAATCCAGAGAAAGGCGATGATACTGCCGAAGCGGAAGAGGCCGAGCAAAACCCAGACGGCCAGCGCGATGATAATGATACCGAGAACCAGTTTTTTGTAGTTCATGACCGTTTCCTCCGTTGAAAGGTTAAAATCAAACAAACATTGTTTAATGAACGGTGATGATTTTGTTTTACCTTTGTTTCGGCTGTTTGTCAAGGCGTGGCGTCAAACAAAAAACCGGCGGCGAGGCCGGTTCATAATGTTTTTGGGAGCTTGTGGATTTAAAATTTCTTGAACTCCCAACAAGCCTTGATCGCCGTGTCTATCCATTCATAATCTTTTAGAGTGATATCAGCACAGAGAGTTTGCGCTCGTTCGCAATTGTCATCGTCGATGGCGTCTCGACATTTGTCCAGAGCGGCGAGTTTCCAACAGTTTTTCAAACGTAGTTCGACCCATGGAAATTTATTGACAAGGTCATTGGTGCAGAGGGTTTGTGCTCGTTCGCAATTGTCATCGTCGAGAGCGTTACGACATTGCTCCAGCGCGTCAACTATTGCCGGATGGTCATTTTGGTCTTGAGTCTCGGGTGGCGTAGGCTGTTCGGGCGGATCAGGGGCTAAGCGATTTTTCGTCTTTTGCGTCCGAGGCGGGGGAGCTTGAATATCATCATCCGGGTGTCGGCCGAGCGCGGCTTTTTTTTTGGTCGGAGAGCCAAACAGATTCTTGGTCTTTGCCGTGGTTTTTGGGTCATTGACTGTGTCATAAGTCTTCTTCACGGGTGGTTGGGTAATGAATGGCACCGGAGCGGATCTTGCCAAAACAGGGGCGGGGATATTGATAGAAACTGGCGCGGCATTTCTCGTTGTCGTAGAAATTTCTCGTGGTATGAATTGTGTCGGCTGTTTTGGTGCTGCCGGTTTTTGAGCCGGTATTGTTTTTGAAACGGGCGGCGGAGAAATAACGGTTTTGTAAATTTCTTCGAGTGGCTTTAATCTCGTCTTCTCGTCCATTAGCACTAGTTCTTTGGCTTGAGGCTGAATTTTGTTGAAAACGAGATTCAGCTTTACCAACAAGTCGTCGAGTTCGGGTTCGTCCACGCTCGCTAGAATGATGATGTCGAGGTTCAGTTGCTTTTCTATTCCTTCCGCTTCCGTGACTGCGTCCGTTGCCAGTCGTGATTCACGGATCACGATATCTTTGTAGGCTTGCGCTTTTTGAATCGCTTCGAGCGACGCCTTTATTCGTTTGTTTTTGATCGCTTGGTCAAACGTTTCCGCCGGTTGCCTGGTCGTTTCGTCGCGTACCTCATTCGCGTTGGTGGTAATCGCGAGGTCAAATTGACCGGCGGTTTTTTGTAATGCCGCGATTTTGCTGGTGAGCTTGTCGCGCAGTTCGCGGATTTCCTGTAGCTTTTTTTCCGACAAATTCTTTTTCTGCTCGGCGACCGTTGGCGCAGGATGAGCTTTTTTGTAGCGTTTTTCTTGATCTTCCTTCATCGATGCAAAAACCGCGTCATTGGAAATCGTTTTTGCCCCGTGCACCTGGTACATGTCATCGCAGCGCGGTAATATAAAAATGGCAAAAACCAGCAAGAAAAAATGGTGCAATTTCATCGCGACCCTCCGTTATTATTATCAACGAACCGAGCAAAATTGTTTTACCTTGTTCTCAATCGTTTGTCAATAGAAAGTAAAATAAAAAACCGGCGACGAAGCCGGTTTGTGTTTAGTACATTTTCCAGATTTTAATATATTCGCCATGCGGAATTGCAAAATACTTACCGTCAGAGCTCCACTCGAATTGACCGGAGTTTCCTCCCAGTTCTTTTATTTTATCGCGGTCGGCATCGGAGCAACTTCCATCTTTTTCAATATATTTGAAATTTATTCTACCATTCCACCGGTTGTATGCAATTGTATAGGGAAACTTTGCACTTGTTCTTGCAGTATCGGCATAATTGACGTTGTCATCGTCCGATACTTCTTCTTCACAGGAGTGCGGATTTTCCTCTAATACGGTAAATATAATGCTAGTTTCAAATACGCCTCCTTGAAATGATAGTACTTTCCCGCCGGCCAGTATGCGGCCTAGCTGATACCGTCTCAGATGCGGATCATCTGTCGTGATGACTGGTTTGGGTTTGTTTGTTGCAAAGACGGATATTTGTGATTTTTCGTTTTGCGTGGCGAAATATTCTGCAGAGATACTGGAAGTAATGGCGGTAAAGGCATGTGGCTGGCAAAGTTTCTTTCTGTTGTCAATCCAGTCGTCGCCATATTCGCGGTCGGCGAAGGGGCATTCATAGAAACGTTTCTGTTCCTCTTTTCCTGTTTGCACGTCGAAAATCGCGACATACTGATCCTCTTTGGCTGTACCCATTATTGTTAAATATGATGGGCGAGAATTATGTAGAAAAAATGTCACAGCGTCAGTTGTAGCCGGTATAATTTTTTCGTTTTGTGTGTCGAATAATTTACAGGAGCGTGAAGATGCGCAAAGGAGAATGTATCGCTCGTAAAATAGTTCGATGGTGCCGCCACTAACCATAGATATTTTATCACTGCCGATTATACGCGTAGTGTCGGTGGTGATATCGTAAATGTGTAGCTCGGATCGGTGGTCGCCAAAAAGAATCGCCAGATTGTTATTGCTTATTTGATTCCATGCAATATCTTGTGTGTGCCCTGCTGTTGACGACTTGATTTCACGTCGCGTATTACTGACGATATCCCAAATACAAACGGCTTTTTGATAATTCGTGTCACACTCTGTCGCCAAAAGGTATTTTTGTGGATGCCATTTGGGTGTGTCTAGCCACCTATCTTCGATTGATAGCGTTATTTCGATAGTGGGATCGAAATCAATTAGTCGGGCAAATTTATCCATTTGCGCCTTTTCTTCCTCTGCTTTTTGCGTCTCTTGTTTTTTCAGTTCTTCTCGTTTGTGCCCTTCCTCTTCGCGTTTTTGTTTCAGCTTTTTTTGTTCATGTTCGCGCGCTTCTTTCTGAATGTAATCGTCATAAACCTTTTCCAGCGGTTCGAGCGACACATCTTTGTCGCTGATGACAAGTTCGTTCGCGCGCGGCTGGATTTTGGTTATAACAACATCGAGCTGCGTGAGAAGATCGTCAATTCTTTCTTCGCCCATGCCAGCAAGGACAATGGCGTCTATTTCCAAGTCGTCAGCCATGCCGGATAGTTCAGTAGAGGCTAACGCTGTCAATTCAATTTCCGCTTCGGTTATTTTTTGATAAGCATGCGCTTTTTGAATGGTTTTTAGCCGTACTTGCACGCGTTTATTTTTTATCGCTTCGCTGAATTCATTGGAGCCGTTTGGTGTGCGTTCGGCTTGAATGTCGGAAACGTTTTTGTGTATTTTTTCCTTTAGTTTCGTTAATGCTGATTCAAGCTTACTTTGCTTTTGATCCAGCTTGTTGATTAGACCTTTAACTTCCTTTAATTTTTCTTCAGTTAATTCTATCTTTGTCGTGGGACGCTCCGCATCGGATTTGTTTTCACTCGCTGTCGCCTTCGCGCGATCTTGTTTCTTCTCGGCGTTGGATAATTCCTGTTCACCCTCGCTGTGTTTTTTATCTTTATCGTTCGGACAACCACTCACAACGAGCAGGGCGAAACCAATCGCAAGCAGACACTTTTTCATGGCATTCTCCTTGCCCCGCAGTCATGCGCAATGCCCACGGCGCGGCGGTTTAATTGTCAATGTGCGCACAATCGTATTTTTACACCAAAGGGGTGTGGGTGTCAATTGTTTTCCGGTACGTATAAATGTGGTATAATGCTCTTGATATAAAATTATGCACGATTTGCACGTCGCGGATCAGATTTTTCGTTTAGTTTTGGCGGAAGCGGAGAAGAATAGATTGAAAAAAGTGGCTCAAATAAACATTGAGCTTGGTTTGATTGAGGAGCATGGCGCCAATGTCGAGCCGGAAAATTTAAAATTTAACATCGTCATGCTTAGCCGCGGCACGATAGCTGAAGCGGCGGACGTGGTGGTAAATAGCGTGGCGGGCAACGCCTGGAAACTGGTCTCAATTAGCGGTGAATAGTGCTTTTCTAAACGCTGAAATAATATATGGATTCGAAATCCAAAACCGAAAAAAATTATGCCTTTATTGATGGGCAAAATTTGTATTTGGCGATAAAACAGTTGGGCTGGAAATTGGATTATAAACGGTTTCGGATTTACCTTTTGGAGAAGTACCAAGTGCAAAAGGCATATATTTTTATGGGTTTCATGCCGACCAATCAAGAGCTGTATAATTTTTTACAGACCGTCGGCTTTGTTTTGATTTTCAAGCCGCTTTTAAGCGATGGCCGTGGTGTGGTAAAAGGCAATTGTGATGCCGAGTTGGTTTTACAGGTGATGATTGATTACGAAGATTATGAAAAAGCATTGATAATTACCGGTGACGGTGATTTTTATTGCTTAGTACAATATCTTGGAAACAATGACAAGTTGCTAAGGGTTTTGGCGCCGACTTTGAATAATTGTTCCGAACTGTTAACTAAAGTCGCTGGGAACAAGGTTGCTTTTGTTGCAGATTTAAAACAAAAACTCGAGTATAAAAGAAAAGAACCCCACAAGGACGAAACCTTGTAGAGGTCTTTTCATAGTAACTACGAAGACAATATAGCACATCTGACTTATATGTCAAGCGCGTTGTGGACAAGATATATAAAATTGAAAACCGTTCGGGGCGAGGAAGTTTTCGGCAAACGCGTGATATTGCGCGTTGATTTCAACGTGGCGTTTGCCAAAGGAAAGGTTGAGGATGAATATAAAATAGACATGACGTTGCCGACGATCCGATTACTTTTGAAAAATAAATGTCAAATTGTTTTGTTGAGCCACCTTGGCCGGCCGGAAGGCCGGCGGGTGAATGCGATGAGCCTGAAGCCGGTCTATAATATCCTGCGCGCGAAGCTGCCCGGCGTGAGTATGCGTTTTTTTGACGACGAAATTGATCTTTGTCTGACCGGTAAAATCAAGCAGTCGAAGGGAAAAATATTATTTTTGGAAAATATTCGATTTGATCGGCGCGAAGATGAAAATAGTAAAAGCTTGGCGCGGCTTTTGGCTTCGATGGGGGATGCTTATGTCAACGAGGCCTTTGCCACTTGCCATCGCGCCAACGCGTCTACCATCGGTATTGTAAATTATCTGCCCGGTTTTGCCGGGTTGCATTTGGAAAAGGAGGTGCATTATTTATCGCGCGCCTTGAATCCGAAAAAACCGGCCATGGCGTTGATCGGCGGCGCCAAAGTGTCGACGAAATTCAAAGTGATAAAAAACTTTTTAAAAATATACGACAAGGTAATGCTTGGCGGTGGGCTGGCCAATACGTTTTTTGCCGCAAAGGGCTACGATGTGGGAGGATCATTGATGGAAAAAGGTACGTTGAAGTCTGCCAAGTCGCTGTTGCGCTCGAGCCGGCTGATGCTGCCGCTCGACGTCATCGTGACTGATCGAAAAACACGGCGGCGAGCGCGGTATGTGCTTGTTGGAAATGACAAGCGTCTTTGCGCCAAAAACGAGGAAATTTTGGATGTCGGACCGGCCACGATTAGGGCGTATGCTTTGGAAATTCGCCAAGCGCAAACAATTGTTTGGGGAGGACCGATGGGTTTTGTGGAAATTCCGCGATTTAGCCACGGTACGCTGGCCTTGGCGAAATTGATCGGGGCGCGCGCGTCGGGCAGGGCGGTGGGAATAGCCGGCGGTGGAGAAACGCTTTACGCCATTCATTTGTCGAAGATGGGAAAATATTATGATTTTATTTCCACCGGCGGCGGCGCGATGTTGGAATTTCTGGAAGGGAAAAAGCTGCCGGGGATTGAAGTGTTGAAGCATGGAGTCAATAAAACGATTTAACAATTTAGCAATACTATCTTATGGACGAGTTACAAAACAACAAGCAAAAGTGCGATTGCGGTTGCAAATGCAAAGGGTACATGATCCTCGGCGGCTTCGCGTTAATCGTGTTCGTGTGTTTGTCGGTTTTTTTGATTGGCGAAGCGCGCAACGCGTTTAAAAAATACGATTACATCGGCAAGTCTGCGGAAACGCCAAATACGATTTCCGTTTCCGGTGAGGGATTGGTAACGGCAACGCCGGATATCGCCAAGGTGGACGTCGGTAGTAGCAGTGATGCCTATAGTGTGGCGGAAGCGCAGGTGAAAAATACCGCCATTATGAATGGAATCATTGCTGCGGTGAAAAAATTGGGAATTGATGAAAAGGACATCAAAACAAAAAATTATAATATTTATCCCAAATACGATTGGCAAAACGGCAAGAACAATATTGTCGGCTACACGGTGACACAAGCACTTGGATTGAAAATCCGCGACACGAAAAAAACAAGCGATGTTTTGAAAGTGGCCGGCGAAAGCGGCGCCAATCAAATCGGTAGCTTAACTTTTGAAATTGACGATCCGGAACAGTTGAAAGCGGAAGCCAGAACCGAGGCGATAAAAAATGCCAAAGAAAAAGCGGAAGCATTGGTTGATAGCCTTGGAGTAAAACTTGGCCGCGTGATTTCGTTTAGTGAATCATCCGGCGGTGGCATGGTTTATGAAGGCTACGGATTGTCGAAGGGGATGGACACGCTGTCCGCGCCGGCGCCGGAAATTCAATCGGGTGAGAATGAGATTCGGAGCAATGTGACGGTGTTGTATGAGATACTGTAGGTAAAGAGATTATTAAAATGGTCAAATTGTCCGCCGAAGGACGTGCGCCAGAGGACGCACTCGTCCTCCGGCGAGGGCTCGTCCTCTGGCGAGAAAAGAAATTAAGTAGAAGTTGAGAATAAATTTATAATAATATAATTATGAAGATAGTACAAATAATTGCGCGAGAAATCCTCGACTCTCGTGGCAATCCTACGGTCGAGGCGAAAGTGATTTTGGAAAATGGCATGATCGGCGTGGCCGCCGTGCCGAGTGGCGCTTCGACGGGGGTGCACGAAGCGGTGGAATTGCGCGATGGTGATAAAAAAAGATTTTTGGGTAAAGGCGTTTTAAAAGCGGTCACAAACGTGAACAAGCATATCGCCAAGAAATTGCGCGGTCAGTCCGTGTTTGAACAGCGCACGCTTGACAAGATGATGTTGGAAATTGACAGCACGGCGAACAAAAGTGTTCTCGGCGCTAACGCGATTTTGAGTGTTTCCCTGGCCGCGGCGCGAGCCGGCGCGTTGGCCGCGGGCAAGCCTCTGTATCAGTATTTGCGAGAGGCGTTCGCATTGAAGGAAAAGGATTGGAAATTTCCTTTGCCAACCATGAATATAATTAACGGCGGCAAGCACGCTGATAATTCGTTGACCGTGCAAGAATTCATGGTCGTGCCCGCGGTGAAGGGAATGAAAGAACGCATCCGACTCGGTGCGGAGGTTTTTCATTATCTGAAACATGTGTTAAAAGCAGCCGGCCATCAGGTTTTGGTCGGAGATGAAGGCGGGTTTGCGCCGAATTTGAAATGCAACGAAGAAGCGCTTGAATATATTTGTGAGGCGATTAAATTGGCCGGTTATAAAATCGGTAAAGACGCATATTGCGCCGTTGACTTGGCTATCTCCGAATATTTTGATAAGAAAACGGGCGGGTATTCCTTGAATGACAAAACGGGCAAGAAATTTTTAACGCCGGCGGAAGTTTTGGACACGCTCAAGGATTGGTGCAAGCGTTTTCCGATTATTTCACTGGAAGATCCTTTTGCCGAAGATGATTGGAGTAATTGGCAAAGGATGACCAAGGAATTAGGTAAACAGGTGACCTTGGTGGGTGATGACTTGTTCGTGACAAACGTGGAACGTCTGCAACGTGGGATTGAGACGGGCGTGGCAAACGCGATATTGATCAAGTTGAATCAAATCGGTTCGTTGTCGGAAACGATTGATGCGATTTATTTAGCCAAGAAAAATAATTACAAAGTTAGCGTCTCACACCGTTCCGGCGAAACGGCCGACACGTTCATTGCGGACTTGGCCGTAGCCGTGAATGCGGACTTTATAAAGACCGGTTCATTGTCTCGTTCAGAACGAGTGGAGAAGTATAATCGGTTGATGGAAATTGAAGATGAAGTGGAATTGCAAAAGTAAAATCCGTCCTGCGGCGGACAATTTTATTAGTTTGTTATCTATGCGCCCACTTGTTTTACTAATACTGGACGGCTGGGGCATCGCTCCCGCGTCAAAAGGCAACGCGATCGAGGCGGCGAAAAAGCCGCACTTCGATAAGTTGTGGGATAAATATCCGCACACCACGCTTGATGCATCCGGAAAACATGTTGGTTTGCCGGCCGACTGGGTAGGAAATTCCGAAGCCGGACACGCGAATATCGGCGCCGGTCGGATCGTTAAAGATGACATGGTAATCATTTCTGAAGATATCGCGAATGGTCGTTTTCAAAAAAATTTGGCGTTGAATCAGACCGTTGATTTCGTGTTAAAAAATAAATCGCGTTTGCACGTGATGGGCATGGCGTCCGATGGACAAAGTCCGCATTCCTCGCTCGAGCATCTTTACGCAATCGTGGATTTGGCCACCGCGCGCGGGGTCAAGGAAGTTTATCTGCATTTGTTTAGCGATGGACGAGACGCGCCGCAGTTCAACGCCATTAAAATTGTCGGCAATATTGCGAAGCGTGTGAGTGGAAAGGCGCGGATTGTTTCGCTGATCGGTCGCTTTTATGCCATGGATCGCGGCAAAAATTGGGATCGCACCAAGCGGGCTTATGATTGCTTGACCGGAGTTGATTCTTTGCGGTTTAGTGCGCCGGAGGAAGCGATTTTGCACGCGTATAACAAGAAAATCACTGACGAATATTTGGAGCCGGCCATGATTGCGGCCACGAACAGAGAACGGCAAGAAACCCGCATTCATGACAATGATGGTGTTATTTTTTTCAATGCACGATCAGATCGGGCGCGCCAGTTAGCCAAATGTTTTGTGCAAAAGGCTTTCAATAAGTTGAATCCCGGATCATTCCGTCGGGAAGCGGTGGTGCGGAATATAACTTTTTGCGCCTTAACCGATTTCGGGCCTGACCTTGACCATATTCTCACGGCCTATCCGGCGGCGGCACTGAAGGAAACTTTGCCGTTTGGTCTTGAAAATTTAAAACAAGTATATATCGCGGAAACGGAAAAGTACGCGCATATGACTTACTTTATCAATGGCGGCTCGGCTGATCCGGTCAATAGCGAAATCCGTGTGCGTGTACCTTCACCGATTGTAAAATCATACGCCCAAAAACCGGAGATGAGCGTGCGGGAGGTGACGCGAAAAACATTGCGATTTTTAAATGAAGGTTTCAATTTCGTAGCCGTCAACTTCGCCAATCCGGATATGGTCGGACATACGGGTGATTTCGCCGCCGTGGTCAAGGCGATTGAAGTGGTGGATGGTTGCGTAAAAGAGGTAGCGCGTGCTGTGTTGAAGCGACATGGAACATTGATTATAATTGGCGATCATGGCAATGCGGAAAAAATGCTTGACCTAAAAACCGGCGAGATCTGGACCGGTCACACGACCAATCCGGTACCGTTTATGCTGGTTGATGACTCGCGTCGCGGGATGAAAATCTGTCATGGCGAGCTGGCCAACGTGGCGCCGACCATTTATGATATCCTTGGTCTCAAAAAAATATCGAACATTTTACATAAATCATTAATAAAATAAATTATGGATAAAGTTCCAAAGCCGATTGTCCTTGTGGTTCTCGATGGTTGGGGCATTGCGCCGGCATCGGAAGGTAATGGTGTGACTTTGGCTGAAACGCCGAATTTTAAAAAACTGGTGGCAACTTATCCGGCGATGACACTACTCGCATCCGGCGAATCGGTCGGCTTGTCGTGGGGGGAGATGGGCAATTCCGAGGTGGGGCATTTGAATTTGGGAGCTGGTAGAATTTTTTACCAAAATTTACCGCGTATTTCAAAAGCAATTGCCGACGGTTCTTTCTTTACCAAAAAAGCATTGCTGGGTGCTGTCGAGCACGCGCGCAAGTATCACTCGAGAATTCATTTGATTGGTTTGACTAGCGAGGGCCGCGTGCACAGCACTATGCCGCATTGTTACGCGCTACTTGAATTTTTCAAGCAACAAAAAATGGATGATGTTTTTATTCATGCCATTTTGGACGGTCGCGATGTGATTTTCAATAGCGGTAAGGGGTTTATTGAAGAGTTGCAGGAAAAAATGCGGAAAATAGGCGTCGGGGAAATCGCTTCGTTGCACGGCCGGATGTACGCGATGGATCGCGACAATCGTTGGGAACGGGTGGAAAAAGTTTATCGCGCATTGGTTCAAGGTAAAAGTGAGGAATATGCCAAAGATCCGCTTAGCGCCATTGATCGGTCTTATGGCGAGAAAGTTTTTGATGAGGAGTTTGTCCCGATAGTAATCGGCAAGGAAGACGCTCCGACCGCTCTTGTCCGAGACAATGATGTTGTTGTATTTTTCAATTTCCGCGCTGATCGCGGCCGGGAATTGACCCACGCGTTCGTGCTGGATGAGTTTGATAAATTCAATCGTGGAGAAAAGCTGAAGAATTTGTTTTTTGCCACCATGACCGAGTTCGAAGAGAATTTGCCGGTGGAGGTGATTTTTCAAAAGGAAACGGTGAAAACGTCCTTACCAAAAGTTTTGAGCGAACGCGGATTGCGTCAACTACACATCGCGGAAACGGAAAAATACGCGCACGTTACTTTTTTCTTCAGTGGCGGCGTAGAGGATCCGTTTGACGGTGAAGATCGTGTCGTAGTTCCATCGCCGAGGGTGGCCTCATATGCCGAAGTGCCGGAAATGTCGGCAAAAAAGGTGACGGAAAACCTGATTAATGAAATTTTAAAAGACAAACATGATTTTATCATTGTGAATTATGCCAATCCGGACATGGTGGGGCATACCGGTGGAATCAAGCAGACTGTTAAGTCGATCGAGGTGGTGGACAAGTGTTTGGGCAACATTGTCAGTCTGGTTCTTTCGAAGGGCGGACAACTTGTCATTACGGCGGATCATGGCAATGCCGAAGAACTTTTGAATTTGCAAACCGGCGAAATAGACAAGGAGCATAGCACCAATCCGGTTCCCTGTATTATTGTTGGTTCGCAGTTTGAAGGCAAAACTTTTGACGATGTTCAATTGGTCGGGAATGATTTGAGTTTGGTTCAGCCGATCGGCCTTCTGTCCGATGTGGCGCCCACGATTTTGAAAATGATGGGGATTGACCCGCCGAGTGAGATGACGGGGAGAGCCCTGGTTTAAGGAAGGGCAAAGAGCAAAGGACAAAGGGCAAAAGAGAAAGAGAGAAAGCCAAAAATGACGAGGTATACCTATTTGAAATATTTTTAATTTTTATTTTTTGATTTTGACTTTCTTTTTGTCCTTTGTCCCTTGACCTTGGTTACACTATGCCTGAATTGCCGGAAGTTGAAACAATCAAACGCAGCTTGGCGCATGAAATCGTTAACAAAAAGATAAAGAATGTCTGGGTCGAGCCAAGCTTCAAAAAGAAAATTTCTCCAAACACAGAGAAATTTGTTGAGTTTTTGGTCGGCAAAAAGTTTACGCACGTGGCGCGGCGCACCAAAATGTTGATTTTCACCGTTACCAAGGATCTGGCGGTGCTAACTCATTTGAAAATGACCGGCCAACTTGTTTATTCGCCGCGTCAAGGCCAGGCGATCGGGGGCGGACACAATTTGGATGAAAAAAAACAACCAAATCGTTTCACGCGAGTGCGATTTGATTTTGCGGACGGTTCAACTCTGTATTTTAATGACATGCGCAAGTTCGGTTTCATGAAGTTGTTGAACAGCGCGGAATTAAGGGGGAAATTGGCAAAGTATGGTCCGGATCCGTTTGACAAGTCGTTTACGTTTGCGTGCTTTCAAGCCGGCTTGTCGAAGCGCCAGGGTCGGAGAATTAAAACCGTTTTGTTGGATCAAACGTTTGTGGCCGGCATCGGCAATATTTACGCCGATGAAATTTGTTTCGCGGCGCGAGTTCATCCGGAGAAAAAAGTCAAAGCGCTTGACGCCGTGGAAATCAAAAATTTTTTTTTGTTAATAAAAAAAATATTGGCCAAGGCCGTGAAATATCACGGCACATCGGTCAATACTTATGTGGATGGCGCGGGGCGGTCCGGCGGTTATCAGCGGTTTTTGAACGTTTACGATCGAAAGGGCGAAAAGTGTCACCGTTGCGGTTCCATTATACAAAAAATAAAAATTGGCGGCCGCAGCTCGAGTTTTTGTCCGCGTTGTCAGACATTGGCGGCTTAAGTGATCAATAGGATATATCCCACAGCGACAATCAAGCCAATTAAAGCACCGACAAAAACTTCCAGCGGCGTGTGGCCGAGGCGTTCCTTCAAGTGAGGGTATTTGGCCGCTTCATCAGGATTTAAATTGTGAATGATTTGATTGAGCTCCTGCGCGTGGCGACCGAGGGTGCGGCGAAATCCGCCGGCATCGCGAATGGT
>MFGM01000003.1 GCA_001778275.1 Candidatus Falkowbacteria bacterium RIFOXYC2_FULL_48_21 | reverse complement strand
CTTCTCGTAACTGAAGGTCACTCGCGGGATGACCTGTTCGCAACCACTGGCGGCGAACAACATCATCGAAAAGAGAAAGAGCATTGCCAAACAGTTTTTCATTCGTTCCTCCGTTAATAGATTTTTCGCAGATTCCCATTTGAAGTCGATAATATAAAATATATGATTTTTATGGATTTGTCAATAGTCCGTTGTTTTTGTGTTTAATTTTACAAAAAAACACCATTACTGATGCTTATAATGTATAGAGTGTTATTTTATCTCCTGCCGCCCCCTTAGTGCGTTCGTGAGTGTAACTTCGTCAGCATATTCGATATCACCGCCCATTGGTAAACCGCGGGCGAGGAGAGTGACTTTGACGTTGAGCGGGCGCAAAATGTTTTTAAGATAAATAACAGTGCCTTCGCCTTGAATGTCGGGGTTCAGCGCGAGAATAATTTCGTGCGCGTTATTTTTTTTCACGCGTTCCAATAGTTCCCGAACGCGCAGTTTGTCCGGCGTTATTCCTTCGGGTGGATCGATGCGGCCGCCGAGCACGTGATAAAGACCGTGATATGCGCCGGTGGCTTCGAGTACTTGCACGTCGTGGAACTCTTCGACAACGCAGAGCGTGGCGGTGTCGCGGTTCGGACTCGAGCAAACAGAACAGAGCCCCTCGTGCTCGGAAAAGTTGAAACAGTTCGGGCAGAGAAAATTATGCGCGAGCAGTTGTTTGATGTTGGAAGAAAATTTTTCCACTTCATCCTTTGGCCATTTCAGCACGTGAAAAATAAAACGTTCGGCTGTTTTGCGGCCGACGCCTGGCAGGCGGGAGAAAGACTCAATCAATTTATTTATAGTGTCGGGGTAGTTTAACATAACAGATAGGGTAGAGGGCGGCGGCTGTTATTTGGTAATTAAGCAATTTGAAAGGGTAAATCGCAAATCATAAATCGGAAATCTGAAATGCTTATGTTCGGTAATTAGGCTGATGGGCATTTAAGATTTTCGATTTAAGATTTTAGATTTTATTCAATTATGTCAACCATGCCGTTTGTAAGTAACAAGACAAGTGCGTTATGCATACACAAATTAAAAAAGTCCTCCCAGCTCGCTGCTCATGGAAAGGGCGGCCTCGCGTTGCGATTTGGAGATGGCGCCGTTCACAGCGGAGCAAAGGGATCGTTCAAGCGATTCTTTGTCTTGCAGAAGATTAGCGTCCGTTATTTCAATGGACTGAACGTCTTGTTTGCCGTTGATGGCGATTTTGATTCCCTTTTCCTCGTGCAAAAAGTTCATGGCTTGCATTTTGGATTGGAGAGCGTGGGCCTGTTGCAACATTTTTAATTTATCAAACATAGGGAAAGCGAATTGAGCGAATTAAGAGATTGAGCGAATTTAGTCGTAAAGTGAATTGAGAGAATTGAGAGATTGAGCGAATTTATTCAGCTTAATTGTTCAATCGCTCAATTCGATTCGTTCTCTCAATTCGCTTCGTACTAATCAAGCGAGCTCGGAGCATTGGATTCACCGAATTTGCGGTCGAGATTTCGGAAACAGGCGCGATTGGCGTCGAAGAAAAGTTTTATCATGCCGGTCGGGCCGTTGCGGTGCTTGGCAATGTGAATTTCGGCCAAATGTTTTTCTTGCGCGGACAAATCCTCCAGCCGATAGTTGCGATCAGCCGCTTTGCGGTAAATGAAAAGCACCACGTCCGCGTCTTGCTCAATCGATCCTGATTCGCGCAAGTTCGCCAGGCGCGGAATGGCCGGCTTGGTCATTTCCACGGCGCGAGAAAGCTGGGACAGCGCGAGAATGGGAATGTTGAGTTCGCGCGCGATACCTTTTAGCGATCGCGTGATTTCCGCCACCGCTTGCACGCGATTTTCCGCGTCCGCCCGCGCTTCCATGAGTTGAATATAGTCAAGCATGATGAGGCCGAGGCCGTATTCGGATTTCAGACGGCGCGCCTTCGTGCGGATTTCCATGATATTGAGCGAAGCGGAATCGTCAATGAAAATCGGCGCTTCGGACAACACGCCCATGGCGTGGCCGATGCGTGGGAAGTCGTCGTCGCCTTCGCGATCGGACAGTTTTCCTGTGCGGAGTTTCCACAGATCAACGTTCGCCTCGGCGCAAAGCAGACGATCCACCAGTTGTTCCTTGGACATTTCCAAGCTAAAAATGCCGACCGGCACTTTGGCTTTGACCGCGACTTGTCGCGCGATGTCGAGCGCCAGCGAGGTTTTGCCCACGGACGGGCGAGCCGCGAGGACGATCAAGTCCGACCGTTGCAGTCCGGCCAAAAGATTGTCGAGATCGGTGAACCCGGTGGGCAGGCCGCGCATTTGACCGGTATTTTTGTGCAGTTCGTCAATGCGGTCGAACGTGTCGCCGAGAATGCTGCTGATCGGTGTAAATGTTTGTTTGAGAAATTGTTGAGAAACGGAAAAAAGTTTTTGTTCCGCCGTGTCGAGCAGGACGTCCACGTCCTCGTCTTCTTGTGTTGAAAGGTCGGCGATCTCGTGCGCTATGCCTTGCATGCGGCGGAGGGTGGCTTTCTTTTTGATAATTTGCGCGTATTGCAAAGCATGGCTCGCCGTTGGTACCATTTGCGCGGTGCTGGCGAGATAGTTGCGGCCGCCGATTTTTTCCAACTGGCCCTTTTCTTCCAGCGAATTCGACACGGTCAAAAGATCAATCGGTTCTTGCTTGGCGTAGAGCCCGACCATGGTTTCGTAAATCAGTCGGTGCGCGTCTTTGTAAAAATCTTCGCCGCGAATAATATCCGCCACCTTGTCGAACGCGCGCTTGTCAATCAAAAGTGCGCCGAGCATGGATTGTTCGGCTTCGAGGTTTTGGGGAGGGATTTTTAACTTGTCTAATTCGTTCATGGTGAGCGCAAGTCTAGAGTCCAGAGTTAAAAGTCCAAAGTCCAAAGTTGTGGTGGTGGAACGCAGATTTATCTTATGTAATTGGCAGGAATTTACAAGGTGGATAAGTTAATAAGATGTGGATGAACGCAAGTAGCGCTTCGCGCGTGGGGTGAGTGTGGGAGATTGCCGCGCTGCGCTCGCAATGACGCCCCGATTAGCGGGGCGTCACGCGCTTCGCGCGTAATCATTCACCGCCGATGGCGGTAGCACCCTTACGCCCGTAGGGCGTAGTGCGTCATTGCGAGCTTTGCGCGGCAATCTCCTACACCTGCGCCTTCGCCAAGGCGAGTAAGTTGCGCAACAGCATCGCAATCGTCATCGGTCCGACGCCGCCCGGCACGGGCGTGATGAACTTCACTTTGTTGAGCGCATCGCGAAAGTCAACGTCGCCGACGAGTTCATCGTCCACTTTGTTGATACCGACGTCAATCACGATGGCGTCTTGTTTGATCGAGCGCGCTTTGATGAAGTTCGGCCGGCCAACGGAAACGATGAGCACGTCCGCCTCGGCCGCGGCTGTTTTATAATCTTCGTCCGGCCCGCCTGCTTGCGCAGTCGAGGCTGGTGTAATGATGGTGATGTTGTTGTTCGTGCCGTAGAAGCAATGAAACGGCGCGCCGAAGATTTTGTGATTGCAGAGAATAACGATTTTTTTATTTTCGATTGTTTCTTTCGTCTCCTTGATCAGTTCAACTATTCCAAGCACGAGCGGGGAGACAACTTGCAGATCACAAGATTCCAGCCGCTTCAAGTTCGCCGGATGAAAACCGTCAACGTCCTTTTTTGGATCAATCGCGGCGATGATTTTGTCGGTGTTAAACTTGGCCGGCAAGGGGAGTTGCACCAAAATGCCGTGGACTTGCGGATCCTTGTTCAAGAATTCAATCGCATCAATCACGTCTTTGTCGGAGTGCGTGTTGTTGAAAAGATATTGGCTAAACAGCACATCGCAAAAATTGCACGCCTTTTTCTTCAGTCTGACGTACAGATGCGAGCTTGGATCATCGCCAACAAGAATGGCGGCGAGGCCTGGTTTCTCGTTCATGTTGAGCACTGTGGAGCGTATTTCTTTGATAATTTTTTCGCTTAAACTTTTTCCGTCGAGTAATTTGTTTTGCATATTGTTGAATTAATTTTGCCCGGCTTTAACCGGATACGCTACCACGAACATCGTAATCGCACGTACCTGCATTAACCAACACGCGCGGGTGCGTATCCCACTTCCACCTGCGCAGAAGCTATGGCGGACAGGAAAGTGGGGTGAAATTCGTTTAATTTTATTATAAATGGCGTGAAATAATTGACAAAATGATTAGGATGTGATATTCTGTTATGTTTTCTGTAACTTGACAAACTAACTAAGGGGGACAAAATGTTGAAACCATTGGCGGACGAAGTTCAGAAGTTCGAGGTTGCGGAGGATGCATGGAAGGCGCGAGCGGCTATGGAGAAGTTGTATAGGGAGAAGAAGGAAATCGTTTCGCGGTTCACAACGTTGACGTGGGCGCCGGTGTTCGGGGCCACGTGTGTTGCGGTTGCACAGGGATTCAGGTTCGTGAACCCGTTGTTGCTTCTGATCCTTGTCGGTTGCTGCGCGTATACGATCTTCGCGCAGGTCAAGATCGCGATCGGCGAGGAGTGGACTGTCTTGTTTAAGATCGGAGCCGCGAGCCGTTCTGAGACAGCGGCCACGATGATCAAGTTGTACAAGGGGCGGATGGTGGGGTTGGCATTGGTTCATCTCGCGGTGTTCATCGGTGTGATTTTCTGCATGAACAACACGCGCACCAATTTCACCACCAACGATCTCGCTTACGACAAGGAGGTCAAGGCGTTCGTTGCGGTGGGAACGGTGGATTGGTTGCCGGAGTCGCGGTATACGATAGTGGACGTGGACGAGCTGTCGTGTGCCGGGTCGATTCATCACGTCAGGCTTGACGTTGACGATGACAAGCGCGCCGAGTACTTCTTGCGTGGACGTTATAACGCCTCGGTTGATCTGGGCGAATGGAAGCGGTTCGTGGCCAAGGAGGTGAACGCGGGGAATGGTCGGGAAGTGTTCAACTTCTGCGACTATGTGCACGATGAGTTGTTTTTGTTTGGCTGGCCGTACACAAGCGCGAGCGAATGTGATGGTGAGCCGACGGCGGAGGAGATTTCTTTCCGCGCTACAGCGTATTTCCTCGGCAAGGGGATTCTGCTCGGAATCAGTTTCGACATCGAGCGAATCGAGCACGAGCTCAAGAACTAGCAGTACAGCAGCCTACCGGCGCATCGGTGGGCTGCTTTTTTTTGAAATTAATTTTACCCGGATTCATCCGGATACGCTCCCACGAACATCTGGTTCGCACCACCGTCGCAATTGGCCAGCGCAACGTTTGCACGTCCTCGTGTCTAAGTGCGCGTGGGCGCGTATCCCACTGAAGTGGGGTGAAATTATTTTAGTTCAGGATACAACGGATATTTTTCCGTCAACTCCGCCACCTGTTTCTTTACCCGCTCGTGAATTTCTTTATCGCCCGGATTGTTGATAATGTGCGCGATCATATCGCCGACCAACTTGAAATCTTCTTCAACAAAACCGCGCGTGGTCATGGCCGGAGTGCCGAGGCGGATGCCGGACGGATCCATCGGGCTGCGCGGATCATCGGGAATCATGTTTTTGTTGCAAGTGATGTCGACGGTGTCGAGTAGAATTTGCGCTTCCTTGCCGGAAATATCTTTATCAGTTAAATCAATCAAAAGTAAGTGGTTGTCCGTCTTGCCAAAGACGATTTTGAAGTCGTGCGAGCCCAAAGATTTTTCCAACGCTTTGGCGTTTCTCATCACCTGTTTGGCATAAGCCTTAAACTCTGGCGTAGCCGCTTCTTTGAAGGCCACGGCCTTGGCCGCGATGTTGTGCTCATGCGGGCCGCCTTGCAGGCCAGGGAAAACGGCTTTGTCAATTTTCTTAGCATGCTTCGCCTTGCATAGGATAAGTCCGCCACGCGGACCGCGCAACGTCTTGTGCGTTGTTGTCGTGACAACGTCGAAGATGGGAACCGGATTGTTCATCTCACCCGCGGCCACGAGACCGGCGATGTGAGCCATGTCCATCATGGTTAACGCGCCAACTTTGTCCGCGATTTTTTGGATTTCTTTGTAATCAATTTCTCGCGAGTACGCGGAATAGCCGACCAGAATTAATTTCGGTTTATGTTCTTCGGCCATTTTTCTTAAATTGTCGTAATCAATCAGTCCGGTCTCCTTGTCCGTTTTATAACGCACGAAGTTGAACACCTTGGACATGAAAGTAACAGGATGCCCATGCGTTAAGTGTCCGCCATGCGATAGATCCATGCCAAGGATCGTGTCACCGGGTTCAAGCAGCGCAAAGTAAACGGCGATGTTGGCCGGCGCGCCGGACAGCGGTTGCACGTTGGCGTGTTCGGCGCCAAAAAGTTTTTTCGCGCGTTCGATGGCTTCGGTTTCAATCGCGTCAACGTTCTCCGTGCCGCCGTAGTAGCGGTTGCCCGGATAGCCTTCGGAATATTTGTTCGTCAAAACGCTGCCGAGCGCTTCGAGCACGGCGAGAGAGGTGAAGTTTTCGGACGGGATAAGTTCAATCACGTTGCGCTGGCGGGCGAGTTCGTTTTGGATTGATGAGGCGATGAGGGGGTCGGAGGATTGTAAATGTTTAAGCATAATAGTTATAAAATAATGATAGTGGTGTTGAGGGGGGGCGGCTAATGTGAGTGGCGAGCGTACGAGTAGGGGTAGAATGTGATTCTACCCCTACTCGTACGCTCGCTGAAGTTACCCCGGTCGATCGGTATGGATAGAATCGCATTCTGTCCATACCGGTCGGTGGTTGCGCGTTATGGTAGTTATAACAGTTTAAGGAGGTCTAGATCAAGATAACCGAGTTTTGATATTTTTAACGGGGTGAGTGTGACTTGCATTAGTTGAAAGGA
>MFGM01000002.1 GCA_001778275.1 Candidatus Falkowbacteria bacterium RIFOXYC2_FULL_48_21 | reverse complement strand
TCTTTCCACTTATGTCGCTACATACAACGCGACGGTGGTTGACAAGTTGAAAAAGCAAGGCGCCATTATTCTCGGCAAGACAAACATGGATGAATTTGCCATGGGCAGTTCCGGTGAAACTTCTTTTTATGGGCCAACGAAAAATCCGGTTGATATTGATCGCGTGCCGGGCGGCTCTTCGAGCGGTTCGACCGTGGCGGTGGCGGCGAATGAAACGATTTTTGCGATTGGCTCTGACACGGGCGGATCGGTGCGTCAGCCGGCGTCATTTTGCGGCGTGGTCGGATTCAAGCCAACGTATGGACGCGTGTCGCGGCACGGGCTTATGGCTATGGCATCAAGTTTTGATCAGGTTGGAATGTTGACGAAAGATGTGCTCGACGCGGCTCATGTGTTCGAAGCGATCGCCGGCCAAGACAAAATGGATTCCACGACCGTGAAGAAAAAAACGGCGATTGTAAAAAATATTAAATCCGATTTGCGTGGATTGCGCGTCGGCGTACCGAAGGAATATTTTATCAAGGGCATGGATGAAGATGTGGAAAAGTTGGTGAGGCAAACAATTGAAAAAATAAAATCAGCCGGCGCGACCATTGTGGATATCAGTCTGCCGCGTGCCAAATACGCCCTGGCCATATATTACATTTTGATGCCAGCGGAAGTGTCGGCCAACCTCGCGCGTTTCGACGGCGTGCGCTATGGCCATCGCGCGGAAGCCGGCAATCTTCTGGAAATGTATATGAAGACGCGGCGGGAGGGATTTGGCGACGAAGTGCGGCGACGCATTATGCTTGGCACTTATGTTTTATCATCAGGTTATTGCGATGCTTATTATAAAAAAGGTCAGCAAGTGCGGCGATTGATCAAGGAAGACTTTGATCGCGCGTTTGAAAAGGTTGATTGCGTGATTTCTCCGACAGCGCCGACCACCGCTTTTCGTTTGGGCGAAAAGTTTGGCGATCCGTTAACAATGTATTTAGCCGATGTTTTTACCATTTCCGCGAACGTGGCGGGCTTGCCGGCGATTTCCATTCCGGCCGGGACGGTGAACGGTCTGCCTGTGGGGGTGCAGTTTATGGCGCGGCACTTTGATGAACAAACGCTGTTTAACGCGGCGGCGGGAGCAGAAGCATTATTACAATAGTGCAAAGGGAAAAGGGTAAAGGAAGAACAATTGTTTTGTGTCCTGGTTTTGTGCTTTTAACTTTTCCCTTTTACCTTTGCCCTTTTAACTCCTGCTTGTTATGCAATTTTCATACGAATTCACTGCCGTCGACATTGCGATCGCCATTGGCATTGCTGTGGTCATTGTTGTATTTTTTGTGGCGCGTTGGTTTGCGCGGCAGAGTCGTTTGCCGGAAGGCTTGGATCGGAAATTTTACCGCGCGCGCTGGAAGGAAATTGAGGCGCTGGTGGAGTTAAAAAAGGAAATGAACTACAAATTGGCCGTAATCGAGGCGGACAAACTTCTCGACAGCGCCCTGCGCGGTATGTATTTTACCGGCACGACCATGGCGGAGCGGTTAAAGCTGGCTTCTTATAAATTTCCCAAGCTGAAACAGGTGTGGTGGGCGCATCAAGTGCGCAATCACGTAGTGCATGACGTGCGCTATGAGTTGCGACACGGGGAAGCGAGAAAAGTTTTGGAATTATTCAAGCGCGCTTTGAGTACGCTTGGCGTTTTATAAAAATATATGAAAAAAGCGTTCAGCTTAATGTTACTTTGTTGGCTTTTTTTGCCCGGCGCAATCAACGCGCAGAGCGAGCCGGAGTATGATTTGGCGTTGCGGCCGAGTGAATTTTCTTTGTCAAAGGACGTGAACAATCTGATTGCCGGCGAAAAAGTGCGTCTCTATACTTACGCGGAAAATCGTGGCACCAAGGATGCTTCCGGTTACGTTGTTTTCACGCGCGGCACGCAGTTGCTCGGTCAGGCGGAAATTTCATTGACGGCCAAAGGAGTGAAGGATGAAATTTATATTGATTTTGAGGTGCCGATGGGTAACTTCAACATCTTGGCGAAAATCATGAGTGTGACGCCGCGCGATGACAATCCGGACAATAATGCGGCCTTGACGCAAATGTTTGAAGTTCAAAAAGACACGGATGGCGATGGCCTTGGCGACAAAATTGACCAGGATGATGATAATGATGGCGTTTCTGACGCGAATGAGGCAAGCCTTGGCACGGATTCTTTGAAAGCGGACACCGATGGGGATGGCGTTTCTGACGCGCTGGACGAGTTTCCGCTTGATCCTTTGAAAAGCAAAAAGGAATTACCCAAGCCGCCCGTTCCGCCCAAGGCTGATGTTAAGCCACCAGCGCCGCCAGTGGTAGCGGCCCCTGCAACGGCTAAGCCGGTGGCAAAAGCCGTGCCGGAAAAGAAACCGTCTTTGATTGCCAACTTGCTAGGCAAGAATGATGAAACGCCGAAGGCGGAGCTGGTGCAAGATTTTTATGCGTCCCCCGCGATCGAGCTGTTGAAGCAGGTGAAGATCAATGTTTTGCAAGTCAATTGGAATACTTATAATTTCAGTTTCACCACGAATTCGCCGGACGTGGATGTTTCCAAATTGGATTACGCGTGGTCGTTTAGCGATGGCACGGAGGTGAAGGCAAACGGCGAGCATCGTTTCAGCGGCACCGGTCAGTATTTTGTTTCGTTGAAAGTGAAGGGGCCGTGGGAAAATTATCTTTTTGACAGCGTGACTGTGAATGTGGCGTTTTGGTCGGTGTTTAATTATTGGTTGTGGTTGATCGTCTTGGCGTTGCTTGCGGTGGGATTTTTGTACGCGTACGGGAGGCATCATAATAAAAGTGAGGGAGAGGTCGCGCCGGACGAACCGTTGGAAGAAAAGGAGGAGAAGAGGGAGATGCGGCAGCCGAAAAAACGAGAAAGTAGTTAAAAGTGCAAAGGGCAAAGGGAAAAGTTGAAATCGCTCGCCTCGATTCGGTAAGCTTTGTCAAGTCGAAGCGGGCAGAGCGCAAGTCCGAAGTCCAAAGTTAAAGGGTAAAAGTCAAAAGTCAAAGTCGCAGAACGCAAGTCCAAAGTTAAAAGGTAAAAGTCAAAAGTCAAAAGTCAAAGTCGCAGAACGCAAGTCCAAAGTTAAAAGGTAAAAGTCAAAAGTCAAAGTCGCAGAACGCAAGTTAAAAGTCCAAATAAAAATAAAAATGAAAACAGTCGCAAAAATTATTTTGGCCGCGGTTTTGATAATGTTGCCGGCGAGCGTGATGGCGGAGGAACCGGTACCGCCGTTGACGGAAGTGAATATCAAGTATGAACAGCTCAATTGGCAAACGTATGAATTTTTCGCGTTGTCGAACGTGCCGCAGAATGCGGGGTTGAGCTTCGAATGGACGATTGATAAAAAGGAAACGTTTACGGCCGAGCGCTTGCGGTTTTTCTTTCCACGCGGGGAACATTTCATCAACGTGAAGGCGGCGGATCGCTACGGCAATACTCAATACGACGAAGTTAAGTTGACCATCGGCTTTTGGTCGCTGAAGAATAATAAGTTGTGGTGGGCGATTTATTTGCTGGCGATTTTGCTGATTCTGTATTATTGGGTGGTGAAGATTGTTTATCTTTTTAATCGCCGTAAAGTCAGTCGGCAGGCGCGGTATTTTCTGGATTTGTTGGATGAGCATGGCTGGGTTGAGCGCGTTGTTGCTGAACACGTGAAGATGGCGGCCAGTCCAAAGTCCAAAGGTAAAAGTCAAAAGTCGTCGGCGTAGAGCGTATGTCCAAAGTCCAAAGGTAAAAGTCAAAAGTCGGTAGCTTGGACTTTTAACTTTAGACTTTTAACTTAATTTTATGTACATGATTTTACGTTGGTTAATCAACGCGCTCGGGCTTCTGGCTATCGGTTATTTTATTCCGGGAATTGAAGTTGGGAGCTTGTATTACGCCATGGTTTTGGTTGTTGTGATTGGCGCGGTCAGTTTAACAATCGGCACGGTGCTGAAGATTATCACGTTTCCGATTAACATTTTAACGCTCGGCATTTCCAACTTGATTGTTAACGCGATTATTTTTTGGCTGGTGTCAACGTTTATTCAGGGGTTTGAAATTTCCAGCTGGGTCGGCGGATTTCTCGGCGCGCTGTTGTACACGGTCGTGACGACGTTTAGCGCGTGGTTGTATCGAGAGAGTTATATGCACTAAGAATGAGGAAAAAGGATAAAAGGAAAAAGGGGCAAAGTAAGCTTAAGGTCGCAAAGCTTAAAGCTCAAGGATCATTTTAGTCCGGTGACTTTAAGCTTTATTTCCTTAAGCTTGGCTTCCTGCTTTGCCCCTTTTTCCTTTTTCCTTGCTCCTGTTTTTCATATGAAGGTATTATTACACGACTGTTGCGCTCCTTGCGGGGCGCAGGTGATTAACGCGCTCCAACAGGACGGACACGCGGTGGCCGTTTATTTTTATAATCCGAATATTTTTCCGCGCAAGGAATATGATTTGCGGTTGGCGGAGATGAAGCGGTATGCGGAGAAATTGGGTGTGCCGTTGATTGTTGGCAAGTACGAACATGACGAGTGGCTTGACTCCGTTCGTGGTTTTGAAAATGAACCGGAGGGCGGCAAGCGTTGTGAAAAATGTTTTCAAAAGCGATTGGCCGAAGTGGCGCAAAAGGCGCAGGAAGAAGGATTCGACGCGTTCGCCACGACCTTAACGATTTCGCCGCACAAGCCGGCGGAGGTGATTAACAAGATCGGCAAGGAGTTGGCGGATTTTTACGGATTAAAATTCATTGACACGATTTGGCGAAAAAATGAGGGTTACAAAAAGTCGTGTGAGATAAGCCAGGAGGAGCATTTTCATCGGCAAAACTACTGTGGTTGTGAGTATAGTAAAAGGCCTTAATGTAGGGATTGATTGCTATAATTACGCAAAAACATCGCTCAAAATTGACACGGGCGTTGTTTTTTGATAAGTTAAATAATCAGTTTGTTGGTCGTTGACAAAATAATCAAGGAGGGAAAAATGACCGAAAAACGGAAGTTCAAGGTGTTGTGGTTTTGTGCGCCGGGTGGGGATATGAAGAGGTACGCGCAGAGCCATTTTGAAATGGCGGCGGAAAAGTTGGGCGGTGATTATGAGCGCGATTTTGAGCATCACTTTGTCTGGCCATTGCCTGATCAGGCGGCGGTGATGCGGCGTATTGGAGCGGAGCAATATGATTTGGTCATGGTTGGCACGAATCATCGTGTCATTGAAGTCGCAAATGAGTTTTGCACCGGTTGGAGCAGGCAACAGATAGACAAAGTTTTGATTTGGCAGGCACTGGTCGGTGATATCTGGCTGTTTAGTGATAAATTGCGTACCGCGTCTTGCGTGTCATTCAGCGATGACGTTGATGAATGCGTGCAAAAAATTTATGATATTCTTGCCGCGGCGAAGAGGTAGAAGGATTTTTACACGCGCGAAGTCGTGGTGAAATGTATGTCCTTGTTGAAAGGTCGCGGACGACAACATCCTTGGCTTTGCCGACAGTGAAGATGTCCGCGGAAAAAATTGGCGCGCGTGGTCATGTTTGTCTTCGGACGAAGAAGTTCGTGCGCGTGGCGACTGAGAGGCGGGACGAGCGTACATTTGTTTTTACGAAAGCAGAAATGTCCCACTTGAATTGAGCGCCCCGACCATGTCGGGGCTTTTTTATTTTGTTGGAATTTGATAGAATGCGTGTGTATGATTGACTACAAAAACCAATTAAACCCCGAACAATACCGCGTGGTCACCGAGGCCGACGGGTCGTGTTTGGTTTTGGCGGGCGCGGGGAGCGGCAAGACGCGCACCTTGGTTTTTCGGGTGGCGTATTTGATTGAGATGGGCGTCAAGCCGGAAAATATTTTATTGGTTACCTTCACGAACAAGGCGGCCAAAGAAATGCTCGAACGCGTGGAAAAATATTTGGGGTACGCGCCAAAAGGTTTGTGGGGCGGTACGTTTCATCACGTGGGTAATATGATTTTGCGGAAATATGCCGACCGGTTGGGATATGAACGCAATTTTAATATCTTGGATCAGGATGATAGCGTTTCCTTGGTGAAAAGCGCGATGGATGAGTTAGCGTTGAACGTCAAGGGTCAAAACTTTCCCAAGCCGAGCGTGGTGCAATCAATGATCAGCTACGCGCGCAATACAAACGGCGACGTGCGTGAAACAGCGGAAAATTATTATGGTTAT
>MFGM01000001.1 GCA_001778275.1 Candidatus Falkowbacteria bacterium RIFOXYC2_FULL_48_21 | reverse complement strand
CAAGGACGATTTGGAAAAAGCGGCTGGACATGTCTGCGGCCTGTTTCCAGGGATTATCGTTTCAAAGCACATTATGGATATTTAATCGGCGAAGCGTTTACTCATGCCGATGGCAGTTTAGAGAGTTCTGTGCGAGTTTATATCAGCCGCCACCAATGCGTGGCGGTTTTTTATCAAGGTTGTTGGCTAGGTTGGGGGATATGACGCTTGACTTGTGAAAAAAAATCACTTATACTTCTAGCAGTCAATAAACATGGACTGGTGGTGTAGTTGGTTAACACATCGCCCTGTCACGGCGAAGATCGCGGGTTCGAGCCCCGTCCAGTCCGCTTTGAAATGCTTACAGTGTAAAAACGCATTGAATCGGTTCTGTGTGGTCACAACGTTAGTTGTGTCGCCAACGTTTCCGCAAAACCACGCCCGCTTCGACGTAGCGAAAGCGAGGCGAGCAGAACCTTACGCGAAACAACGCTTAATAACACAGACACTAAGTAACCGATTGGTTATTTTTTGTTGACACCTTGCTCAATAATAGAATCTATGTTATTCTGCGGTCATAAGTAATAATAATGTTAACAATATGTCAAAACGCGACCCGCGCAAGCGCGGCATCGGAGTCAAGGTGCCGAAGATTAAGCACTTGAGAAAAGAAGGCAGAACAAAATAATTTAAATAAAAAAGACGGCCGGACGGTCGACTTTTTTATTATGGAAGCGGTTGAAAAGTTATTTCGTCGCCTCGACAATCTTCGCAAAAATTTTCGGATTGTTTAGCGCGAGATCAGCTAGGATTTTGCGATCGAGTTCAATATGCTTTTTCTTAAGCGCGCCGATGAATTTGCTGTAGCTCACGCCCATCGGATCGAGGGCGGCGTTCAGTCTCACGGCGTAGAGACGGCGGAAGTTGCGTTTGTTCGCTTTACGGTCGCGATAAGCGTAAACTCCGGCCTTGAGAATGGCGACCTTGGCCGCCTTGAGCAGATTTTTTCGGCCTTGGCGATAGCCTTTGGCCGCTTTCATGATTTTGCGGCGGCGTTTCACGTGTTGCATGCCGCGTTTGATTCTAGCCATATAATGGTGAGAATTAGTAGAAATTAATAGGAATTGATAGAAATTGGAGGGAGAGAAATTAGACGCGGGTAATGAGGTGGCGGATGCTTTTTCGAATCGTGGCGTTGGCAATGCCGGCCGGGCGACGCTTGTGGCGTTTGACCTTGCCGGTTTCGCGGGAATTGAAATGATCTTGACCGCATTTCTTTTTTAAAATTTTTCGATTCTTTGTAATGCGGAAACGCTTGGCGACCGATTGATGGGTTTTGATCTTTGGCATATTGGTTTAAAGAGTTAAATCGATGAGTGGTTCAGACGTCGCCTATTCTTGCGGCGCGAGAATTAAAAATAATTTATTGCCTTGTTTGCTGACGTCTTGTTCCACTATAACTTTCGATCCGAGCGCCGTTTGAAAAGAACGAAGCACTTGCCGGGCGATATCCATGTGGCTAAGCTCGCGCCCTTTGAGAATTATTTCCAGCTTTATTTTGTGCCCTTTTTCTAAAAATTTTTGTGATTGAATGATACGTACTTCTTTGTCATGATCGCCGATTTGCAGTGACAGTCGGATATTTTTCATTTCCAGCGAGCGCGACATGAGGCGTTGTTTTTTTAGAAGTTTTTCGTGCTGATATTGAAAACTGCCAAAGTTCATAATTTTGGCCACCGGCGGATTGGCAAGTGGCGACACTTCGACGAGATCGAGACCGCGATCCTCCGCCAGCTGAATCGCCTCGCGCGTGCTCATTTGCCCGATTTGCGCGCCTTGTTCATCGATTACCGACACGCTCGGAGCGGAAATTTGAAGATTGGCCCGATAAATTTTTTCGTTGGTTACTTTGCGTTGGAATTTGTAGGATTTTCTCATTGGGATTTTATAATTAGTCTTTTGTTGGAAAAAGCAATGCCGGAGCCGCTTTTGAGATATTTTTCGAATCGAATGGCTTGCAGCTTGGTTGGAAAAGCGCATGGGTCGTCCTTGAACCGGGTGTCCTCCTTCGCCAAGGCTACGGAGGACATCCTTCGCTTTTTAAATAAAACAGGTATGGCTGCGCCATCCGAAGCTCCGCTTCAGCGGAGCGAAGGATGGAGATGGCGGGAGTTAAACCCGCGTGCAAGAAACAGGCAAAATCGCATCTACAGGAATAGTCTACCTTAATTGTTTAGAGCCGGTAACCTCAAAGATAGACCAAACAGTTGCGGCTCGATCCTTGTTTGTTTAGGCGGTAAATAAAGGATAATTTACCGCCGAGCTCGCTTATTGACACCGGTGACCGCTTAGCGAGTATGGGCGGGCCGATGGCTCCGATCTTGTTAGATTGAAGCGAGAGCAAAGCTGGGCACTCTTGCGAATGACTTCACTTTGCCGAAAAGTGTGTTTACACTTGTTTTTTTGTCGCGGATTTGAGAGCGGCGACCGCTCTTCCTGCGCGGTTTTGCAAGATTTCCTGTCGAAATCCGGCATCCCCGTGTTGTTGAAAAATCCAAAACTCAAAACTACAAATCCAAAATAAATTTTAAATTTAAAACAAATTTTTACGAACGCCTGCCTGCGCGGCGGGGATTCCGTTAGAAACAATTCAAGATTCAAATTTTTGATTTTGAATTTGTTTTGAGATTGTCCCGAAGGGATCCTTTCGGGATAGTTTTGAGTTTTGGACTTTTTACTGATGTTTCAAAGTGCGTCTGATATCGCGGTCAATGTCTTTCAATTTTTTGGCTTCTTTCTTTTCAAACAGTTTTTTGCCTCGTGCTAAGCCAATTTCGACTTTGACGATATTGCGCTTAGTATACACTCGAAGCGGGATGATTGTCAAGCCCTTTTGTTGTAGCTTGCCGATCAGGGTTTTCAGCTCGTTTTTTTTTATTAACAGCTTGCGCGGGCGTTCCGGGTCGTAATTCATTAAATTTCCGGCAAATTTATATTGGGATATGTGAGCTTTGATCAAATAAAGGGCCGGTTCCGGCTCATGAGCAATACTGACATAGGCACTTTTTAGGCTAAGTTGGCCGTTTTTTACCGCTTTCACTTCATGGCCGCGCAAAATAATGCCCGCCTCGAAAGCGTCCATGATTTCGTAACTGAAGTGTGCTTGTTTGTTGATTATCGCTTGCATGTTTCTATTATAATTTTACATGAGCCAAAAGTCAACGTTGACCGGGATTAGTCTGATTGCGATGATTAATATGATTACTCTTAATTAAGAGGTGACTATGATTGGCGGGGCGGCATGGTGCGATAGTGCGGATGTTGCGATCCGCGCCGTTTGCCGATTGAAAATGTTTATTGTATAATAACCCTGTACTATAATAAATGGGGGATTGTTAACCTGTTTACCCGTTAACCAGTCAACCAATAAGTCATTCTTATGTCTCACCCTCGCCAAATCGTTGATTTGTCCATCATGACGATTATCAAGTTTTTTTTGGTGGTGATTGTTTTGTTTTTCCTTTATTTAATCAAAGAGGTGCTGGCGATTTTATTCGTGGCTTTGATTTTCGCCTCGGCGGTTGATCCGTGGGTTGACGCGCTCGAGAAAATCAGATTCCCGCGCTGGCTTAGCATTCTGCTCATCTACGTGGTGTTGCTGGTGGCCATGGCTTTCGTGATTGTGCTGTTGATTCCGCCGATTACGCAGCAGACGATACAACTGGCGGACAACTTTCCGGAATATTTTCAAAAAGCCGGAGCCGTGTTTGAGAATTTGAAAAACTTTTCCGCGGAGCATGGTATCCTTGGCGAACTGGACAAGGGACTGAACGCGCTCAAAGGCAATGTTACCGGCATGGTGAGTTCTGTATTCTCGAGTGTGGCCGGATTTTTCGGTGGGGTGGTTTCATTCTTTGTTGTTTTGGTAATCACCTTTTACATGACCATCGAGGAAAGTGCGATCAAGCGAGTTTTGACTTATTTGTTGCCGGATAAATATCAGCCGTTCACCGTGCAATTGATCAATAAGATTCAACGTAAGATCGGCGATTGGCTTAAGGGGCAGTTGATTTTGAGTTTGATTCTTGGCGTTTTGGTTTACGTTGGCTTGCTTATTCTTGGCGTGAATTACGCGTTGATTTTGGGTGTGGTGGCGGCTTTTGGCGAATTTGTGCCGTATCTCGGGCCGGTCTTGGCCGCGATTCCATCAGTTTTCTTGGCGTTTACGCAATCCCCGATCAAGGCGTTGTTTGTGTTGATTTTTTATATTATCATTCAGCAGATCGAAAATCAGATTTTGGTACCGAAAGTGATGCAGAAGGCGGTCGGCTTAAATCCGATTGTGAGTATCGTCGCTTTATTGATCGGTGCCAAGGTGGCGGGATTGGTGGGCGTGGTTTTGGCCATTCCCGTGGCTACGGCGATTAGCGTCGTAGTAAAGGAATTTTGGGCGACAAAAGAATCGGTGGAAGAAACAAGCGGTTAGATTATGAGTATGATGCACTATTCAAAAACCGAAGCTTTTCGTTTTGTTTATTCGTTGCTTTTGATTTTTTTGTTTTTACTTGTGGCGGTTGCGTATTTTTTCGTTTACCGCCATTTAATTTCACAAAGCGATCAGTCGGTCACGGCATTGACGGAACCGTCGATTTCTGCTAATAGTACATTGCTGTTACGTGAAGATTTGGCGCGCTTTCTTGACGTTTATTTCAATCAAACAGACTTGACGGGTGAAGATAAACAACGGTTTGTGCTGGCGGAGTATTTGCGTTTTGCGCAATATGCCGCCGCCGCAGACGCTGATCAACCGCTTTTGGCGCGCTTTGTTTCTGTCGTGGAGGACGTGGTCGCCAAGTATGAAGCCGGAGAGGCGGATTTCTCCGTCGAGGAACAATTATTGGCCGGCATTTATCAAGAGGTTAAGTGAAGTATTGGAACTTAAAATAATAATTCAGATTAAATCGATTGCTGTTTTCAGTTGTCCGGGTAACTAGGGGAATCAATTCGGCGTTGGTTTTTTCGAGTCTCAATGAAAGTTTGGATTAAGTCTATGTTTATTATTCGTCGTCTAATTATTTTGGTCGCGCCGATACTTTTTTTTGTTTGGTTGGCGCTGGTAAGGTTTGGCGAGTTGTTTTTGATTCCGGGGGCAGCGGTGTTTTTGGCGTATTTGGTTTTTGCTTGCTTTGTGGTATGCGGCGGTCGATTGAGCAAAGTCTTTGCGCATTTTTTGATTTTACCGATTGGCTTTTCCTTGGCTGTTTTTTTCTTCGTGCTGTTCGTGATCAACGAGCTGGCGTTTTACGTCGCGGCCGTTTTTGGCGCCATGGCGTTATATCTGGTTTTGCGGCAATATTTTGTTTACTTTTTTCTCCCGTTGCGATATCAGGCGTATTCGCTCGAGAGTCTGAATTTTTATATCACGCTCTTGTCCGCCTTTTTTTTGTTTTCCAGCGGTTTTGCCGGCGTAATCTTGTTGCAGTTGAATTTGGCCATTATGGCGCTGATTATTCTGCCGATATTCGCCCTGTTGCTTTACCAGTTCTTTTGGATTCATAAGATCAATATTCAAAAAAGTTGGTTGTATTTGCTGCCGATTTGCCTAATCATTATTGAGTTGTTTGTTGTGCTCGCGTATTTGCCGACCAGCTATTATGTTGGCGCTTTTGTATTGGCGATTATGGCGTATGTCATGCTCGGGCTTAGTCGGCTTTACGTGCAAGGATTGCTGGATAAAAAAAAGATTTGGAGTTTTT